>CAZESH010000212.1:0-7807 GCA_964514665.1 uncultured Caryophanales bacterium
TGTCTCAAAGACTCAGGAAAGTTTCCATACACGAACTTATTAGACGCTTACTTTCCTTATTCGACAAACCCTCCGCCATTAGACGAAGAACGTCCATTTCACGGTTCGAAAGCGACTCGACCAAAGACGGTGCTGTTTTCACTTTTTCCATTTGTGCAGCATCGTCTGAAGGGGCTTCGGATTGCCAAAGCTTTAGGTAAGCCATTCTCGAGAATATCATTTCCAATATTTCCAGACGTTCTGCAGTAAAAGCATCGGAGATCAAGTTGTTTTCCAGATACAAGACGCCGACTCGATGATCCGGATAACGAATGGGCAAGCACAAAATCGACCGGGGTTGATATTGCCGGATATACGGATCTGCAGCGAATATACTGTGGCGAGCTTCGCCCAATACGACGGATTCACGCGTACGCATCACAAATTGCACAATCGAAGTCGAATATTCGTCTCCATTGTCCAAAGATTTCGCTTGCATCCGATTGATATCTTTCTCCGCCTCTACAACCAATTCTCCGGCCTTCCCCAACATGACATAGCCTCTTTCAGCGCCGGCATTGCGGATGGCCAGATCCAGGAACCTCTCCAGCGATTCCGTCTCTGCGTGATTCTTGGATACAAGGATTGAAGCCTGCCGGAGCGTATCCATATCTAATTCTTTCAGCCCTCTGTCGATTGCGACCCTTTCATGCTCAGCAACTTCTTGGAAACCCTCGGGAGAATCCTTCTCGGCAAATGAAAGCTCCATGAGAACAGGATGACGTTCCTGCAGGCTTTTAGCCTTCCCTTCCGCGCCCCAATTGAAGTATGCCTTGCAGGCATTCTGCAGGTAAGCTTCCGCTTTTTTATGCTTGTTTAACGAAAGGTAATAGTTAGCCGCCAATTCATTCGCAATCGCCTCATCTTGAGGATAGCCCGCTTCTTGGGTCTGTTCGATGGCTTGTTCATAAAGCTTTGCCGCCTTGGGGTGATCGTGTTCCAAACGCGCCAATTCGGCTTTCATCAGCACATACTTAGACAATGTACTTTCCGGAACGACCTTTGTCCATCTTTTCATCCGATTCCGTAATTTAGCCAGAACTTTGCGATAGCCGCGTCTTAACGTATCCGATGCATCGGGATATACGGCCATGATTGACAATGCATGATACAAGCAGTGTTTTTGATTGAATGACAGTACAATTGTCGGCTCCAATTCCATGGATGCTTCAGCCAATGAAACAGCCTCCGAATAACGGGAATATACATAACAAGCTTCCAGCTTGCACGTGTAGTAATAATACAAATGTGCTTTGTGTGTATTGTTCGACATCTCTTCACGCAGCAGTTGATCCTCACTGAAACGCTCGCTATTGAACGTCAAACTCTTCGTATCCGGCTTGTTTTCCAAGAGGTGTACATATTGCATCGTCAGGTATAGCACCCTTAAAGACATACTGTCCAGAGACTGCGTTGCATTATCCGCATATTTCTTGCAAAGATGATTCAACTGCCGCAGATCTCGGCTCTCCGTAATCAACAGGGAAGATATGGCGTATCCTGCGTATACCATATCCCCGGCTTCCAAGCTCAGCTGTCCCGCCTTCTGAAAGAAGCATCCCGATTCTTGAGGTCGCAGATATTGCAATATCAACGCCACCATGAATTGAAGCTTGCCGTTTAGTTTGACACTATTCATTTTTTTAGAATAACGAATTACTACTTCGACTAACCTTAACGCTGTTTTATAACTTTTTAATCCGAAGCACAACGTAATGGCATAAGAACCAAGCGCAATCAAAAAAGCTTCTGAATTACCCTGCTTCAAAGACATTCGTACATATTTGGCAAACAAAAGCACAGCTAATTCCTCATCGACAATAAACAGAATGGACGATGCGGTCATGACAATATCCGCCAATGCTTGGTGCAATGGATTACGGCTTATCGGCAAATCTCTCAAGAGATTCTGTTTTCTATGAAGCGATAATTGCGTATGCGCAATTTCAGCCTGCGGACGCCCACTCCCCCAAATATTTGCGATAATAGCTCCATAAGATGGAATCGTGCGGAAAAAGACGTCGGTAACGCTGCTTGAACATCTCGTCAAGCAACTGACCGAGCGCCAATGATTCACGGATTGCATCCGGGTTCTCTCCATTTCCGTCCATCGCATCGTCCAATAGAAAATAATGGAGCATCGCGTAGATATTGCCGACCGCTATATCGCGGCAAACTTCGATCGGGCTATGTGTCTGCTCCCGCAACCAGTAAGGAAGAAGGTAACTGATCCTATTCGCTCCTCCCCCGTTGCGCAGCGGATGGCTGAGCGCCAATAACTGCTGCCCCTTCTCGCTCAGCCCTGCAGGAAGTCTTGCAATTTCCTTCGATGCTTCCGCAAAGATGAGCTCCAGCTCATCCCGATAGTATTCTATTTCATGCATGTCATGTCTCCTTGGCAGGCCCTTTTTTCACCTACATCCCACTAAAGGCTATCCCAACAATTTCATGATTTCTTTGTGTATATCAGACGGCGCGGCCACGACGCCCCCGTTGTAATCCCAATTGATATCCCGGCCCTGCAGGTCGGTGAATATGCAGCCAAGCTCCTCCAAAATGACACGCGCAGCCGCATAATCCCAAGCCTTTACATGGTACTGAACATAGGCGCCGAGCCTTCTCAACGCGATATCGCACAGTTCTATTGTAGTCGCTCCGTAAACCCGGATACCTCTCGCCTTCGAGGCCATCGCCCAAAAGGGCGACCATTCCCCGGATACACCAACTTCATGCCATGGCAATGTCAAGGAGATCAGCTCGTTCTCCAGCTTGAGCCGATCCGGCATCTTGACGAGCCTGCGTTGGTTGATATAAGCGCCTTTCCCTTTGACCGCGCTGAATAAATGGTCCCCCATTACATTGTATACAATGCCGAATACAGGCTCATCCGCTTTACACAATGCGATGGAGATCGCAAAATCTTCATTGCGGTTGATCATATTGGTCGTCCCGTCGATAGGATCGATAATCCACACGTACTTGCTCGAAGAAATTCGGTTATTGATATTTTCTTCGCCCACAATGGAGTGCTCCGGATAATTCTCGCTGATGTTATGCACAAACCACGTTTCCACTTTCCGATCCACTTCGGTGACCAGATCCGTATGGCCCGTCTTCAACTGTATCGCAATCTGGTCCGTTTCCGTGATCGTTTTGATCATACGGCCGGCTTCCATGACCCACTCTTGTGCTTGTTCATACATATCTTCTTCGGATTCGCTGTCAGCGGCGATTCTATTATCATATTTCATTTGGTTTCCATCCTCCCGATAACTGGCCTTCCCATCCAACGGATTCAATTCAGCCGGATTTCAATTTCGCTTTCCGGTTTTCTGAATTTCGACATCTTTTTGCTCTCCAGCTTGTTGCCTACCTTCGCCAGGATAGCGGCCACCACATACGTGAATATGACCAATTCATAAAAGCCTGCGCCGATACCAATTCCGATTCCGCCGACATAAAGAATCATGGCCGCCGACGTCAAGCCTTTCACTTGCAAACCGTTTTTCAAGATGACCCCCGCCCCCAAAAAACCGAGACCGGAAACAATTTGCGCCGCTAAACGCATAGGGTCCATCATGACTTTCTCTCCTGCATGGCTGAATTTTCCGACACTGTTTATGGAGATTATCGTAATCAAGCAGCAAGCCGTACAAACATACATATAGGTTTTGATTCCAGCAGGCTTGCTCTTGGCTTCCCGATCCCAACCGATCAGAAAACCGATCGCAGCGCTGAACAAGATTTGAATCCAGTTCTCCGCATGATTCGACAGATACTGGGTAATGGATAAAACAAAAGACTCCATCTATGCAGCCCCCCCTAGATCGAAGCGCGTTGTATCAGTTTGGATGGAAGCACATAATTTTCCTGAATATCCGCCGACGGCGACTGGATTCGCTTCATCACAATCTCGGCCGCTTTTACGCCCATCTCGTAAGTAGGCTGTTTGATAACCGAAAGGCTCGGTTTCGTAATGGAAGCCCATTCGTAGTCGTCAAAACCGATTACCGCAATTCGATCGGGTATTTCAATCTGACGATCGATCAAATATTGCATCACCCGGATAGTCATTTGATTATTAACAATAAAGACCGCGGTAATGCCCGCCTCGATCAACTCTTCGATCAGTCGGTGCCCTTCTTCCGCGCGTCTTTCTTTCGACCTGTGCTTGATCAACTGCTCATCCGGGGCAATTCCCGCTTCCTCCAAAGCGGCCATGTACCCCGCCAATCTCTCTTTGCTGGTGCTGATGTTCAAAGTACCGTTAATAATTCCGATTTTTTGGTGGCCTTTGCGAATTAGCGTTTGTGTCGCTTCGTAAGCGGCCTGAAAGTTATTGATCGCGATGCAGTCTTTTTTGCAGCCGAGCGGGTTCCGGTCAATGAATACAACGGGAAAATCGTCCGAAAAACAATCTTCAATGAAAGAATATTTCTCGGCCAGCGAAGCGATAACAAGTCCGCTTAAATATTGATCGACGGACTGTCGAATATATTGCTTCTCCTTCTCTAGGTCGTACTCCGAATTCATGACGATCAACCGATAATCGTATTCGTTTAATGCGCTTTGAATCGCATGGGCCATCTCGGTAAAGAAATAGTTGGACAGATCGGGGACAAGCATACCGACGATATTCGATTTGCCCTTCCGCAACGTTTGGGCGAAGTTGTTAGGCTTGTAGTTCAACGTTTTCATAGCTTCCAGAACTTTCTTCCTAACGCTCTCGGAAACAAACTTGCTTCTGTTATTAATCACATTCGATACCGTTGCCGTGGAGCATCCGGCCAGTTTGGCCACTTCCCGGATTGAAACTTTCATGGCGCTCACCTTCTCTATCCTCGTAAATGATGAAAAAAATTATCCTTTAATCCCTGCTGAAGCCACCGAGCGTATGAATGGTAGCAACATCATGGTAGCGCAGCAGATCGTACGAGACCGTTATCAATCATTTTATCATAAAATGCGCTTCCGACTCGTGCCGAATACCTTAGGGTTGCGAAAACCCCTGTTCCTCTCCATGTAATCACTACTTGATCGAACCTTGCATCACACCTTGAATGATAAAACGTTGCGCGAAAAGATAAACGATGATAACCGGCAGAATGACCAACAGCACCGCCGGAAGAAAGTTCGCGTAATCGGTGGTATAAAAATCGTTGAATGTTTGGACTGCCAGAGGCAACGTGAACTTGTCTTGCCCCGCATTTTGCAAAATCAGCAACGGAAGCAGGAAATCGTTCCAGATCCACAATACATCCAGAATCATGATAGTCATCGTCGTCGGCATCAATACAGGGGATACAACCTTGAAAAACGTCTGCCTCCGGTTGCAGCCGTCAATAAGCGACGCTTCCTCCAATTCATACGGAATGCTCTTGATGAACCCGTGATAAATAAATACGGCAAGCGAGCTTCCGAATCCGAGGCACATAAAAATCAGCGTAAGCCGCGGCGCCGTACTGATCCAATGCAGCTT
The DNA here is from genome assembly GCA_964514665.1 of uncultured Caryophanales bacterium. GTDB lineage: Bacteria > Bacillota > Bacilli > Paenibacillales > KCTC-25726 > CAZESH01. The sequence goes on from CAZESH010000212.1 coordinate 5,519, forward strand.
TTGCCCATAAATGTATACCAGCGGAATCATGATGGACTGAAACGGAATAATCATGGAAGCGACCATCATGAAAAAGAACGTATTGTTGAATCTCGTCTTGTTGCGGACAAAGTAATGAGCGGCCATGGATGAAAACAGCAAAATAAGCCCGGTTCCGCAAAGCGTGATAAAGAAGCTATTCATAAAGCTGCCGATATAACCCATTTGCGTTACGGCCGCCTTGAAATTTTCGAAATGAAGAGAAGTCGGCAATGACAACGGACTCGTAAGGATCTGCGAATTGGTTTTAAACGAATTGGACAACAGCAGCGCGAAAGGAAAAAAGAAAAAACACAAAGCGGCGATCAGAACAATGTAACTAATCGAAACGGTCAGGAGGCGTCTCGTTCTCATCAAGCTTCAACCTCCAATTTCTTGCTGAAATAAACCTGCAGGAGCGTGACGATGGCGACCAGCAAAAAAAGCACGAACGCTTCCGCTTGGCCCACCGCGTATTGGTAGCTTTTGAACGCTTTATCAAAGACGAACATGGATGCCAAAACCGTACTTCCGTACGGACCGCCCCCGGTCAACGATAAGTTCACATCATAAACCATGAAGGTTTTCTGCAACGTCAGAAAAGTCGTCACGATAAATGAAGGCACCATCAATGGCAGGATCATGCGCGTCAACCGCACCCATCCTCCCGCGCCGTCAATCGTCGACGCTTCCAGAATATCTCTGGGCAAACTCATGAAACCGGCGATAAAAATGATCATCATATACCCGGCAATATGCCAGACGGTCACCACGACGAGCGCCCAGAACGCCGTATTGTCATCACTGAGCCAGGAAGTCTTGAAAATCCCCAAATTGTCTCCAAGCCGGGGCAGCACCTGGTTAAATATAAATTGCCATAAGAAGCCGAGCACCAGACCTCCGATCAGGTTCGGGGTAAAAAAGGCGGTGCGAAAAAAGTTCTGTCCCTTAAACCCGATCGTGACCAGATAGGCTAACGCAAAAGCCAATCCGATCACCAGGATCACACTGGCCAACACATATTTCGCCGTGAGCCAGACCGATGCCCAGAACTTCCCGTCATGCAGCACGGCAACATAGTTTCCAAAGCCGTTAAACGGCATGGCCGACGAAATGCCGTCCCAACTCAAGAATGTCAGGTATACCCCGTATAAGAAAGGGACGATTACCACGGCCAGGAACGCCGTGATGGTCGGTCCTGTGAAAAACAACTGATCTCTCAACCGTTTTAACGGGCTTTTCTCAGAGACCATCCGAATCTCCTCCAATCCCAAAAATAGAACTGCGAAGCCCCCAAATCCACCATGAAAGTGGGGTTGGAGGCTTCCATTATGCATGGAATTCTGTCCTCAGCGGGACAGCCCCATCAATTACTTTTGTTCTTTCCAATAATTTTCGATATCCTTGGCCAGTTGGGCGCGGTCTTCTTTCTGCACCAAATATTTCTGCATGGAAGCGCCCAATGTCGTCCAATGATCAGCCTGTACATAGTTGCCGCCGAACTGAAGGGTCTTGCCCTCATTCAAGTACGTTTGAAGCGCTTTGGGCAGAGGTTTCTCCTGAACCAGTTTGATATTTTTGAACGCCGGAATGACACCGAATTGATTCACCAGCAAGTCTTGTCCTGCATCGCTGTAGACCAGCCAATCCAGGAATTTTACCGCTGCCTCCTGCTGGGCTTTGCTGCTGGCTGTTTTGTCAATATACACTTGCTTCGTTGCGCCCGCGGCGACTAACGAATTGGCATTATCCGACGGATCATTGCTGATCGGCACCGGAATAAATCCGTAGTCGCCGCCCGCTTGGGCATCATCCAATCCACCATTCATCCATACCCCGTTGAATGTCATGGCTGCCTTGCCGGTCGCCACATCCGCTTTCGTTTGATCATACGTAACAGCCAGCGGATCGTCTTTACCCATGTTGTACTTTGCCATCATGTCAAACGTATCCATCAAGCCGTTGAATTGGGCGTTGTTCGCCAAGTCCACTTGACCGGCTTTCAATTGATCCAGGAATTTGGGAACATCCCCGCCGGGCTGGGTCGCATATGCCAACGGCAGATAATGGTTGCCCAAGGACCAGCTCATACTGCCGATGACAAGCGGCGCGGTACCGGCATCCTGAATTTTCTGGAACAATTTCTCCAGGTCGTCTCTCGTCTTGATCGCGGACGGATCGAAGGCGCCGCCGTACACTTTATTCAACACCGCTTTGTTGTAGATCAGGCCGTATCCTTCAATGGCAAACGGGAAAGCAAGGGTCTTGCCG
>CAZESH010000213.1:0-7799 GCA_964514665.1 uncultured Caryophanales bacterium
CTGGCCCGTCAGCCGTATGTACCGGGGGGGACGGCGGAAACGGCCGATCCGGTGAGGCAGGAGAAGATCGACGCCGAGCTGCAGGCGCTCAAGGAAAGGATGGGGACGGCCACTGCGGGGGCGCAGCGGCAGGAGACTGGCAATACCACTGTCGAGAACGATTAGTTTTTGCAGAAACAAGTCGATCCTTATGATATGATAAGAAAGAATTTTAAAGCCATGGGGAAATCTTTTCCTCAATGGCTTTAATTACTGCACGAGGAGGTGGAGAGGGATGGACAAGAGCAACCGGAATACCGCCATAGCTTTGATTTTGGCCGGGGTTTATGTGCTGCTGTTCAAAATTCTCGGTTTTTTCACCCTTTCCGCCCTTGTGATTATCATCTTGGGCATCTACAAATGGCGCACCTTTGAGGACGGGAAATCGTCCTATGTGCTTATTTTTATCGGTGCTCTGATGCTGCTCGGGGGCCATTTGCCGATTGTCATCGCGATGATCCTGATTTCTCTCGGATACTTTATTGTCCGTTCGCGCAGACTTCAGCACGGCGATGATTACGTAATGAAGCATAATATATTGCAAAGTGTAAAATGGGATCACGATCCGTGGATTCTCAAGGACATCAGCATGTGGGGCATGATCGGCGAGATTCGCATGGACTTTTCACTTGCGCTTACGGAGCAACCGGAGACTACCGTAATCATGCAGGGAATCATCGGAGACGTGGATCTGATCATTCCCGAGGATTTTGCCGTTTCGATCGAGGCATCGGTATTGTTCGGTCAGGTGAAGCTCGCTTCGGACCGTGAAACGGGACTGGTCAACAAGATTTATTGGCAGACCCCCGAGTATGAAAATTCCCAGCACAAGGTGAAACTAATGATCTCTTACATCGTAGGAAATATAGATGTGAAAATCCTTTAAATACAAGGCTTTCCGAAAAAGGGGGGTGGCACTTGAAGCAGACGCAAAAGAAGCTGACGAACATGATATGGCGCAGCATGGGAGAGGCCATCCTCCTTAGTTTGGTTTTATGCGGAGCGATTCTTTACTTTTTGAATTTTTACGGCTATATCCGTCCTCTTACAAATTGGTGGGAAGGATTGGGGACCGGTTTTTTGTTGATCGGTCTGCTGATTGTCGTAGGAGCGGTTGCCGGCTATATACATAGCTCGAGCATTCAACAGCGACTGGAGCAGCTGCGGGAAGCGATGATTTGGCTGGAAAAAGGCAATATGTCCCGTCCTGTCCCGGCGCTCGGTGATGATGAGGTGGGCCGGCTCGGCGAACAATTGGGACGCATCAGCAAGAAATGGGAGGAGCAGGTGTCCTCCTTGCAGCGGCTGTCCACGCACAACGCCGAGCTGGCGGAGAAAGCGCGGCTTTCGGCGGTGGTTGAGGAACGCCAGCGCTTGGCCAGGGAGCTTCATGATGCGGTGAGCCAGCAGCTTTTTGCAATTTCGATGACGGCCACCGCTGTGGGGCGCACGTTGGAAAAGGATTTCGAAAAAGCCAAGCGGCAAATTTCTTTAATCGAGGAAATGTCGGCCGTCGCCCAATCGGAAATGCGTGCGCTGCTGCTGCATTTGCGGCCGGTTCATTTGGAAGGGAAAAGCTTATCCGACGGATTGCTCGAACTGATCCATGAACTGAAGGCCAAAATTCCGCTGGAGATCAGCGCGGATATAGAAGAGCGGATTTTTCTGCCCAAGGGTATCGAGGATCACCTGTTCCGTATCGTTCAGGAGGCACTGTCCAATACGCTGCGCCATTCAAGAGCTTCTACCTTGGATATTCGCCTGCAAAAAAGAGAGGATCTCGTGCGGCTTTCGATTCGCGACAACGGCATCGGCTTTGATCTGGATGTGAAGAAGCACGCTTCTTACGGAATTGTCAGCATGCAGGAGAGAGTCAATGAAATCGGCGGAGCGATGACGATCATAACCGCACCGGGAAAAGGCACCCGCATAGATATACGCATTCCCATCATAATAAATGAGGAGGATAAGACGGATGACGTCGGAAACACCGATTAAGGTTTTGCTTGTGGACGACCATGAGATGGTGCGCATTGGGCTGGCGGCCGTGCTGTCGACCGAGGACGGCATGGAGGTGGTGGGCGAAGCCAGCAGCGGAGCGGAAGGTATTCGCTTGGCCATGGAATACAAGCCGGATGTCGTGTTGATGGATCTGGTCATGGAAGGCATGGACGGGATCGAAACCACAAGCAGGCTGCTTAAGCAGCATCCGGAATGTAAAGTCATTGTACTGACCAGCTTTTTGGATGACGAAAAGATTTATCCGGTGATTGAGGCGGGAGCGTTCAGCTATTTATTGAAAACGTCGCGGGCGGCGGAAATTGCCCAAGCGATCCGCGCAGCCGCCAGAGGACAATCGATTCTGGAATCGCAGGTCGCCGCCAAACTGATGAACCGTTTTCGGCAAACGCACCAGGAAAGCAAAGCGCACGAAGATCTGACCGAGCGGGAAATGGAAGTGCTGAGACTGATTGCCGAAGGCAAATCCAATCAGGAAGTGGCCGATGCGCTTTTTATCGGCGTGAAAACCGTAAAGTTTCATGTCACCAACCTCCTTGCCAAGCTTGGCGTCGAAGACCGCACACAGGCGGCGATCTATGCGCATAAGCACGGTTTGGCGGAATAATCTCCTGCTTGTCACCGGCATCCCCGCATGCGGCCATCTCTCCAAGCCGCATGCGGGTTTTTGGCATTTGCAAAAATAGTTTTTGAAAATCAGCCGAACTGACAAGTTTCTACACAAAAGCCTACCCGGACTTTGTTAAAATCTAGGCATATTGAGGGAATAAGATTTATGAGTGTCTTCAGGGGAATATGTCCAAGCGAATTTGTGCCTTCTGTCATAAGATGATGTTACAATCCACGGGATCGGAGGGTGACAAGGATGCTGAGAAAACGCAGAGCGCTTACGGACGACCGTGCGCTGCTGAGCATCGTTTCAAGCGAGCTTCTCCCGCTTACGCGAAGATCGCAGCCCGATGCGAAATTCAATAAAAAACTGGTAAAAAAAAGGTTCAGTGAAGGCAACACGTTCGTGGCGGTAAACCGGGCTGGAGCGATCAGGGGGTTCATCACTTATGTCATAGCCAAGGATGTCCTGTTCATCGACATGCTGGCGGTTCACCCCGCAGCCCAAGGCAAGGGCTGGGGCACCCGGCTGATGGAAAAGGCCGAGCGTGCCGGAAAAAAAGCAAATTGTCAAGACGCCATTTTGTATGTCGATCGGGACAATGAGCCGGGAAAAGCGTTTTATCGCAAGCTGGGATACCGCCAGGAGCGGTATGTGGATAAGCTGAAATGCTACCTGTTCAGCAAGTCTTTGCTGCAACAGGAAAATCACCCGGCAGATCAATCTGCGGGTGACCCTTTTTCTTTCGCAATCCCTTTCTAAACGCTGCCTGTCATAATTCGAACAAGTAGGCGATACGGTCGAGTTGGAGATTGAACTTGTTGGCGAAAGCGGGGGCATTTATTTCTGCGAACGGTGCGGCGTAGATCATTGCCGAACTGTCCGTCGCTTGGGATCTACCGCTTTTTTTCGAATTTGTCCCCCGCTTTTTCCTTTTGGCTTTCGCGGCTGCTTTAGACTCAAGGCTTTCGTTGAAATATAAGGTCCCGTTGGTAATACCGCTAAGCCTTCCGATGTACTGAAGTTCATCATGCGTAACGGCCATAATAGTTTTACCGACATGGGCATTCAGTGTGTTCTCATCAAGGGGTTCTATCAATTGCAAACCAATCACACCTCCCTGCAAGGATTTGGGACTTGTTGAACTGGAACAGTTTTATCTGGCTCTCTTCATTCACCATATTCAAACAAAGGCAAACGTGTATAGATGAATATCCCGATGCAGACAAGCCCAAATTTAAAAACAGCAGCCATTCGGCGGTAAAATTCGCAGGTAAGAAGGGGTGTCCATGCAGAAAAACCGTCTTTATTTTATTATTGCGCTTGTATTGCTGGCTTCGCTTGCGGCAACATGGATGACGAACCGCAAAGATGCTTCGCAATCCGACGAAAAAGCTTTGCTGGCATTTGCCCGTCCTTTGATCGCAGGCGATGCAACGTATACTTTAAAATATAACGCGACCTATGAAGCGGCAGGAGACAGGCAGGCGCTGATCGCGCTCGGCCGCAGGCTAAGCGGGAATCTCCAGTTGCCTGAGGGGAGGATTGATCGTCTCCAGGGGCATTTGCTGTATGAAACGTCAACTTCTGGGAACAATGGCATGAATCTGACGCTGAATCTGGTGGAGAGCGATAAACATTCGGCTTATCTCGTTCTGACGCTGCAGGATTCGGGAAGCGGGGCATTCACAGCAATCAAAAAGCGGCAGGAAGAGATCCGCCGCCAGCTGCAGGGAGAGGCGTCTGACGGCATTTGGAGTTTTTCGGTTCAAGGGCTGGCCGCTCCTGCATTTGTCGATCCCCAGAGGGAGATAGATCGGCTGGCCGCCGACGGAATGAAGGCAGCGGTCGTCGGGAATTACCGAGACAGCGGAACGGTAAGCGTCACTTTTTATTCGCAAAAGCTAAAGAACCATGTGAATTCCGGTGGAAAACGGGTCAATATGCAAATGTCGCTGCATCGCGTGACGGAAAGCGGAAAATGGCGGTTAACCGTGGGAACGCCGCTGATTTCAACTGAATATTAAGGAAACGCGGATTGGATAGCATTGCAGCAGAGAGAAAATATGTTAAAATGGTGACTATGATTCTCATAAATTTACATAAGAAAGAATGATGGTGAAGATGACGGAATTACAAATCAAAACCGGATCGGTGGAAGGCGGCGCCGTTTTCTTTATATTCGGAGCTACCGGAGACTTGGCGAGCCGGAAGTTGTATCCGGCAATATACAGCCTGTACTGCGAGCAAAAGCTGGATGAGCGGTTTGCGGTGATCGGACTGGCCAGAAGAGCAAGAAGCCAGGAGCAGTTTCACGCAGACATTCGCAATTCGATTGAAGAATTTGCCAGACATCAAATCGAGGATGAATCGAAGTGGAACAAATTCGTCGAACATTTTGAATACCTCTCCTTGGATATCGGCAATCTGCAAGGATTCAGCGAATTGAAGAACAAAACGGAGGCTCTTGAAAGCAAGTTTTCCATATCGGGAAACCGTTTGTTTTATCTGGCGCTAGCGCCGGAGTTGTTCGGCCAGGTCGCTTCCAACCTGAAGGCGGGAGGATTGCTGCAGAGTGCGGGCTGGCACCGGCTTGTGATCGAGAAGCCTTTCGGATACGACCTGCAGTCGGCGAAGCGGTTAAATGCCGAAATCCGTCAGGTTTTCGAGGAAGAGCAGATCTTTAGAATCGATCATTACCTGGGCAAGGAAATGGTGCAGAATATTGAAATCATCCGTTTTTCCAACGCTTTTTTCGAACCTTTGTGGAACAACAAATACATCGCCAATATTCAAATCACCTTGAGTGAAACGGTGGGTGTCGAGGAGCGGGGCGGCTACTACGAGAAATCCGGAGCGCTTCGCGACATGGGACAAAATCATATGCTGCAGATGATCGCCATGATGGCGATGGAGCCGCCCAGCCGGTTGAATCCGGAAGATATCCGCGACGAAAAAGTGAAGGTGCTGCGTTCCTTGAGAGCTTATGCTTCACCCGAGGAGGTTGCCCGCAATGTCGTCAGAGGACAGTATGCGAACGGGATTTTCCGCGGCAAGCCGATTCCGGGATATCGCGAGGAAGACAAGGTGAGCGCCGAATCGGAAACGGAAACCTATTTTGCCGCCAAGGTGTATGTGGATAATTTTCGCTGGGCCGGCGTTCCTTTCTATGTGCGAACCGGGAAAAGACTGCCGGTTAAAACAACGGAGGTCGTCGTTGAATTCAAGAACATGCCGCAGAATATTTATCTCTCCAAGAAAACGGAGCTTGCTCCCAACCTGCTCGTTTTTCGCGTCAACCCGATGGAAGGCGTTTATATCCGGATGAATGCGAAAAGACCTGGGACTGAGCTGATCACTCCGGTGGCGATGGATTTCTGCCAAAGCTGCGAAATCGGCCTGAATACGCCGGAAGCTTATGAGCGCTTGTTGGACGATGCCGCTCGCGGCGATTCCACTTATTTTACGCGTTGGGACGAAGTGGCGCATGCTTGGGAGTTTGTCGATCCGATCGCCAGAGCCTGGATGGAAAACAAGGATCCGATCAAGCATTATCCAGCGGGCACTTGGGGGCCGGCAGAAGCATCGGAGCTTTTGGCCCAAGACGGATTCCGCTGGTGGCCGGTGAATGGACAAAAGGAAGACGAGGTTGTTTGGGCATCGAGCCCGAACATTTGAGTGAAAGCGGGAAGAACGGGAGCAGAAAGCTGACTGTCGGACCGCGTGTGAAATTACAAAAAATCAGGCCCTTCGCGAGCCTGATTTTTTGCCTTCTATATACATCGGCTTGGGGAAAACATATAATAGATGATGAATTTGCCGGATAGACTTCATTCAAGAAAGGGATTTAATTATGAGTAAAACTGCTGTTCAACATACACTGCAAACAGAAGTGGACAAACGCCGAACGTTTGCGATCATTTCTCACCCCGATGCGGGAAAAACGACATTGACGGAGAAGCTGCTGCTGTTCGGCGGCGCGATCCGTCTCGCCGGCACGGTCAAAGCGAGGAAAGCAAGCAAATTTGCTACCTCGGACTGGATGGAGATCGAGAAGCAGCGGGGAATTTCCGTTACCTCCAGCGTGATGCAGTTTGATTACAAGGGCCACCGGGTCAACATTCTGGACACGCCGGGCCATCAGGATTTCAGCGAGGACACTTACCGCACGTTGACCGCCGCAGATAGCGCAGTGATGCTGATCGACTCGGCAAAAGGCGTAGAAGCACAGACGAAGAAGCTTTTTCAAATTTGCCGTATGAGAGGCATTCCGATCTTCACTTTCATCAACAAGATGGACCGGGAAGGCAGGGATCCGTTCGAGCTTCTGGAGGAGCTCGAGCAGGTGCTAGGCATCCGCTCTTATCCGATGAATTGGCCGATCGGTTCGGGCAAGCAGCTTTGCGGCGTTTACGATCGTACCAAGACACAGGTTGAATTGTTCCAAGACGGCGATCACGATAAAATCGAGGTCACGAAGGTTTCCGGCTATGAAGATCCGCTCATTCACAAGCTTGCCGGAGACTACTTGTTTGACAAATTAAACGAAGACCTGCAGCTGCTTGATGTGGCCGGCGACGAATTCGATTTGGCCAAAGTCGGGGAAGGCTTGCTGACGCCGGTGTTTTTCGGCAGTGCGATCAACAACTTCGGGGTGCAGACCTTTTTGGACAATTTTCTCTCATTGGCGCCGAAACCCGCGCCGCGTAAAAGCGACGCAGGCGAAGTTAACCCTACCGACACGGCGTTTTCCGGTTATATTTTTAAAATTCAGGCCAACATGAATCCGGCGCATCGCGATCGCATCGCATTCCTGCGCATCGTCTCGGGCAAATTTGAACGCGGCATGAGCGTCAAGCATGTTCGCATCGGCAAGGATATCAAGCTCTCCCAACCGCAGCAGTTTTTGGCCCAAGACCGGGAAATCATCGATGACGCGTATCCGGGCGACATTATCGGATTGTTCGATCCGGGGATATTCCGCATCGGCGATACGCTGTGCCAAGGCGAAGCCAAAGTTTTCGAGGAGCTGCCGACCTTCTCTCCCGAGCTGTTCAGCAAAGTAACCGTCAAAAACGCTTTGAAGCATAAGCAGTTTCAAAAAGGAATCGATCAGCTGACGGAAGAGGGC
>CAZESH010000214.1:0-7782 GCA_964514665.1 uncultured Caryophanales bacterium
GGCTATGAGCGGAACAAAGACTGCGACACAGGATGCAGCCAAACGCCGACTGCTGGAAAATGACAGAAAGTATGTTTGGCATCATATGTCGCCGCATAACGATGATCCGATGATATTCGTATCCGGAGAAGGCTGTTGGCTGACTGATATAGACGGAAACCGCTATTTTGATGCAATGTCCGGCTTATGGTGCGTCAATGCCGGGCATGGCAGGAAGGAAATTGCGGCGGCTGCGGCGAGACAAATCGAGAGTTTGGCCTATGTACCGCTTTCGCACAGTCATATTCCGGCGATTGAACTGGCTGTAAAGATCAATGAATGGCTGGAAGGAGAATATCGCATTTTTTTCTCCAATTCCGGATCAGACGCCAATGAAGTAGCGTTCAAGATCGCCAGACAGTATTACAGCCAGATCGGCCAGTCCTCCCGATATAAATTCATATCCCGGCACAGAGCCTATCACGGTAATTCGATGGGGGCGTTGGGCGCAACCGGACAGGCGCAGCGGAAAATCAAATACGAGCCTCTTGGCGTAGGCTTTCAGCATGTGCCGCCGCCCTATTGCTACCGATGTCCATTCGGGAAAACTGCGGACAGCTGCAAAATGGAATGCGCGGAGTACTATGATCAGGTTATTCAATGGGAAGGAGCGGAAACGGTGGCAGGCGTCATTCTTGAACCTGTCATTACCGGCGGGGGCATGATTGTGCCTCCCCCCGGATACCTGAAGCGAGTGAAGGAAATTTGCGAAAAACACGGGGTGCTGCTGATTGTGGATGAAGTCATATCCGGCTTCGGCAGGTCCGGCAAAAAATTCGGATTTCAGCAGTTCGGCGTTCAACCTGACATCGTGACGATGGCCAAGGGAATGACGAGCGCATATGCGCCGCTTTCCGCCACGGCGGTTAGTGCGGATTTATATGACAGCTTCCGCGAGCAAGGGAAAACCGACCACTTCCGGCATGTCAACACATTTGGAGGCAATCCGCTTTCCTGCGCGGTTGCGTTGGCTAACCTTGAAATTATTGAAAATGAAGAGCTCGTGGAAAAAACGGCGGAATTAGGCCGCAGACTCAAGGAGCGGCTGAACGGGTTGAAAGCCCATCCCGCCGTAGGCGATATCCGCAGCTTCGGTTTTACCGCGGGAATTGAGCTTGTGGAAGATAAGGAGAATAAGCTTCCGGCTTCTCCCGAGCGTGTTGCGATGGTCATGGAATTGTGCAAACAAAGGGGACTGCTGATCGGGAAGAACGGAGATACGGTACCGGGCTATGCCAATGTACTGACCTTGGCGCCGCCCTTTGTGACTACATTCGAGGAAGTGGATTGGATTATCAGCACGCTGGAGATAGCCTTGAATGCGCTGCGTTAAACAAGATGTGATGAAGCGTATAGATAAAGGAGGGAATGAAAATGGCACTGATGATTGATTCTCAGCGGCTGCAGTCGCGAATCGAACGGCTTGCGCAAATCGGGAAAATCGGTGAAACCGGTGTTTGCCGTCTGGCGCTCTCCAAAGAAGACAGGGAAGCGGTCGAGCTGGTCAAAACCTGGTTTGAAGAAGCCGGCCTAAAGGCAAGGATCGATGCCTTCGGCAACTTGATCGGCAGAGTGGAGGGAGAGAATCCGCATGCACCCATGATGATGATCGGTTCGCATATCGACAGCCAGCCGTATGGGGGGAGGTTCGACGGCACGATCGGAGTACTCGGCGCGCTGGAGGTTGTGCAAACGTGGGCCGATCAAGGCGGTGTGCCTGAAATTCCGGTCGAGATCACGGCTTTTTGCGATGAAGAGGGCTGTCGTTTTAACAAAGGCCTGTTCGGCGTTCGCGGAATGTTCGGCGAGTTGGAGGACGGAGAGCTTGAGCGCTGCGACAAAAACGGAGTAACCCGGCGGGAAGCACTGATTGCCTTTGGATGTGATCCCGAGAGCTTCGAAAGCTCGCATTACCGGCCTGAAACCGTGGGCAGTTATTTGGAAATGCATATTGAACAAGGTCCAGTGCTGGAATCACTTGACCGTCCGGTAGGACTTGTCACAGGAATTTCAGGTCCGCTGTGGTTGACGGTGGAATTCACGGGCTTTGCCGGTCATGCCGGCTCCGTACCGATGAGCATGCGCAGCGATGCGCTTGTCGGTGCGGCCAAGATCATAGTGGCGCTGAATGAACTGGCTTGCGGAGAACCGCAGGCACCCACGGTTGCAACGGTAGGAACAGTGGATGTATTTCCCGATTCGCGCAACATTATCCCTGAGAGAGTGAGCTTTACCGTCGATTTAAGAGATATAGATTTGCCGCGTCGCAACCGCTTGGAGGCGCTTTTGCGGAAACGGATTGAGGAGGTAGCTGAGGAGCATCGCTTGCAGTATGCGATAACGGAAGATACGAACAGTGAACCGCGGTATTGCGCGGAACCGATAAAAGCCGCAATGCGAAGAGCGGCAGAGAAGATGGACCTGCAGCTGCCGGAGCTGATGAGCGGACCGTTTCATGACGCATTGGTGATGTCTACAATATGCGACTACGGAATGGTTTTTGTCCGCTGCAAGGATGGAATCAGCCACAATCCGCAGGAATACGCCGCCATGGAGGATATTGCCGCAGGGACGAATCTGCTGTATTACACCGCTTCGGAACTAGCGGGGGTCATTCAGCCGATCAATTCATGAAGGGAGGAACATTCCATATGGACACAGTACGAATCGGTTTGATTCAGGCAAAGCATGATTTAAGCGGGGATGCGTCTGTAGAGGCGCACAAGCAAAATGCAATCGAAAAGCATTTGCGGCTGATCCGCGAAGCCAAAGCGAAAGGAGCGCAGATTGTATCGCTGCAGGAAATATTCTACGGCCCCTACTTTTGTGCGGAGCAGAAGCCCAAGTGGTATGACAGTGCCGAAGAAATACCCGACGGTCCGACCACGCAGCAATTTCAAGCTGTCGCCAAGGAGCTCGGGATTGTGCTGATCCTGCCGATTTATGAGCGGGAAGGCATTGCCACTTACTATAATACGGCGGCTGTCATTGATGCCGACGGCACGTATCTCGGCAAATACCGCAAGCACCATATTCCCCATGTCGGGGCGGGAGATAAGGGCTACGGATTTTGGGAAAAGTTTTATTTTAAACCGGGGAATTTGGGCTATCCCGTATTTGACACCGCCTTTGCCAAAGTGGGCGTCTATATTTGTTACGACCGGCATTTTCCCGAGGGGGCGCGGATATTGGGGCTAAACGGGGCGGAAATCGTATTCAATCCTTCCGCTACGGTGTCCGGGACGTCGGAATATTTGTGGAAATTGGAGCAGCCGGCTCATGCCGCCGCCAACGGGTACTATATAGCGGCTATCAACCGCGTCGGAACCGAGGCGCCCTGGAACATGGGGGACTTTTACGGACAATCGTATTTGGCCGATCCCCGCGGGAGCATCGTTGCGATCGGAAGCCGGGATAAAGACGAGGTCGTGATTGCCGATATGCATAAAAGCCTGATCCGCGAGGTGCGGGAAAGCTGGCAGTTTTACCGGGACCGCCGGCCGGAGACATATCAGGAGCTAAGCGGATTGTGATGTTGGGAAAAAACTTGCTGACGAAAAAGAGGAGGGGATTATCGGATGACAGAAAGGAACAGTACCTTATTGCCGGAGGAATCATGGCGCCGCAATTTTGCCGAAATCAATCCGCCGATGACAAGCAAAGCAGCCGTCGAAGAGTCGAATCGCTGCTTGTACTGCTACGATGCGCCATGTACCCGAGCCTGCCCCAGCGGAATCGATGTGCCGTCCTTTATCAAAAAAATCGCCTCCGGCAATCTGAAAGGCTCCGCCAGGGTGATTATGGAGGATAATCCGGTGGGCGCCACCTGCTCCCGGGTTTGTCCGACGGAGGAGCTGTGCGAAGGGGCTTGCGTGCTGAATGAAGCGTCGAAACCGATTGCCATCGGAATGCTGCAGCGCTTTGCAACGGATGCAGCCATGAGGAGCGGCCGGCAGCTGTTTTCGCCAGGGCCACCCAACGGTTTGAAGGTTGCTGTTGTCGGCAGCGGTCCGGCCGGCTTGTCTGCCGCCCGCGAGCTGGCCCGTTTCGGATATGCGGTTACGGTACTGGAAGCCAAAGAAAAGCCGGGAGGGTTGGATACGTATGGGATCGTGTCCTTCCGGCTGCCGCAGGACGTTTCGCTGTGGGAGGTCGAGCAGGTGCGCAGCCTCGGCGTAACGATCCAAACCGGAACGAGGGTCGGAACGGACATATCGTCCGATAGCCTGTTGGCCGAATACGACGCAGTCGTATTGGCAGTCGGTATGGGGCGGGTGCCGAAATTGGGCATTGAGGGAGAAGAGCTTGAAGGGGTATACGATGCCATTGGATTGATCGAAAGCACGAAGACGGGAACCAATCCCATAAATTTTGCCGGATCCACAATTCTTGTGATCGGAGCCGGAAATACCGCGATCGATGCCGCGACCTGCTCGGGGCGTCTCGGAGCGGAGCAGGTCGATATCATCTATCGCCGCACGGAAAACGAAATGACGGCTTATCCGTTTGAATATGAATTTGCCAAGCAAGAAGGGGTGGGGTTTCGTTGGCTAACCGCTCCGAAGCGGATCATCGGCAATGAAGAAGGCAAAGTCACGCATGTGGAATGCCTGCGGATGAAACTTTCCGAGGAGACGGGAAACGGCAGACGTCCTGCCCCTCAGCCCGTTGATGGCTCGGAATTTTTAATTCCGGCGGATGCGGTGATTAGAGCAATCGGCCAAACCCGGCTGCTTGCTCTAATTGAATCATTCGGTCTTGATCATATCCACGGAGTTGTCAAGATCGATCCGCAAACCTATCAGACATCCAATCCGCGGATTTATGCAGCCGGAGATGTCGTGTTCGGCCAAGGTCATGGGGAAGCGACGGTTGTGAGCGCTGCACAGCAAGGAAAAATAGCGGCCCGGGCGCTTCATCATCAATTGCAAATTAAAGCGTCGGGAACGGCATAAAATAAAAAATTCGAAAGGAGTGGAAAGCGTCATGGCTGACTTAAATATCAATCTGGCCGGCATCCGATCGCCCAATCCGTTCTGGTTGGCTTCCGCTCCGCCGACAAATACCGGTTATCAGGTGCAAAGAGCGTTTGAAGCGGGTTGGGGCGGAGCGGTCTGGAAAACGCTGGGGAATCCGATCATCAATACTTCTTCGCGGTTTGCCGCGATGCATTTTAATGGTCAGAGGGTGGCGGGGTTTAACAATATTGAATTGATTTCGGAACGTCCATTGGAAATCAATTTGCAAGAAATATACGAGACCAAGAAGAAATTCCCGAATCATGCGGTCGTCGTATCCCTGATGGTGGAGCCGAATCGCCAGGCATGGCACGAGATTGTGAAAAAGGTCGAAGCGGTCGGCGTTGACGGGCTGGAGCTGAATTTCGGCTGTCCTCACGGAATGGCCGAACGCGGCATGGGCTCGGCTTCCGGTCAAGTGCCGCAGTTGGTCGAAGCTCAGACCAGTTGGGTGAAAGAGGTAGCGCAAACGCCGGTTATAGTCAAGCTGACGCCCAACATTACCGATATTACGGCAACTGCGATCTCGGCCGTGCAAGGTGGAGCCGATGCGGTTTCGCTGATCAATACGATCAACAGCTTGATGGGAGTGGATCTGGAAAGCTGGAACACGGTTCCCCATGTTGGCGGCAAAGGCGCTCACGGAGGTTACTGCGGCCCGGCAGTCAAACCGATAGCGCTTAATATGGTGGCGGATTGTGCGCGTCATCCCGCGATCCGTGTGCCGATCTCCGGCATTGGCGGCGTATCGACATGGAAGGATGCGGCAGAATTCATTCTGATGGGAGCTACGGGCGTCCAGGTTTGCACAGCCGTTATGCATCATGGCTTCCGCATCGTTGAGGACATGATTGACGGATTGAACCATTATCTGGATGAGAAAGGACTTGCAAGTGTATCGGAATTAACCGGCAAATCCGTCGAGCGTTATTTGAATTGGGGCGATCTTGACCTGAATTATTCGGTTGTCGCGCGGATTGATCGGGATATTTGCATTAATTGCAACAAATGCCATATTGCATGCGAGGATACGTCGCATCAATGCATCGACATGCTGGCGGATGCGCAAGGCGGCCGTTATCTGAATGTGCGCGAGGAGGATTGTGTCGGGTGCAATCTATGCTCGATTGTATGTCCGGTGGAAGGGGCCATTTCGATGGTGGAGGTGCCGTCCGGGCAAGCGCCGATGAGCTGGAATGAACGGCAGCAAGCATTGGCCGAGCTAAATAACAGACGTGAAGGAAATTGCGATGAGAAGGAGGCGGTGCGGCCGTGAAAAAGCTGATTATGGGAGGTACGATCGTTACTGCAAGCGATTTGTATACAGCGGATATTCTTATTGAGGATGAAACAATTTCCGCGATCGGAAATGACCTGAATGCTTCCGACGCGGAAATGATTGACGCGCAAGGCTTATATGTTTTTCCGGGAGGAATCGATCCGCATACCCATCTGGATATGCCGTTCGGCGGCACTGTGACGAAGGACGATTTTGCAAGCGGGACGATCGCGGCTGCTTTCGGAGGAACGACAACCGTGATTGATTTTTGTCTGACCTCGAAAGGCAAACCGCTGAAGGATGCGATCCGGGTCTGGCATCAAAAATCGATAGAGAGGGCTGTGATCGATTACAGCTTTCACCTGATGATTTCGGAAATCAACGAGCAGGTGCTGCAGGAGCTTCCCGAGGTTATGGAAGAAGAGGGGATCACTTCCTTAAAGGTGTTCATGGCTTATAAAAATGTGTTTCAGGCGGACGACGGCACACTGTACCAGACGCTGCTGGAAGCCAAAAAACACGGGGCGCTGGTCATGGTGCATGCGGAAAACGGGGATGTGATCGAATATTTGACCCAGCAGGCGCTGGCGGAAGGCAAAACCGATCCGATCTACCATGCGAAAACAAGGCCGCCGCAGCTGGAAGGAGAAGCAACAGGGCGTGCCGCGACTTTGACGGCGTTGGCCGATTCCCAGCTTTATGTCGTACACGTTACCTGCCAGCAAGCGGTGGAGCAAATTATCGAAGCTCGAAACAAAGGTTTCCGGGTGTTCGGAGAAACATGCCCGCAATATTTGCTGCTGGACGAAACCGCCCTGGAAAAGCCCGATTTCGAAGGCGCCAAATATGTCTGGTCCCCGCCGCTCAGGGAAAAGCGGCATCAGGAGGTGCTGTGGAATGCGCTGCGCAGCGGACAGCTGCAGACGATCGGATCCGATCATTGTTCATTTGATTTCAAAGGGCAAAAAGAGCTGGGACGCGGCGATTTCACAAAAATTCCGAACGGCGGCCCGACCATTGAAGACCGCTTTTCCATATTATATTCTGAGGGCGTGGCCAAGGGACGGATCAGCATCCATCAATTTGTCGACATGATCGCCACGCAAAGCGCAAAATTATTCGGCCTGTTCCCGCAAAAAGGCACGATTGCCGTAGGCAGCGATGCCGATCTGGTGCTGTTCGATCCGAATATCGAACGAACGATAAGTGCCGCGGCCCATCATATGGCTGTGGACTATAACGCATTTGAAGGCAAGCGGATAAAAGGCGAGCCGGTTTCCGTAATGTCGCGCGGTCGATTTGTCATTCGCAACAAGCAATTCGTTGGCGAGAAAGGGAGGGGCAGGTATATCCGGAGGAAACTTTTTTATTAGGAAAGGAGTGAGAGGGAGCGCCATGACTATTTTGCGTCAGGAATTGCAGGAAAAGAAAAATATCGACGAGCTG
>CAZESH010000215.1:0-7702 GCA_964514665.1 uncultured Caryophanales bacterium
GAATACGACATAGGACGGTGTGCCGTTAAGAAAATCATGATAGTCGTTTTCTTTATAGAATTCGCTTTGTACAAGTGTATACGAGTGATCGATTTGCGCATCCGTCGGATAGCCGTCGTTCGGTTCGACGATGATCGTTCCGTACATGCCGTTGGCAATATGCATCAATACAGGCTTGGTGCCGCAATGGTACATGAATACTCCGGGAGTGGTTGCCGGATAAGTGAAGGTTCCATTCTCATTCGGCTGGACATCGGCAAATTTTTTGTTAGGCGCAGCATGAACGGCATGGAAATCCATGGAATGAGGTATAATCGGGTCTAAGTTTTTCAGCGTGAAGTGGATTGTATCTCCTTCCTTGACTTTCAGTACAGGTCCCGGAACGGTGCCGTTAAATGTCCAGGCGTTGTAGGCAGTTCCTTTGGATACCTCAATGTTCGTCACTTGCGAGGTCATTTCAATATAAACATCTTTTCCTTCTCTTTTGATCACCGGATCAACCGGAGGCTGGTTCAATTTGGCCGGTTCGACCGTTTCGGCATGTGCCGTTCCGGGTGCTTTTACGGCTTTCTTTTCTGTGCTGCAGCCGGCAATGGCAAAAGCAAGCATGAACGAAAGAACGAGTGCAAACGTCTTTTTCATCGATTTCATTTGGAATCACCCTTTTTTCAGAATGTATTAAAATTTTCACAATCAATTCCAAAAAACAAAACCGTTACAGTGAAAATTCTCACATCAATGATTTTTCATAAAAGCCAATCCCTTTGTGATTGGTTTTTATACCCTTACTCTAAAACATGGAAAGGGAGGAAAATGTGATTTGAAGCACATTTATCGGGTTGACAACATTTTGCCACAACTCCTTGAGACTGCCTTATTATTGAAACATTTCATGTGACTCATATCACAATTTGTATTCTGCTCCCCATATATACTGAGCGTACTTATTTGGAAATAAGTGAAATTTCAAGAAGGGGTGTATGGCATGAAATCAAGGACTCAAAATTCGTTTTTAAAGGGGATTCTAATCACGGTCCTGCTGCTCAGCTTTACCGTATTATTAGTAGGCGGTTTTTGGATTTTCAAATCGCAGGCGCCGAGGCCGCTGCAAATTGTGAGTGAGCAGGGAAACACGGTCACCACGCGTGCGGAAATCGAAGGCGGGCAGGCCGTTTTCCAAAAGTACGGCTTGATGGATTACGGAACGGTGCTGGGCGACGGTTCTTATCTCGGACCGGACTATACTGCGGAGGCGCTGAAAATTACGGTTGATGCGTTGCATCAATACAGAGCCAAGGAAATATACAAAACCTCGTACGATCAGCTGAGCGATGAGCAAAGGCTGGCGGTCAACGACAAGGTTGTCAAAGAAATAAAAGAAAACCGCTACGAAAAAGCAGCGCAGAAGCTGATATTGACGGATGCGCAGGTTTACGGACTGCAGCAGGTGCGGGCTTATTATGAAAAGATTTTTACGGAGGGTGACGGACACGGCATCTTCCCAAATCTGATCAAAGACAGCGACATGCCCGCCGACAATCGGGCCTGGGTGGCCGCAGGCGATCAAAAACGGCAGATTGCCGACTTTTTCTTCTGGACTGCGTGGTTGTCAAGCACCGAACGTCCGGAGGATACGATTACTTACACCAACAATTGGCCTTATTATGAAGAAGCCGGCAACAAGATGTCGTATTCCGCGCTGTTGTGGAGCGGAGCGAGCGTAACGCTGCTGATCCTCTTTATCGGCCTGATTCTGTTCTTATACCACAGATACAAGCTGCAGATGGAAGAGGCTTACGAGCCGGGGGAATTTCCCGATCTCGATTTGCGCAAGCAAAGCGTGACGCCGAGTCAGGTGAAAACCGGCAAATATTTGTTGGTAGTGAGTCTGTTGTTCCTGATCCAGTGCGGATTCGGAGCGCTGTTGGCGCATTATTATGTAGAGCCGAGTTCATTTTTCGGAATGCAATGGATCGCCAAGCTACTGCCCTTTAGCATAGCCAAGTCGTATCATCTGCAGCTGGCGATTTTCTGGATTGCTACCTCATGGCTGGCAATGGGCATTTACATTGCCCCGCTGGTCGGCGGAAAAGAACCGAAAAAACAAGGCCTGCTCGTCGATATCCTGTTCTGGGCATTGGTTGTATTGGTCGGCGGAAGCATGATCGGGGAATGGCTCGGGGTTAACGGCAAGCTCGGCAACGGTTGGTTTCTGTTCGGGCATCAGGGCTGGGAATATCTCGAGCTTGGCCGGATTTGGCAGGTTATCCTGGCGCTTGGCATGTTGATCTGGCTTTATATCGTATTCAGGGCCATTCGCAGCGCATTGAGACAGGAGAAGGACAAAGGCGGATTGGTCCACCTGCTGTTTTATTCTTCGATCGCCGTTCCGTTTTTTTATCTTTTCGCATTCCTGTTTAATCCAGGTTCGAGCTTCACAATGTCGGATTACTGGAGATGGTGGATCATTCATCTGTGGGTGGAAGGCATTTTCGAGGTGTTCGCGGTCGTCGTAATCGGCTTCCTGATGGTGCGGATGAAACTGGTCACGGAGAAATCGACGATTCGTGCACTGTTGTTCCAATTCACCCTGCTGCTCGGCAGCGGTGTAATCGGGATCGGCCACCATTATTATTATAACGGCTCCGCAGAGATCTGGATTTCGCTTGGGGCGGTGTTCTCGGCGCTGGAGGTCATTCCGCTTACGTTATTGATCCTTGAAGCCTATGATCAATATAAAATCATGAAGGAAGGCGGTCATGCGTTTCCTTATACCGCATCCTTCCGCTTCCTGATCTCTACCGCGGTGTGGAATTTGCTCGGCGCCGGCGTGCTCGGATTTTTAATCAATCTGCCGAGCGTAAGCTATTTTGAACACGGGCAGTTCCTCACGCCGACCCATGGCCACGGCTCCATGATGGGGGTATACGGCATGTTCGCGATTGCGGTGTTGCTGTATACGCTGCGCAATATCGTCAAGCCGGATGTTTGGAATGACAAGCTATTAAGGATTTCCTGCTGGGGGCTGAACATCGGTTTGGCCGGCATGATCCTGATAACGCTGCTGCCGGTCGGCATTTTGCAGCTGAAAGAAGCGTTCGAGCATGGTTACTGGGCCTCCCGGGCATACGCTTTCTATCAACAGACGTCGGTCAACCGCCTCTTGTGGTGGCGGATTGTTCCGGACAGCATCTTCATCGTGCTGGGCGTGCTGCCGCTGCTTTATGTCGTAATCAAATCGCAATTCAATCTGCGCAAGCCTGATGTGCAAGACGGTGGAGAACTGAAGGGATAAAGTGGAGGGCAGCTGCAGCCATTAATCGCTGTTTCCATCCATCTGGCGCCAATGTTTCAGCAACTCCAGATTGAGAATCACAATTTCACTCCGATCATTTTCGATCACTTTCGCTTTCCGCAGCTGGTTCATCAAACGAGTGACGGTTTCACGGGTGGTTCCGATGGAATTGGCAAATTCCTGATGGGTCATAGGCAGCTTGATATGGATGGATTCTCCTTCCGCCTTGCCGTCTTTTTCCACCAGCTGCAGGAGAAACGAAAGAAAACGGTACTGGACGTCCTGCCCGGTCAATTCCTGCAGCTTGACTTGAAGCTCCCGGATCTTGTTACCCATTACCGCCATAACTTTGATTGCGATCGTCGGCGTGGAAATGAGCAAATGCTCGAAGGAGCGCACGGGAATCGCGATCAAATGTGTATCCACGAGTGCTTCCGCTGTAGCCGGATACGGCTCAGTGTTGAAAAATCCGACATGTGGAAACATATCCCCGGAACGCAGCAGGGAGACGATCTGTTCATTGCCGTTTTCGTCCGTTTTATAGGTTTTGATCAAGCCGTCCTGAATGAAATAAACCGCTTCTTTCTCACTGCCTTCTGAAAAGATAAGGGACTTTTTGCGGTAAAATCTTGAGATCGTGATTTGTTCGACCGTTTCCAGCTCCTGCGGCGACAAGTCCTTGAATAACGGGACAATTTCCTTGATGGAAGCGCGTTTGTTCATGCCGGGAACTCCTTTCGCATTCGGGATCGGGCACTTTCATCATAGTATAGAATTTTAAAAAATAGCAACCCAATCTTGTATAGAACCTGTCTGGAAATTTATTTCCGGGCAGGATTTTTTAATAAGCGGTGTCGAATCTTTAACAACATTGAAAATGCGAACGCTTGGGCAATACCTGAGAAAACGGCGGAGGTGGAAGATGAACCCGACTGTCATTCAAAGTATTACCGTAGGAATTCAAGTGAGGGATATTGAGCAGGCTGCTGCGTGGTATGAACGGATTTTTGGCAAACATCCGGAAATCGAGCCGGTTCCAGGAATAAAGGAGTTCCGGCTTTTTCCCGGCTTTTGGCTGCAGCTGATGGAGGATGAAGAAGTGGAGGCATGCGGAAGCGTGATTCGCTTCGGAGTGCAGGACATTGAATCGGAGCGTGAACGCCTTCGTGAATTGGGTATCGAAGTAGGCGCGATTCATACGGTTAATGGAGTGGTCGCTTATTGCAACTTTAATGACCCTGACGGGAACAAGCTTTGCCTGTATCAGGAGCTGCTTGCTTGATTAAACCAATATAGAGCGGATCACAGATGCCACGGCGGATGATCACAATCTGCACAGGCTGGCGGGGCAGTCCCCGCATTGGCAAAGCTCCCGCAGATAATGAAGGTCCTGAATGACAATGTGGCCGTTTTCCATCGCAATAATACCCTCTTTTTTCAGATCGGAAAGCATCCGGTTGACGCTTTCGCGGGTCGCTCCGATCATTTCTGCCAGCTCGCTGTTGGTAATTTTCTTGGTGATTTCCACGTAAGAGCCCGCAGGTTTCCCGCACGTATTGCTCAGGCGGATCAAAGTAGAGCAGAGCGCCCCAGGTTTGCCGAACATCAACAGGTCGCGGAATTTGGATTCGGTCATGCGGTGCATCAGCCCCATCCATTTCATGAATTCGACGGCCAGATCGCCATGCTGCCAAAGCAGCACCTCAAGATCCTTGAGCTGAATCACGCCGATGGAGCTGTCATCCATCACTTCCGCATTAAAGGTGTGAACGGCATGGCCCGAGCCGTCAAATTGGCCGAACAAATCGCCTTCCCGAAACAAATATAGAATCAATTGCTTGCCGTCATCGGTTGATTTCGTGATTTTGATCCTGCCCTGTTTAATGTAATACAATTTGTCGGCAGTATCGCCTTCCCAATACAAGTGTGAGCCTGCAGCCATATTATATGCGTACATGATGTTTTCTAAATGGGCAAAATTTTCATCCGATAAGCCGCTGGTGTTTTTTGTGAAATTTTCTGTCGGCTGATAGGCCGTCATGGTACATCCCCTCCGAATCCTCTCTCTATGAACATTTCCAACATATCCGAATTGGCGCAAAAACGGTGTGACAAAGCTCACTTTAATGGAAAAAAGCGGCTGTTTCAAAACAGCAGCAGCGGCAGACAGCGCATTGGCATGCTGTGATTTTTATAACATCATCGCGGCCAAAATACAGCTATAGTGAGATCAGAAGCATTTTTTTGATTTGGAGGAGGTGTTTGAACCATGCCCCGAGTCAAAGGATTTGCCGTTGTGGAAAAGCTGAAGCAGCCTCAATCCTTCGATCCGCCATTGGTCATGCTCGTTCGGGAGCATTTGAAATTGAATCAGCTTCTGGAGCAAATATTAGTCATCGGCAAACAGGCGATGCACAAGCCGGAGAAATCCCGTTTCGATCAGTGGTACATCTTGGAGCAGAAATTGAGGAAGGAGCTGGAATGTCATTTGATCAAGGAGGATCAGGTGCTTCTCGGCTTGCTGTCGCAATATGCGGAGCCTCATACAGGACCGATTGCGGTGATGAAGCTCGAGCACGAGCAGATTGCCAAACAGCTCACTTTATTTGAACGCAAATTAAAACTTTGCATAAGTCTCAAACCCAATGATAAAGAGCTGATCGGGGAAGCATACCGTCATTACGAACAGCTTTATTCAACGTTAAAAGACCATATGAACCTAGAGGAAAAGAGCGGATACGCGCTTTCGCAAAATATTTTTTCACGCATGGATATGCAGCTGATGCAGCGAAAATTCAAGAAAATCAATTCAGCTTGCAAAGCATCGGACACGGTCCGTGATCAGGGGGAATGAAAATGTTAAGCGGAGTCATTTTGGCAGGCGGCCAAAACCGCAGAATGAACGGAAAAATAAAAGCGCTGCTGCCGTTTCATGAACAATTGCTGATTCAAAGGCAAATTAAGGAAATGCAAAAAATTTGCGGCGAAGTCATCATTGTCACCAATGAGCCAAAGCCGCTGCTGCCGGTAGTTGACAAAAACATTCGCATTATTACCGACTATATAGCCGGAAAAGGGGCGATGAGCGGAATGCATGCCGCCTTTCAGCTGGCCAAAAATCCGCTGGCTTGGGTGGTTGGAGCTGATATGCCGTTTATTTCTTCAGAAGCCGCTAGCCTGCTTTGGGAGCGTGTGAAATTATTCGACTGCGATGCCGCGCTTTTCAGGATAGGAGGCGCTGCGGAGCCTCTGCATGCGGTATATCATACCTCGACCGCAGCGGCCCTTACCGCTTTGCTGCATGCCGGGGAAACGCGGTTGTCCGAGCTGCTGAACATTATTTACAGCATAGAAATCGGGGAGGCCGAGCTTAAATCCGCTGGAATCGGTCTCGAGTTTGTCACTGCGATCAAAACGGAAGAAGATTACCAGCTGGCTTTGGCGGCTTTGAATGCAAGCGGGGTTCATAGGAATTCATAAAAAACCCCCCGCTTGCAGACTGGACAGGAGTATAAATTTCATGGAAAATATAAAGAAAAGAAACTAAGCGCCAGGGAGCCTGTCCGACGAATGGTTCGTCGGACAGAGCCTGGCTGCAGCTTGGTTGAGGAAAAGAAGGGGATAAAGTGCCATTGCTGGAAGTATTGAAACAGGAGAAAATCGTTGCCATTTTACGGGGAATTCCTCAGGAAAAGGGCGATCTAATTGCGGATGCGCTCGTCAAGGGCGGCATACTTTTGATGGAAGTGACGATGAATACCGACGGCGCGCTGCAGATGATTTCTCGCTGGAGAGAGAAGCTGCCGTCCGAAATCCGCATTGGAGCGGGAACCGTATTGGATGTGGAGATGGCCGAGCAGGCAGTGAAGGCCGGAGCCGAATTTATCATTTCGCCGAATCTCGATGAGGAAGTCATCGCTTACTGCATGCAGGAGGGAGTCGCAGTATGGCCAGGCACCATGACGCCGACGGAGATTGTAAAGGCTTGGAAGCTCGGGGCATCCGCTGTCAAAGTGTTTCCTTCCGGCTCGCTGGGTCCGGGTTATATAAAAGAAATCCGCGCGCCTTTGAACCAAATTCCGATGATTGCCACAGGCGGCATCAGCTTGGACAATATCGGCGATTATTTGAAGGCCGGAGTGGCCGGCGTCGGTTTGGGCGGCAACCTCGTGAGCACAGCTGCAGTCAGGGAAGGCCGGTATGAAGACATAGAGAAGAATGCGGCGGCCTTTGTGCAGGCTGTAAGAAAGGAAGGTCAATAATGGCGCAAACCGGCCGCAAGCAATCTCCGGTCGATGTGGTCACGATTGGTGAAAGCATGGTGCTGTTTCAATCCCTGCAGGAAGGGAAAATGGCTTATGCGCCGCTTTTTGTCCGTTCCGTTGCGGGAGCGGAGAGCAATGTCGG
>CAZESH010000216.1:0-7692 GCA_964514665.1 uncultured Caryophanales bacterium
CTCAACAGTTTCGGCAATATCGTCAAAAATCTGACGGTATTCCCGGACAACATGAAGCGCAATATGGAGCGCACCTACGGTGTTCCTTTCTCCGGACGCGTGCTGACCAAGCTGATCGATAAAGGCTTTTCCCGTGAGCAGGCTTACGACACCGTACAGCCTAGAGCGATGCGGGCATGGGAGGAGCAGCGTTCCTTCCGCACGATCCTTGAGCAGGATGAGGAGATCCGCCGCCATCTTTCCCTGGAAGAAATCGAGGATTGCTTCAATCCGGCCTGGCATCTGAAGCATGTGGACACGATTTTTGCCCGTCTGGGATTATAAGACCAATCTGATATAAAGGGGACACCCGCAAATGACAAACATAAGGGCGATTTCGACAGCTGCTGATCTGGTCAAAGCGCCGCTGCTGTATAAAGGAAAAGTAAGGGAATTATACGATCTGGGCGAGCATTACCTGATCGTGGTGACGGACCGGATTTCCGCCTTCGATTATGTGCTGGAGCCGGCGATCCCCGACAAAGGCAGCGTGCTGAACCGTTTGAGCGCCTTCTGGTTCGAACAGACGGAAGCCTTTCAGCCGAATCACATCGTGCACTGCGATGTCGAGAAGCTGGACGGCATTGTGAGCGACAAGGAGCTGCTGAAGGACCGCATCATGGTGACCAAAAAGGCACAGCGCATCGATATGGAATGCATCGTCCGCGGCTATATTACCGGAGGCGGTTGGAGACAATACCAGAAGACGGGAACCGTGAACGGGATCGAACTGCCGCAGGGCTTGAGAAAAAATGAGCGTCTGCAAACGCCGATTTTTACGCCTTCGGCGAAAAATGACGTCGGCCATGACGAGGACATATCCATGGAACAGATGGAGCGGATGATCGGTACCGAATTGGCCCGCCAGCTGATGGAAAAAAGCCTGGCGCTTTACAATTTCGCCCATGATTACTGCGAGAAAAAAGGCATTATTTTGGCCGACAGCAAATTCGAATTCGGTCTTGTCGACGGACAAATCATTCTGATTGACGAGCTGTTTACACCCGATTCCTCGCGGTTTTGGGCCAAAGAAAATTATGCGCTCGACACGGAAATCGACAGCATGGACAAAGAACCGGTTCGCACCTATCTGGCGCAATCGGATTGGGACAAGAACAGCGTGCCCGATCCGCTGCCGGCCGGAGTAGTGGAAGAAACGACGCGCAGATACAGGGATATTTTACACAGAATCGTGGATTGACATTATATAGCGAAGGGGTTTATCCGATGATAAAAGCGACGGTTTATGTCACGATCAAACAAGGCGTGCTCGATCCGCAGGGCAATGCCGTGCAGGGTGCCTTGCATTCGATGGGGTTTAATGAGGTGGAAAGCGTGAGGATCGGCAAGTACATGGAGCTGACGCTGGATACGAGCGACCGAGGTGTTGCCGAACAGCGCGTCAAGGCGATGTGCGAGAAGCTGCTGGCGAATACGGTGGTGGAAGATTATCGCTTCGAGATCGAGTAAAGGGAGGAGGAACAACGATGAATTTTGCGGTACTAGTGTTTCCCGGTTCGAATTGTGATATCGACTGCTTCAAAGCCGTGGAAGAATCGGTCAATCAGCCGGTGGATTACGTGTGGCACACGGAAACGGACCTATCCAAATATGATGCGATCATCGTACCCGGCGGCTTTTCATATGGAGATTATTTGCGCAGCGGGGCGATTGCCCGTTTTGCTCCGGTGATGGGCGCGCTAAGGGAAGCAGCGGAACAGGGCAAATATATTTTGGGCATCTGCAACGGCTTTCAGATTTTGCTTGAGTCGGGACTTTTGCCGGGTGCCATGCTGCACAACAAAAGCTTGAAATTCCGTTGTCATCCTTCGCTCCTGCGCGTGGAGAACAACGAAACGCCGTTTACCCGCGACTACAGCGCGGGCGAATTGATCGACATTCCGATCGCCCATGGCGAAGGCAACTATTATTGCGACGATGCGACTTTGCAGCAGTTGAAGCAGGAGAACCGCATCGTTTTCCGCTACGCTACGGACAATCCGAACGGGTCGGTCGACGATATCGCCGGAATTTGCAGCGAGAATGGCAACATACTCGGCATGATGCCTCATCCCGAAAGGGCGATTAAACAAATACTTGGATCAGTTGACGGCAAACGGATGTTTACGTCGATTCTGCGGACTTGGAGGGAAAAGCATGACGCAGCAGTTATCCGCTAAGGAACCCACGGCGGAGCAGGTAGCCGAGCAAAAGCTCTACAAGCAGATGGGCTTGACCGACGATGAATACGCCAAAATTTGCGGATTTTTGGGCAGACAGCCGAATTATACGGAAATCGGCGTTTTCAGTGTGATGTGGTCGGAGCACTGTTCTTATAAAAATTCCAAGCCGGTATTGAGAAAATTTCCCACAACGGGCGAGAAAGTGCTGATGGGACCCGGAGAGGGCGCAGGTATCGTTGATATCGGAGATAACCAGGCAGTCGCCTTCAAGATCGAGAGCCACAACCATCCGTCCGCGATCGAGCCTTATCAAGGTGCGGCAACCGGTGTGGGGGGAATTATCCGCGACATCTTCTCGATGGGCGCGCGGCCGATTGCGCTGCTCAATTCGCTGCGCTTCGGACGACTTGAAAATGATCGTGTGAAATATTTGTTCGAGCACGTCGTTTCGGGAATTGCCGGATACGGAAACTGCATCGGCATCCCGACCGTGGGCGGAGAAGTCATGTTCGACGAGAGCTACGAGGGCAATCCGTTGGTCAATGCGATGTGCGTAGGTTTGATCGACCACGACAAAATCCAGCGCGGTCTCGCCCAGGGCATCGGCAACCCCGTGTTTTACGTCGGGCCGGCAACGGGCAGAGACGGCATCCACGGTGCGACTTTCGCCTCTGAAGAGCTGTCCGAGGCTTCCGAAGAGCGGCGTCCGGCCGTACAGGTCGGCGATCCGTTCATGGAGCAGCTGGTGATGGAGGCGTGCCTCGAGCTGATTGATTCCGGGATCGTGCTCGGTATTCAGGATATGGGAGCGGCAGGGCTCACCAGCTCCAGCTCGGAAATGGCCAGCAAAGCGGGCAACGGCATGGAGCTGTATCTGGACCGCGTACCGCAGCGTGAAGAAGGCATGACGGCTTACGAGATGATGCTCTCCGAATCGCAGGAGCGCATGCTGTTCGTAGTCGAGCCGGACAAAGAGGAGCAGGCCAAAGCGATTTTCGAGCGCTGGGGACTGATCTGCGCCAATGTGGGCAAAGTAACCGATGACGGACGATTGAAGCTGATCCATCACGGCGAGGTAGTGGCCGACATGCCGGTTGCCGCTCTGGTGGATGAGTGTCCGGTTTACCATAAGCCGACGAAAGTGCCGGCGTATTACGAGAGCAATGCGAAAATTGATACCAATCGTTACCCTGAAGCGAAGGATCTGACGGAGGCGCTGAACAAAATTCTAGCTTCCCCTACCGTATCCAACAAGGAATGGATTTACAACCAGTATGATTACATGGTGCGGACTTCAACCGCCTTGCGCCCTGGATCCGATGCGGCCGTAGTGCTTGTTCCGGACACGCGCAAAGCGCTGGCCATGACGACGGATTGCAACGGCCGGTACGTCTATCTCGATCCCGAAGTCGGCGGCAAAATAGCCGTTGCCGAAGCGGCGCGCAATGTCGTTTGCAGCGGCGCCGAGCCGCTCGCGATTACCGACAATTTGAATTTCGGCAGCCCGGAGAAGCCGGATATCTTCTGGCAGCTGGACAGAGCCGCGGACGGCATCTCCGAGGCTTGTCTGAAGCTGGATGCACCGGTCATCAGCGGCAACGTCAGCTTATATAACGAAAATGCCAAGGGCGCGATTTATCCGACGCCGGTTATCGGCATGGTCGGTCTGGTAAAGGATATTGATCATATCACCACGCAAAGCTTCAAGCAGGAAGGCGACGTCATCCTGCAGTTGGGCGAAACGAAGGCGGAGCTTGGCGGAAGCGAGTTTCAATATGTGATTCACGGCGTAACCGAAGGCCGGCCGCCGCAAATCGATCTCGATGCGGAGAAAGCCCTGCAGGACGCTGTGCTGCATGCAATCCGCAGCGGCTGGACCGCTTCCGCGCATGATTGCTCGGAGGGCGGCATTGCCGTGACCTTGGCCGAATCCTGCATCAGCGGAGAGCTCGGCGCCGAGATCCGGCTTGAAAGCGCACTGAGAGCGGATATCACGCTGTTCAGCGAGAGCCAGTCGCGAATTGTTGTTTCGGCCAGCGCCGAAAACGCGGCTCGGCTGGAAAAATACATGAAGGAGCAGGGGGTTCCGGTTGCAGTTATCGGCACCGTCGGCGGCACGCGTTTGAATATTTCTGTCAATGGAGTGGAGGCCGTCAATGCGGCGGTGAAAGAACTAGATAAGGTCTGGAAGGACGCGATCCCATGCCTCATGAATTAAATTCAGACATCCCACAGTGGCAAGGCCGTTTTTACAACGAAGGCCATAACGATATTTTCGACAAATTGAAAGAAGAGTGCGGCGTTTTCGGGGTGTATGAGCATCCCGAGGCTTCCTCGCTGGCTTATTACGGCCTGCATGCGCTGCAGCATCGCGGCCAGGAGAGCGCGGGAATTTGCATCGCCAGTAACGGCGAATTCCGCTATCATCGCGGAATGGGACTGGTCAAGGAAGTGTTCGACAACGATCGGCTGGATGAGCTGGGAGGCGGCAGCGCGATTGCCCACGTGCGCTATTCGACCGCAGGCGAAAGCAAGCTGGCCAATGCCCAGCCGCTTGTATTTAAATACAAGGAAGGCGATCTGGCGATTGCCACCAACGGCAATATCACCAATGCATTGGAGCTGCGAAAAACCTTGGAGCGGCAAGGGTCGATCTTTCAGACCTCCAGCGACACCGAGGTGCTTGCGCATCTGATTGCGCGCTCCCCGCATGACGATATTGTCGATGCCGTCAAGGATTCCTTGAAGCAATTGATCGGAGGCTTCGCCTTTCTCATCCTCACCCGTGAAAAACTGATTGCCGCTCTGGACCCGCACGGTCTGCGTCCGATGGTGATGGGCAAGCTCGGTGAAAGTGTAATGTTTTCTTCGGAAACGTGCGCTTTTGATGCGGTCGGCGGACAGTATGAACGCGATGTCGCACCCGGCGAAATTATCGTGCTGGACAAAAACGGCTTGCATTTTGACCGTTTTGCGCCCGAGCAGCGGAAAGCGATCTGCGCCATGGAATACATTTACTTCGCCCGCCCGGACAGTGACATCGATGAGATCAACATCCATACGGCGCGCAAACGAATGGGCAAACAGCTTGCGCTCGAATCGTTCGTGTATGCCGATGTTGTAACCGGCGTGCCGGATTCCAGCATTTCGGCGGCGATCGGATTTGCCGAGCAGACGGGAATCCCTTATGAGCTCGGGCTGATCAAGAACCGCTATGTCGGACGCACCTTTATTCAACCGAGCCAGGCGCTTCGCGAACAGGGCGTTAAAATGAAGCTCAGTGCGGTGCGCAAGGTCGTGGAAGGCAAGCGCGTGGTGATGATCGACGATTCCATCGTACGCGGCACCACTTCGCTGCGCATCGTCAATCTGCTTCGTGAAGCGGGAGCCACGGAGGTGCATGTGCGCATTTCCTCGCCGCCGTTCCAAAATCCGTGCTTTTACGGAATCGACACGCCAAGCCGCAAGGAGTTGATTGCCGCGGAGAAAAGCGTGGAGGAAATCCGCCGCAGGATCAATGCCGATTCGCTGCATTTTCTGAGCAAGGAAGGGCTGCTCGAAGCGATCGGCCGGGAAAGCGGAGATATAAACCGCGGACACTGTACAGCGTGCTTCGATAATATATACCCGACCGAATCCGCCAAACAAGAGCGGCAGGCGGAGACGACGAAAGCTTAGGACGTTAATGTTTAATAATATAAAGTAGAAGGAGTGGGGAAGGTGTCCGATGCTTATAAATCCGCCGGTGTTGATATAACGGCGGGCAATGAAGCGGTAGAACGGATGAAGCACCATGTCAAGCGGACGTTTCGTCCCGAGGTGTTGACCGAGCTGGGGGGCTTCGGCGGGCTGTTCGGCCTTGACAAGTCGAAATATGAGGAGCCGGTGCTTGTATCCGGCACAGACGGGGTAGGCACGAAGCTGAAGCTGGCGTTTGCCATGGATAAGCACGACACAATCGGCATCGACGCCGTGGCCATGTGTGTCAACGACATTGTCGTTTCCGGCGCGGAGCCGTTATTCTTCCTCGATTATCTGGCCTGCGGCAAGGTGGTGCCGGAGAAGATCGAGGCGATCGTCAAAGGCGTGTCGGACGGCTGCCTGCAGTCCGGCTGTGCCTTGATCGGAGGAGAAACGGCAGAGATGCCGGGCATGTACGCCGGCGGCGAATACGATATCGCCGGTTTCTCCGTGGGCATTGTTGACCGCAAGCGGATGATTGACGGCTCCACGATCGCGCCAGGCGATGCGGTGATCGGCCTTGCCTCGAGCGGCGTGCACAGCAATGGATTCTCGCTGGTGCGCAAGCTGCTGCTCGAAGATAACGGATTGCAGCTCGATGCCCATATCGATGCTTTAGGCGGCAAGCTTGGCGATGTTCTGCTCACTCCTACGAAAATTTATGTCAAAACCGTGCTCAAGCTGATGAATGAGGTAAATTTGAAAGGCCTGTCCCATATTACGGGAGGCGGATTCATCGAGAATATTCCACGGGTGCTGCCGGAGGGCGTGAACGTGCGCATCGATGCGGGGAGTTGGCCGGTTCATGCGGTATTCCAACTGATGCAAAGCTTGGGCGGTTTCAGCAATCACGATATGTTCCGCACTTTTAACATGGGCATCGGGATGGTCATGATCGTTCCCGAAGATCAGGCGCAAACCGCGGTTACCCTTGCCGGCGCCATGGGAGAGAAGGCTTATCGCATCGGGACCGTAACGGAAGGCGAGCGGATCGTCACCTTTGCGGGGATGGACGTATGAGCGTTGCTGTAAAGCCGATGCGGATTGCGGTTTTCGCTTCCGGCAACGGAAGCAATTTTCAGGCGATCGCGGATGCCGTCGCAAGCGGGGAACTGGATGTCTCGCTTGAACTGCTTGTTTGCGATCGTCCCCAGGCAGCGGTAGTGGAGCGTGCACGCAAAGCCAATGTGGAGGTCTTCGCCTTCCGGCCGAAGGAATATGCGGCGAGGGAAGACTATGAGCGGGAAATTTTGCAGCAGCTGAAGCAAAGACAGGTTGATTTGATCGTGCTGGCAGGCTACATGCGGCTGATTACACCGGTGTTGGTAGAGCCCTTTTACGGCAGAATGATCAATATTCACCCCTCTTTGCTCCCGTCATTCTCCGGCGTGAATGCAATTCGCGAGGCCTTTCAGTATGGAGTGAAGGTTACCGGTGTAACCGTGCATTTCGTCGACAGCGGTCTGGATACCGGCCCGATCATCGCGCAATCGCCTGTCGAGGTGCATGAAGCGGATACGGAAGAAACATTGACCGAGCGGATTCACCGCGAAGAGCACCGTTTGTTCCCGCGGGTCATTCGCTTGATCCATGAAGGACGCGTGTCGTTGGAGGGAAGAAAAGTACGGATATCCAATTAAAAATCGGGAGGTACGATTGTGGCAATACGCAGAGCATTAATCAGTGTTTCGGATAAATCGGGGCTGGTTCCTTTTGCCGAGGAGCTGGC
>CAZESH010000217.1:0-7658 GCA_964514665.1 uncultured Caryophanales bacterium
TTTGGCCACTTCGTAAAGCTCGTCGGGAATGCCGACGATGGCCGCCCGGAACAAAATCATGTAAAACGGCGAAAACTGCCAGCAGACCGTGGCAATGACCGCCCACAAGGCGGTGCTTTCTTCCCCGAGCCATCCCCTTTGCCATGAATCCAGTCCCAATGCACCCAATAGCTGGTTGATCACACCGAAATTGGGATCGTAAATAAACGTGAATAAAATGCCGATGGCAACGGTAGACATCAATAGCGGCATGAAATAAACGGTTCGCAGCAAGCGCACGCCGCGAATTCGCGAAAACAGCAAGAGCGCCATGATCAACCCCAATGGGAGCTGTGTCAGCAGCGAAGCCAGCACCAGCAGGAAATTATTCTTCATCGAGGTCCAAAACACTTGATCGGAGACAAGTTCGGCATAATTGGCAAAACCGACGAACAGCTTATGGATATCAACTCCCGACCAATGAAACAAGCTGTAATAAAAGGTCATGCCTATGGAATACAGCACATAGACAACGTAAACAACCAACGCCGGAAGGATGAATCCGGCAATGACCATGGCATTTTTCAAACGGTTGGCTGAATTTGCTTTTTGTCGCAAGTTGGCAACGGCCGCGATTTCTGCTTCTTGAGCGCTTGGGTTCACATAAGCCACCTTCTCATTTTTGGAATTCACGCTTGGAAAGTAAGATGGACAGCCGACAAAAGCTGCGAGCTGCCGACCGTCCATCCGCTAACAATCGTTATCGCGTTATTTCTTTAACAGCTCTTTCGCCTTCGCTTCCATTTTCTGCGCTGCCTCTTCAGGCGTCATTGAAAGTCCGAACAACCCCTGTGTGGTATCTTTATGCAATTCGGCCAATTCAGGAGGCAATGTCTGATCGTAATAGGTTTGCATGTTGTTCGCTTGATTCAGAAAATCGACGAATTTCTTGGAAAACTCGTCTTTCACATTCACGCCTTTGACAGCGGAAATCGATCCCGCATTGTCCACTGCTTCCTGAGCCGATTCCTTGCTGGTCAATTCCTTGACAAGCTCAATCGCCAGATCGGGATTCTTGGACTTGGCAGATACCGAAAATACGGGACTGACTCCGCCCACGATATCCGTCGAATCGCCCTTGCCTCCGTCAATTGCGGGAAACGGGAAAATATCCAGGTTCTTCTCAAAATCCGGTGCCTCGGAACGAACGTTGTTCAGCAGCCAGGTGCCTTGAATGATCATTGCCGCTTTGCCGGCGTACAGCAGCTGACGGGATTGACCGGTATCATAGTTCAAGCCGTTAAAGCCTTTCGGAAACGCATTGGCTTTAACCAATTCCTGGATCATTTCTCCGGCTTTCACGTAGGCTGGATCGTCAAACCCGCGACCACTGCGGGCAAATGCTTCTTTAAAAAGATCTGCCCCGCCGATTCGATCGGCAAAATACATCAGATAGAACGCTCCCGGCCACTTCGATTTGTTGGCAAGAGCAAATGGAATCACCTTATGATCGTTCAGCGTTTTGATGATATCCAATAATTCCTTGTACGTTTTCGGCGGCGTCAGCTTGTATTTGTCAAAAATCTCTTTGTTGTACCAAACCGGTACCCCCGCCATCGCCAAAGGTGCACCGTAATTTTTCCCGTCAAAGGTAGAAACGCTCAACGCGGCAGGAACATAGGTATTCTTATCGATTTTACCGGTGATATCCAGCACTTGTCCCGAATCGATAAATTGCTTTAACCAGCCTCCGCCCCAGGAATGGAATATATCCGGCGGATTTCCGCCGCCCATCGCTACGGTCAGCTTGGTTTTGTATGGATCGTTTTCGTTTTGCACCACCTCTACTTCGACATTCGGATGCTTCTCTTGAAATCTCGCTACCGCATGCTTGATTACATCCTCGCGTTTACCCGTTTCAATATGCCAGAGGACCAGCTTTTGCTTAGCCCCGGCGTCCTTCGTCGATGGCGCGCTTGAAGCCGCCGGTGTTTCCGATGCTTTGGCCTGCGAAGACGCCGAGCTTCCCGCGGAAGAATTTCCCCCGCTGCATGCAGACAACAGCCCCAACGCAGTAATTAACAGCAGTGCAAACCACTTTTTCATAGAAAAACAACCTCCTCTTTTATTTCTTTTTTTGACCTCAGCATTTTCTGCTGCCAAATATTTTGTAATCGCTTTCAAAAAATGTACGCGCGTACATTTTTCTGAAACCGA
Source organism: uncultured Caryophanales bacterium (assembly GCA_964514665.1). Classification (GTDB taxonomy): domain Bacteria; phylum Bacillota; class Bacilli; order Paenibacillales; family KCTC-25726; genus CAZESH01. The sequence continues at coordinate 2,197 of CAZESH010000217.1, forward strand.
TTACCGCCCCCTTAATCATTCAGATTGGAGATGTCTTATTATTCGAATAATATAGACAATATACAATATTGAAAACAATTCATCAACACTTAATTTACAAAATAGTATAATTTCTACCTCCCGTCACCATCCACAAAAGCGTAAACTTACTTTAGGCAAAATAGGCAAACACCGTGTTCCTTTTAGGCGATTCCCCATAGACTGATGTAATGAATTTTCTTTTTGGGAGGTTGACATCAGATGATTCATCAATATCCGTATCATGTTTGCATGCAGTATATGCATCGTTTTGTCAGAATTGAAACCGAGGATGGACAAATGTATGAAGGTTTTATAGCCAATGTGGATCAGCAAAATGTCACGCTGGCCATCCCGTCCCCGGGAAACCAACACGAGCAGCGGCAATTTTGGGGCGCATTCGGCGGGGCATTCCCTTACGGCGGTTTTTTTCCCTATGTGCTTCCTTTAGCCGCTCTTGCCGCCATCTATCCTTTGGCTTTTTTCATCTGATTGTCTGGAAAGCTCCGCAATGCTTGCAGGCATTCATGACGATTACTGCTTCAAGCTGCCAACTATGTATCCCCCGTCGGATGACGGGGTTTTTCAAACAAATTGCGGATTGTCGGCTCAAGGCAGCATCACCTTGACTTTTAACCATTCGCCCGCGATGATCAGATTCGGATCCTTTAATCCGTTCAACTGCACAAGTTCGTCTGCCGTCATGTCGAATCCATTGGCGATGTTCCATACTGTATCCCCTTGCTTTACCTTGTAAGCCGGGACTCTGATCGTTTGTCCGACAAATAGCGTTTTGTCGGGATCGAGATGATTCGGGACGGTGAGCTCCTCTACCGTGAGCTTGAACTGTTTGGCGATTTTCCAGTAGGAATCACCTGGTTTTGCCGTATAAAAGGGCAAATTGTCCAGTCCGGCGGGCGGTTGATACGTTTCTTCGAGTGCCGGGATTTTCAAAGCTTGTCCGACCGGCAAGTACTTTTCTTCATCAAGCCCGTTGATGCCGGCAATCGCGGAAACGGTCGTTCCGTATTGCCGGGAGATGGTCCATAGCGTTTCGCCCGGCTCTACGATATGAATCGTTTGCCGGTTGTCCACGAAAAAGGGCGATTTTTCCAAATCCGTTGCGCCCATATCCACTTGACGCTTATAGTAAGCGTTGTTTTCACGATCCAAGAGATCCAGCGGACGATCAAGATCTTTTATTTTTTTAAAGGTTTCGCGATCGAATACCGCAGTATCGGCAAAAACAAAATCACCTTTCACATAGCGGATTTTTTTATCGCCATAGCTGCCGTATCTGATCTTTAAATTATTGGCATCGAAGCGATAGCCCGCATAAAACACATCGGAGCCTTCCGCGATAATATTTTCCGCTTGTTTGAAAAATTGCCCGTCTAAATTGACGTACTGATCAAGGATGCGATAATCATCGGTGCTGATCGCCTGTATTCTCGCTTGTTCATGTCTAGACGTATTATAAATTTCAGCCATGTACAATATGTGGTTTTGATTATCGAGATCGATGTCAACCCACGAGAAATTGGCGTCTGACGATAAAGAAATCGCTTTTTCCGAATCATCCGTTAAATCGATGACGTACAATTTGGGAATGGTGTGATATTGCGAATAGGTGTTGTCCACGTAGAACAGCTTATGGCCGTCAAGCTTAATATGGGCAGGCTTCTTTTGGGTTGCCAATGTCTTTTCAACGGATTTGGAAGAAACATCGACCACGGTAATCGTTGGGCTGCCGTTGCCTTGAACATATACTTTTCCGTCGGCGTATTCCAGTTCACCGCCCTCAACCGGAATGTCGGCCTTAACCGTCAGGTCGTGCTGATCAAGGAATAAAAGGCGGCTGGGATTTTGCATGTAACCCGATGCCATGGTATAAATATATCCGTTCTCCTCATCCAGCTTCCAATTATGAAGGGAATATCCCACCTGGGTTTTTATGCCGCTTTCCGCGTAGATGGACGGAGCCGAGGAAATAAACAGCAGCAACGACAAAACTCCGGCGAAGAAAAATTTAAATTTCATGTCAAAGAAACCTCCAAACCTATTTTTGTCCATAAATAAGTTTAGAGGTTTCCTTCATGTAAAGATACAGGGAAAGTCTGTGTGTCTTGGCTAGCTTTGGGTGTGACCGCCTGTCCGCGACGGCTCAGCTCCGATCAGATCGCGGTTGCCTCCGCACAAACGATAGGTGTAATTCAACAGATGCGCCATCTCGTACCGCTGAAGCTGGCGCAATATGCCGTCGGCCTGCGAGTCGCGTACTTGCGTTTCCTGCAATTCGACAAGCTCGATAAAGAGAAACGGATCCCACTCTCCCTGCTCGCGGAGCCGCCGTAAATCGGAGCCGAGGCGAGCGGAAAGCGCATCGAGATCGCAAGTTTGCAAATAACCGCGTGCCGACGCCTGCAGTCCGGCAAAAACGGGATGCTTCCCGACCCGGCGAAACCAATAGGCCGAATTGGCATAATCCGGCTCCATGCGGTGCATCACGCCGTGCCAATAGCTTCCCGTGGCATGATGCACTTCCTGGGACAGCGAATGCGAACGGTCGAGGCTTTCGTTCCACAGGAACAAGCCTGCTCCCAGACACTTTATATTCTCTGCGGAAGCGCCTTGCCGGTGAAGCGGTTCAGACCACTGCCAGGCATCGATGCTTTCTTCCAATGATTTGTTCCTAATCCCGCACGGGGATAAACGGGCCGTATTTCCCGACAAACTCGCTGCAAGCTCGTTCAAATTCATCCTAACCACCTCTATACCTGTTTTTATGTTATTTTAACATAAGAGGAGCAAAAACCGTGCGGAAACGGATTAATAAGTAAACGTGAAGGTCGACTGGCCCTGATGCGGGATCAGACGGATTCCCGAAGGCGTATTTTCAGTCTCGGCCGCAGAAACCGCGGAAATTTCGTATATTCCCCGCAGTACGATCGACCACGGCTTGACATTCGGATTCGCCCTTACTGTCACATGATTCCCCGTACGTTCGGCGGCAACGGACAGCTCCGTTTCTCCTTTGCGATCGACGACGACCGTAGAAGCCCGCTTTCCGTCTTCCAGCGCAAACAGCTGAAGCTCGACTCCATCGGCATAATCATAGTCCGGCTGCGTATCGATGCTCCCCAGCGCGATGATCGAATTAGAGCGGACATAGAGCGGAAGGCTGAAATAATCATGCTGTTCCTCCAGCCATTTTCCTCCCTCCACCTGCCTGCCGGACAAGAAATGCGTCCAAGCTCCCTGCGGCAAATAAAAGGCGACCTTTCCGTCCTCCTGAAAGATGGGAGCCACCAGCAGCGATTCGCCCAGCATATACTGGCGGTCCAAATAGCTGCAGGTCGGATCTTCGGCAAATTCCAGCAGCATCGCCCGCATCATCGGGACGCCCTTTTGCGCCGCCTCCCGTGCCGCACCAAACAAATACGGCATCAGCCTGCATTTCAGCTTGGTGAAAAACCGCAGAACGTCGACCGCCTCCTCGCCGAACAGCCAAGGAACGCGATACGATTCATTGCCGTGCAGGCGGCTGTGCGAGGACAGCATGCCGAAGGCGACCCAGCGCTTGTAAATGTCGGGCGGCGCGGTTCGCTCGAAGCCGCTGATGTCGTGGCTCCAAAATCCGAAGCCGGACAGCCCCAGCGACAGTCCGCCGCGCAGCGTTTCGGCCATGGAATCGTAATTTGCCGAACAGTCGCCGCCCCAATGCACCGGAAACTGCTGACCGCCTGCCGTAGCGGAGCGCGCGAACAGCATCGCTTCGTTTTTCCCCAAATTGTCCTCCAGCACCTCGAATACCGCTTTATTGTATAAGTACGTGTAAAAATTGTGCATTTTCATCGGGTCCGAACCGTCATGATAAACGACATCGGTGGGGATACGCTCGCCGAAATCGGTTTTGAAGCTGTCCACGCCCATGCCGATCAACCGCTTCAGCTTGCTTTGGTACCAGGCCGTCGCTTGCGGATTGGTGAAGTCGACCAAGCCCATCCCGGCTTGCCATTTGTCCCACTGCCAAACATCGCCGTTCGCTTTTTTGACCAAGAAACCGTTTTCCATTCCTTCGTCAAAAAGCGCCGATTTTTGGGCAATATAGGGGTTGATCCATACGCATATCTTCAGCCCCTTCTGCTTCAGGCGCCGCAGCATGCCCTGCGGGTCGGGAAACACGGAGCTGTCCCATTCGAAGTCGCTCCACTGATATTCCTTCATCCAAAAGCAGTCAAAGTGAAATACATGCAGCGGCAAGTCCAGCTCTGTCATGCCGTCGATGAAGCTGTTCACGGTCTGCTCGTCATAGCTTGTGGTAAAGGAAGTGGTCAGCCACAGACCGAACGACCATGGCGGAGGCAGCGCCGGTTTGCCGGTCAAGGCCGTGTAATTGGCCAGCACCTCCTTCAGCGTCGATCCGCCGATGATGAAATAATCGAGCGATTCGCCGGGCACGCTGAATTGAACCTTCGAAACATTCTCCGAGGCAACCTCAAAGGATACGCATTCCGGATGATTGACGAATACGCCGTAGCCGCGGTTGGACAAGTAAAAGGGAATATTCTTGTAAGCCTGCTCGCTGCTTGTCCCGCCGTCCTCGTTCCAGATATCGACAACCTGTCCGTTCTTGACAAACGGGGTAAAGCGCTCGCCCATGCCATACACATACTCGCCAATCCCCAAATCGAGCTGCTCGCGGAAAAACGTTTGCTGCTCACGGTTTTCGATATGGGCCGCCGCTCCGGGGCCGCTTCCCGTCAGCTTCTTGCCTTTATACTTATATGCGACCTTCCAGCCGTCGGCTTTATGTACCTCGACGCTCAAGTCCCCGCTGCGCAAAACGGCTTGGTCCTGCCCGTCATCGATTTCCACTTCGGCGCCACCTGCAAACAGCGGAAAAGCCGGTCCGCTTGCCCGTCCGCCCTTATGGCGGTAATACTGCACGCGGATCACATCCGGCAGCGGAGAGCTGTAGCGAACCGTCAGCAGCGTGGCGTTCAGCGTATCCCCCTTGTGCAGGACTTTGCGGGTCGCGGCAAACACCGTGAGCGACTGACCGTCCATGCGGATATCGCGGATATCCTGCGGATTTTGCAGCAGCAAGCCCTCGCGTATTTGCCAATATCCATCTGTAAATTTCATGCTTCCACTCCTTGTTCGCCCTAAAATTTGGAAATATCGCGGCTAATCCTTATCTTATCAGAGAAAACGGTTTTTTGGGACAGACATTTTGCCGGAATTTTCGGCACAAAAGAGGTGGTCTTTTGCCTCATGGCATTGTATGATGGAACAAAACCGCGTGGGGGCGCCGTCAGTGATCAAGGGGAGCAAAGCTTTTATTGAAAGTGAAATCGATCGTTTTATTCAGCAGCAGGCAGGCGGGGAAGTCCGGTAGCAAACCGAGGAGGGGGCAGCCGGGGGAACCCTCTCCCATTTGC
>CAZESH010000218.1:0-7658 GCA_964514665.1 uncultured Caryophanales bacterium
GCAGTTGAGTACCGGACGGCGGGCGGCGAGTGTTTCATCCATGCGCTTGACGACCGTGGTGTACGGCGCGTTCTTTACGAGCTCCGGATCGTCTTCAGCTTCTCCGGCGATTTGAATCATCGCTGCGATAAAGGCGTCGAGCGTTTCCCGGCTTTCCGTTTCCGTCGGCTCGATCATGATCGCTTCCTCGACAATCAGCGGGAAATACACGGTCGGCGGATGAAAGCCGAAATCGAGCAAACGCTTGCCGATATCCAGCGTGCGCACGCCTTGCTTCTTCTGGCGGCTGCCGGACAGCACGAACTCATGCTTGCAGTGCTGCTTGAAGGGAAGCTCATAGTGATCCTGCAGCTTGCGCATCATGTAGTTGGCGTTCAGCACCGCATTCTGCGATACCTGCCGCAGACCCGCTCCACCGTAAGTAAGGATGTACGCATAGGCGCGGACGAGTATCCCGAAGTTGCCGTAAAAGCTTTTGACTCTGCCGATCGAATCGGGAATATTCCATTCCAACCCATAGCTGCCGTCAACGTTTTGTTTGACGTATGGCGCGGGCAGGAACGGCGCCAAAATCGCCTTGACTCCCACCGGCCCCGCTCCCGGTCCGCCTCCGCCGTGCGGGGTGCTGAACGTTTTGTGCAGATTGAGATGCACCACGTCGAAGCCCATGTCGCCCGGACGGGCAATGCCCAGGATGGCGTTGGCGTTGGCTCCGTCGTAATACAGCAGACCGCCGGCCGCGTGCACGATTTCGGCAATCTCGACGATCTGCTCTTCAAACAATCCGAGCGTATTCGGATTGGTCAGCATCAGCGCCGCCGTATCTGATCCGACCGCCGCTTTCAGGGCGTCCAGATCGACAAGCCCCTTCTCGTTGGAAGGAATCGTCACCGCCTCGAACCCGGCGACCGTGGCGCTGGCCGGATTCGTTCCATGGGCCGAATCGGGCACGATCACCTTCGTGCGTTTCTCGCCGCGGCTTTCGTGATAGGCGCGGATCATCATCAGTCCCGTCCATTCCCCGTGGGCCCCGGCCGCCGGCTGCAGCGTCACCCGGTCCATTCCGGTGATTTCCGCCAAGTCGTTCTGCAGCAGATAGAGCAGTTCCAAAGCTCCCTGCACTGACTCCTCCGGCTGATAAGGATGGATTTTGGCGAATCCGGCCAATCTGGCGACATCTTCATTGATTTTGGGATTGTATTTCATCGTGCAGGAGCCGAGCGGATAAAATCCGTTGTCCACACCGAAATTTCTTCTCGACAGCGCCGTGTAGTGGCGGATCACATCGACTTCATCCACCTCCGGCAGTTCCGCCGGCTGCTTGCGCAGCAGCTCTGCCGGCAGCCATGCCCCGATATCCTCCTGCGGTACATCGCATTCCGGCAAGGAATAGCCGATGCGTCCGGGCAGGCTTAATTCGAAAATCAGTGGCTGATCGTGTTTTTCGTTCATTACAGCACCTCCTGCAGGCATGCGGCCAATTCGTCGATTTCTTGCTTCGTCCGCTGCTCGGTCACGGCCAGCAGCCAATGTCCCGCCAATTCGGGGTAGTCGATTCCCAGATCGCAGCCGCCCAGAATGCCTCTGTCCAGCAGCTTGCGGTTCAACTCCCGCACATCCGTATGCGGCGGCAGCTTGAGTGCAAATTCATTGAAGAACGGCGAGCCGAAGGCCGCTTCAACACCGGGAACGGCCGTTAACCGTTCAAATGCATAATGCGCTTTGCGCACGTTCTGCTCGGCTACCTCGCGGATGCCCTGCTTGCCCATCACCGACAGGTACACCGAAGCGACTAAAGCCAACAGCGCCTGATTGGAACAAATGTTGGAGGTCGCTTTCTCCCTGCGGATGTGCTGCTCGCGCGCCTGCAGCGTCAGTACGAAGCCACGCTTGCCGTCGCGGTCGACGGTTTGCCCGACGATCCGTCCCGGCATTTTCCGCATCCATTTCTCGGAAGCGGAAAAATAACCGCAGGTCGGACCGCCAAAGGCTGCCGATATCCCGAACGGCTGGGCGTCGCCGACGACAAGGTCGACTCCCTGCCTGCCCGGCGCCTCCAGCAAACCAAGCGACAGCGGATTGCTGCTGACTATCAATAGCGCACCCTTCTCATGCACCAGCGGCTCAAACTCGGCGATGCGTTCCACTACGCCGAAGAAATTCGGCGACTGGAGCAATACCGCCGCCGTGCTGTCGCTGATCGCCGCAGCCAGCTTGGTTAGATCGGTTGCGCCGTCGGCGCAGTCGATCTCCACTACCTCCAGATTCAAGCCCTTGGCCGAGGTGCGGATGATTTTCCGCGTTTCCGGATGCACCGCCCTGGATACAAGCAGTTGGCTGCGTTTGGTTGCGCCGGCTGCGAGCGCGCCCGCCTCGGAAAGCGCCGTTGCCCCGTCATACATGGAAGCGTTGGCCACCGCCATGCCGGTCAGCTCGCAAATGTATGATTGGAATTCGAAAATCGCCTGCAGCTCTCCCTGGCTAATCTCGGGCTGATAAGGCGTATAGGCGGTGTAAAATTCAGAGCGCGAGATAACGTGATTGATCACTACAGGCACATGGTGATCGTAAATGCCCGCTCCGAGAAAACAGGAGTAACGGTCAAAATCGGCGTTTTTCCCGGCCAATTGACGCATCCGCTTCAGCAGGGCGGGTTCGCTCATCATCTCGGATACGTTTAAATCACGCTTCAATCTGACCTTTTGCGGAATATCGGCAAACAGCTCCTCCACGTCGGAAATTCCGATCGTCTCCAGCATCAGTGCGCGATCCTCATCGGTCATCGGCAAATATCTGTGTTTCATGACTCCGTGCTCCCCTCCGGCTTTCTTTTGTAAAACGGCAGCGGTACGATTTGCGCCTTCAGCTGCTTGCCGCGGATCTCCACGAACACTTCGCCGCCCAATGCCGCATAGTCCTTGTCGATCAAAGCCATTCCCACATTTCTTTTATAGGTTGGCGATTGTGTGCCGGTCGTGACCTCGCCGATCTTGTTCCCCACTGAATAAACGCTGTAATGCGCGCGCGGGATGCCGCGATCGACCATTTCCAATCCGACCAGCTTGCGCGGCGCTCCGTAAACCTTTTGCTCCTTCAGCACCTCGCTGCCGAGAAAATCGCCCTTCTCCGGCTTCACGAAAAAACCGAGGCCCGCTTCAACCGGCGTAATCCCAGCGGAAAGCTCCTGGCCGTACAGCGGAAGGCCCGCCTCAAAGCGCAGCGTATCGCGGGCTCCGAGACCGATCGGCTGAACACCGAAGCGTTCACCCCGGCTCAGGATCAGCTCCCAGATTTCAACCGCGTGCTCAGCCGGCACATAAATCTCGAAGCCGTCTTCCCCCGTGTAGCCGGTGCGGGAAACCAGCGCTAGATGGCCGGCAAGCGGCACATCCCGCAGAAACCGGAAGCTTTTGAGCGAGCTTACGGGTGCTTCCGTCAAATCTTGCAGCAGCTCCTGCGCATGCGGTCCCTGCAGCGCCAGCAAAGCTGTTGCATCCGATACGTCCTCGATCCTTACATCGCCTTGAGCGTGCTTTTGCAGCCATTCCAGATCCTTGCTGCGGTTTGCCGCATTGACCACAAGCATAAATTCGCTTTCGCTCAGCTTGTAGACCAGCAAGTCATCCACCACGCCGCCGTCGGGATAGCACATCAGCGTATACTGCGCCTGACCTGCGCTGACACGGGCGAGATCGTTGGTCAGCATCTGCTGCAGGAACGACCCTGCATCCGCACCGTTTACGAGAAACTCACCCATATGGGAAACATCGAACAAACCGGCTCTGCTGCGAACCGTCTCGTGCTCCTGCTGAATCCCGGAAAACTGCACCGGAAGCTCCCAGCCGCCGAAATCGATCGTCTTTGCCCCGTGCTTTTCGTATATCGGGAACAGCGGGGTTTTCAAGCCTTGGCTCACTTCTCTCCACCTCACATTTTTTGTCGCAGGGAAACCTGTTCCTATTCTTCTTACTGTTTCCCCGCAGTCCGAATTCATCTTAGGAATTGAATGGAAAAAGGACACAGCAAGCGGCACAAACGTTCCAAGCTCTGCGGCATCAACGCCGAAGCCGTCCGCATCTCGATGCGGCGGCTTGAACATGGTCGGTTTGCATCCATTGCTCTGTCCTTGTACCTGAGAGTTGCCTTATCGCCCGCCGCCATGCCTAATCGCATGGCCGCCGAAGCGGAAGTTTCCCCGTGGGTGGCCTTGATATGAAATCAAGACGCTCTCCAGAGTCGCGTCCGATACAGGTCCTTTTGCCTGAGAGATTCACGGCAGGTTGCGGCCATCCGCCATCTGCAGTTTACTCCTTCGGCGTCACACCGGATATTGATCTTCCGGGCAATCTCTCCCTGTACCATCATTCGCCAATTTTTACGTTCTTCATTATAGCAAAGTCATGGCGGATTGTCATGCGGATTCTATGATTTCCACAGAAGTTCAAGTTATGAAACAAACACGGATTGTGCATACTATGAGAAAACCTCTACCCGAGGCTTTTCCAAGATGAATGACCGCGTTTAGATGTAGGTTTTATCGCCAATAAGAATTTGTACTTTTCGATTCCCGAAAACTTATAAATTCTTATGTGGTAAAAACTTCGATGTTTAAGCAGAAAGGGGTTAGCGGGATGGCTCAATTGCTGGAGCAAGGCATTCGGCCGATCAACGAACATGTCGAAATTCATTTCGACCGGGAATGGTTTGAGCTTTTTCAACAGCGCGTAGGGCAGAACGGTCCCTGGGACGATTGGCAGCTGCTGAAGCTGGGCTATGAAGCGGAAGGCTTGGAGCTTGTCCGCGGCTTTGACGATCTGCAGTGCCTGACTCATCTTTCCCGCCTGGAACCGATGCCTCATCAACTGGACACAGCCAAAAAAGTGCTGACCGAAATGAGAGGCAGGGCGATTCTCGCCGATGAGGTCGGTTTGGGAAAAACCATAGAAGCCGGACTGATTTTAAAAGAATACATGATCCGCGGACTGGTCAAAAAAGCGCTTATTCTCGTTCCCGCTTCGCTTGTTTTGCAGTGGGTGAGAGAGCTGAACCAAAAATTCGAGATCGCCGCGGCGGCGCAAAAAAAAGCTTACATGTGGGAAAGCTGCGAGGTGATTGTGGCATCCATGGATACCGCCAAGCGCGATCCGCACAAGGAGCTGATCCACGCGATGGAATACGACATGCTGATCGTGGATGAAGCGCACAAATTGAAAAACAAAAAGACAAGCAACTATAAATTTGTCAACGAGATCCGCAAAAAATACTGCTTGCTGCTGACCGCCACGCCGGTGCAGAACGATCTGGACGAGCTTTACAATTTGATCACGATTTTGAAGCCGGGACAGCTCGGGGGAAAAGAGCAGTTCCAGACCGATTTCGTGATCGACAAGCGGGTGCCCAAGAATGAAAACCAGCTGCGCGAGGAGCTCTCCAAAGTCATGATCCGCAACCGCAGGAGCGACGGCGAAATCGAATTTACGCGACGCCATGTGAAGAATATCCCGCTCCGCCTTTCCGATGAAGAACAAGCGCTGTACGACGGCGTAACCCGCTTCGTGCGGGAAAAATCCGAGGACGCCGGCAGCGACATCGGCAGCGTGCTATCGCTGGTCACCCTGCAGCGGGAAGTATGCAGCAGCCGCGACGCAGTATTCCTGACGCTGGTCAATCTGTTCAAAAAAACCTCAGAGAACTCGCCGCTTCGCCCGAAAATCTGGCAGCTGGTGGAATCGATCAAACAGATTCAGGCCAACACAAAGGCGGAAAAGACCCTTGAATTGATCCAATCGATGGACGATAAAGCGATCGTCTTTACCGAGTACCGCGCCACTCAGGAATACCTCATGCATTTTCTCAAAGAACACGGGATCGTTTCCGTGCCTTACCGCGGAGGCATGAACCGCGGCAAAAAGGATTGGATGATGGATCTGTTCCGCGGCAAGGCCAGGGTAATGGTCGCCACCGAGGCAGGGGGCGAAGGGATCAACCTGCAATTTTGCCACAACATCATCAATTTCGATTTGCCGTGGAATCCGATGCGCGTCGAGCAGCGGATCGGCAGGGTGCACCGGCTCGGCCAAACCGATGACGTCAGGATTTTCAACCTTTGCACCGAGCAGACGATTGAAGAGCACATCCTGCATTTGCTGCATGAAAAGATCAATATGTTCGAGATGGCGATCGGGGGGCTGGACGCCATTCTGGAACGCTATGAACAGAAACAATCGCTGGAAACCAATCTGATGAAAATTATCTTGGAATCCAAAAACGACGATGAAATCAGGGAAAAAATCGATCAAATCGGCACGCAATTATCTTTTTTGAAAAACGAGCTCGGCGATCAAGCGGAAACGGGATTTTCCTCCCGGCAGCTTCCGTCCGATGCGATCGGCGACGCCTTTGTTCGCGATGCAGGCAATCAGTGATCCATTCCCGTAAAGGAGGCCATTCATGAAGCCGGATAACATCCAGGATTTCGTCCTGCGCTACCTGCAGGCAACCCGCTGCCAAATCATTGAAAAACAGCCGCATCAGGTTACCGTCAAGCTTTCTCCCGAAGCCGACAGGGATTTGACCAACCGCCCTTACTATTGGAGCTTTGTGGAACGAACGGGAGCGGAACCGGAAACGATGAGCTTCACCTTTATATTCCAACCGGACACGGACCACGATCCTGTCCCGTCTTCGGACTCGGCAAAATCGGAGGAAAAGACTGCACAAGCGGCCAACAGCGACACGATTCTGGGGAGATTTCTCGGCATCGTTCCCGGCATGCCGCAAACGGGGCGGATTCTGCAGGAGACCGTAGCGTTCGGAGGCAGGAGACTGCAGCAAATTTTCAATGCCGTTAGGCAAAAAGGGCGCTTTGTCCATCTGTTCGAAGTTCTGCCTGAAGGCGGAGGCAGCTCTCTGCATCCGGCTACTTATTCTACTTGGCTGAACGTCAACTATAAGCTGGAGCTTGCTTGCGACATGAAGCGGGACGAGCTGCATTCGCTCGGCATTTGCCTTTCTACGGGCGAAATCTGCGCCGGCTTTTTCGATCGCGTCGTGCATAAACAGCTAACCCCCAAAATGCCGGCCTATACCCAGCTGAAGGAAACCATTTCGTTTCAGACCGCTTTGGCGCATTTAGAAAAATACATGGAAAACAAATTAAAAACCTATGATTACAAATGGGCGATTGAGGCCAAGTCGCGCATGGAGGACGAGCTTTCACGCATCGCCTCCTATTACGAGAATCTTGCCCAGGCCGCGGAGCCCGAGCAGGCGGAGCAAATTCGACAGCAGCACTTGAACCGCCAGGCAGAAATCCGCTGGCAGTATCAGCCGCGGGTCAAAGCCCGGGCTGTCAGCTGCGGTTTGTTCCATCTGCCGGACGAAACCTTTTCCAGATTGTGACGAAAAGCGGAAAAAGCCAACAAAATAACAAAAAAGAAACAGACTTTGCACAGACAGGTTCCAACAAACTTTTAAAGTCATATTATCTATAATGAAAGCATATTCTGTAAGAGGGCAGGTAATGGACCCGATGAAAAAAATTTTATTTCTGTTCACCTTTTTTTTGCTGGCATATCTACTGAATCCGCAAGATCAGGCGGACATGCGTTCGTTCGCCAAGCAAAAATCTCAATCTCCTAAAGGACAAGCACAGGTTT
>CAZESH010000219.1:0-7607 GCA_964514665.1 uncultured Caryophanales bacterium
ATGCTCATGAAGCCGGGAAGGCAGCGATTTTTGTCGTCAATAAGTGGGATGCGGTGGAAAAAGACGACAAAACGATGCAGCACTTCACACAAAGCATCCGGGATCATTTTTTGTTCATGAGCTATGCACCGATTATTTTTGTTTCCGCCAAAACCAAACAGCGCGTACATAAATTGCTGCCGATGATCAATCATGTCGCCGAGCAGCATGCTCTGCGGATTCAGACGCCGGTGCTTAATGACGTCATTTCCGATGCCGTTATTGTTACACCGCCGCCGTCTGATAAAGGCAAGCGCTTGAAGGTCAATTATGCGACCCAGGTATCCGTCAAGCCGCCAACGATCGTGCTGTTTGTGAATGATCCGGAAATCATGCATTTTTCCTATGAACGCTATCTGGAGAATCGCATACGCGCTGCTTTCGGCTTTGAGGGGACGCCGATCAGGCTGTTTACGCGCAGAAAATCCGAAAATGAATAGGGGAGAGTCAAGTTGGGTTATATCGTGCCTATTGTGATTTGTTACTTGCTGGGATCGGTCATTTTCAGCTTTATCGTGGGCAAGCTGTGGAAGGGGATCGACATCCGCAAATATGGCAGCGGCAACGCCGGCGCCACCAATACCCTGCGCGTGATGGGGATTGTACCGGCAGTCTTGGTATTAATCCTGGATATCGGCAAGGGTGTGCTGGCGGTTTGGATCGGAAAATGGTTTTATCCCGATGTCTATTGGGTGCGGGTTGCTTGCGGACTGGCTGTTATATTGGGGCATAATTGGCCGATTTTTTTTCGTTTTAAGGGCGGCAAAGGCATTTCGACCACGATTGGCATGGTAGCCACATTGGCCTTTGTTCCGGGAGTGATTGCCGGCGGTATCGGAATCTTATCCATTATGATCACCCGTTATGTTTCATTGGGCTCACTGCTGTTTACCGCATTGTTCCCGGTTTCCCTGCTGCTCCTGCACTCTCCGGTCGAGCTTGTTTGGGCAAGCCTGTTCATACTCGTTCTGGCTTTTTGGAAGCACCGTAAGAACATTCAAAAGCTGCTGAGCGGGCAGGAACATAAATTGGGAGCAAAAAGCAAGGAGGCTTGAAGTTGATGACTCCAAAACAGGTTTCCGTCATGGTTGCTGGCAGTTGGGGGACCGCTATCGCGGAAGTGTTGGCCGATAACGATTTGGATGTCATGCTGTGGACGCGCAATTCCCGGCAAGCGGAAGAAATCAACCTTCACCATACGAACAGCAGGTACTTAAAGGACGTTGTTCTATCCAAACGTATCAGGGCCACCGTGCGTATCGACGAAGCGCTTGCCGGTTCCCAAGCGGTCATTCTTGTCCCGCCTTCCTCGGCAATGCGGGAAATTGCCCGTTCAATCCGTCCGCATATCAAGCCGGGCATGCTTTTGCTTCATGCCACAAAAGGATTTGAAGCGGAATCGCTAAGCCGAATGACGACGGTAATTGCCAGTGAAATTCCCGATTACGACAAGCGGGATATCGTCGTGCTTTCCGGTCCGAGCCATGCCGAGGAAGTGATTGCCAAATGTCCCACGGCACTTGTGGTCGCTTCGGAGAATCCGCAAGCGGCGGAGCGGGCTCAGGACTTATTGATTAATTCCTATTTCCGAGTGTATACGAATCCGGATGTCGCCGGAGTTGAAGTCGGCGGCGCGCTGAAGAACATCATCGCCTTGGGAGCGGGTTTGTCCGATGGGCTCGGCTTCGGGGATAACGCCAAAGCGGCGCTGATGACGCGCGGACTGGCCGAGATCGCCAGACTCGGAATGGAGATGGGAGCCAATCCTTTGACCTTTTCGGGTCTTACCGGTGTGGGTGATCTGATCGTTACCGGTACGAGCAGGCACAGCCGGAATTGGCGGGCAGGTTATATGCTGGCTCAGGGAACTTCGCTTGAAGAAGTTTTGCAGACCATGGGCATGGTGGTAGAAGGGGTAAAAACCACAAAAGCGGCTTATAGGCTGGCTGAAAAATTTGCCGTCACGATGCCGATTACCTCGGCTCTTTATGCCGTTTTGTTCGAAGGCAAATCACCCAAAATCGCCGTGGAGGATTTAATGGGCCGCGGCAAGACGCACGAGATCGAGGAAATTGCCACGAAAACAAAAGATAAATGGATGCGGTAACCCGAGCGTCCGCCTACACGCTCAACACCGACTTCTCATAGGATAATATGAAACGCCCTATAAGGAGGTATGGTATGAGCAACAAAAATATATCCAAGGACGTACTAAGCGTCGTTAAGAAAAGGACTGGCAAGAACGTTTCCGAAGGCGATATCAAAAAACTCGCCAGCGGGGTCGGGCCGAAGACGATTCAAAGCGAACAGCAGCTGCGAAAATTGATTCAAAACGTATCGAAAATGGTCAATGTCCCGGTTTCCGAGGCCACTGTCAATGAAATTATCCAAGCTGTAAAAAAGAGCGGTGTAAGCCCGGACAACATGGAGCAGATGATGAAAATGATGATGGGCAAAAAATAATGACGGCTCGAAGCGGAGAAAGGAAAGCATAAAGCGTGCGGCGCTTTATGCTTTTTTTGTTTTTGGGCTTAACCCGGCAACTGTGCTATAATGATACCAGCTTTTGAATGCTTGCATGATAAACTGGGGGAACGGGAGAAAGATTATGAGCAGCATGGACAAAATGTGGGCGTCATTTTTCGCCATGGGCCTGATGGTCGTGGCTTCGATATTGATCACGGTGGCAAGGGCAAAGACCAAAGGCCTGCTGAGGTTTGTACTATCCTTGGTCGCTTTTTTGCTGTTTATTCCGATTTTGCTTTATATGCTCGTTTCCATGCTGTAATGGAAATGCGGCCAAGAACAGCACATTAATTGGATTGATGGAGGTAAGCTGCAAGTGTTGGAACTGAGAGGAAAACAACAGCAAGAAACGGTGCCGGTTAAGGCTGAAGACACGATTCTGGAGCATGCTCTCAAGCATAAGGTGAATTGGGGCTTTTCCTGTACGCAGGGCAATTGTGCCCGCTGCCGGAGCCTGATTCTGGAAGGGGCCGATTGCTTGTCCCCGCCATCCGAAGCCGAGCTGGACCGGCTGGATGAGGAAGAAATAGCTGCGGGCTATCGTCTCGGCTGCCAAGCGGAAATTATCAAAGACGGCAATGTCGTGGCCGTCAATAAGACTTATTTTTAAATTTGTGAATGGGGTTAAGACTAATGACGGTGGAAGTTACATTTCTTCCCGATAACAAGAAAATCAAGGTTCGTCCGGGCACTACGCTGCTCGATGCGGGAAGAAGGGCGGGATCGCACATTCGCACCCGCTGCGGAGGCAAAACGGCCTGCTTGATGTGCAAGGTGCGGATTGCCGATCAAAGCGGATTGTCACAGCCGGCTGTCAATGAGAAAAATAAGCTGGGATCCTTAATCGATGACGGCATTCGTTTGGCCTGCCAAGCGAAAGCGGTGGGCGATGTAACGGTTTATTTGCCGGAGGATCCGCTGAAGGCTGCGATTCGCAAGCAATTGGAGCGTCAGGAAAACGATCGGGATGATGGGTGAAGAGGATATGAACAAAAGGGTGAAGGGCATGTTTATCGGTGCGATCCGGCACGTTTTGCGGTGGAAGGGAAAGCTGCATAGACCCATGTATGCTTTGCTGTGCCTGACATTCGTTTCAATGCTGGGCGGCTGCATGTACCCGAATGATTTGAAGGGACAAAATCAGGTGCCTCCCGGAGAATACATCGCATTAGTCCAGCAAGCGGTGGAAATCTACCAAAAAAATACCGGCGTTTTTCCAATCAAAAATTATACGGAGGATACACCTCTCTACGAGCGCAACGTCATAGATTTCCGCAAGCTGAAAGAGAGAAATTTTCTAAGCCTGATTCCGGGCAATGCTTTTGAAAACGGCGGACAATTTTACTATGTTCTGGTACATCCGGATACCGATCCGTTGGTCAAGCTGATGGATCTGGAAGCTTACCAGCAGGCAGCAGATGTGCAAAAAAAGGTGGATGATTTCAAGTCCGCCCATCATGACAGCCTTCCATCCGCCGGTCAGGCGGCGGATGGCTTCTATTGGATCGATTACGGAAAGCTCCGAAGCGGCATCATTCAAGTGAAAAGCGTATTTTCGCAAGCATATTTAAACTTGATGATGAATAAGTCGGGTACCGTGTACATCGATTATGCCCCGGATTTGATGACCATGCTTCAGAAGGAATCCGTTTTACCGCCCGCAGACAAGGATTTGCGCGAGCTTTTGGTGGAAAGATCCAATTTCGTTCCGGTCAAATCGCAAGCTTATTATTGGAAAAACGGCGAGCCCGAAGTAAAATCGACAACTCCATAATGGAGCCAAAGAGGGCGGCTTAGACGTCTTTTTTGCTGCCAAGGTCCCTGAATGTACACGTGCGGGGTTTTTTTGGTTTGTTCGTCATGCGAAAGCAATCGCGTTTCAATTTGAAGCGGCGGTTCACTTTCGCATTTTTTTGCATATAAAAGCAGCCCCGCTCATATATCATATCGGGAGGGCAGTTAAAACTTTGTGTGCTTTCGCGGCACCTGAAATCCTGAAAACAGTCATATTCAAATTTGCCGCACATATATTGTTACTAGTCCAAATTGCATGTACGAGTTCCGTCGCTAGCTATTCGTATCGTAAAAAGGAGGCATCCTTTATAGGTAGTATGGCGACAATGGCATTATTCACACTACCTTTTTAGGAGGGGATCTCATTGGAAAAAATTGATATTTTCAAGGACATCGCAGAACGAACTGGAGGAGACATCTACCTGGGAGTTGTCGGCGCGGTCCGTACGGGGAAATCGACTTTTATCAAACGCTTTATGGAAACCGTGGTTCTGCCCAACATCAACAGCGAGTCCGAGCGCGCTCGCGCCACCGATGAGCTGCCGCAAAGCGCAGCAGGAAGAACAATCATGACCACCGAACCGAAATTCGTACCGAACCATGCTGTGCAGATCAGTGTTGCAGAAGGACTTGAGGTAAATGTGCGGATGGTTGATTGCGTTGGCTATGCGGTGGAAGGCGCCAAGGGTTACGAGGATGAGAACGGACCGCGGATGGTCAGCACGCCTTGGTTCGATGAACCTATTCCTTTTCAGGAGGCGGCGGAAATCGGCACCCGCAAGGTGATTCAGGAGCATTCCACGCTCGGTGTTGTGATCACCACGGACGGTTCGATTGCTGAAATCAACCGCAGTTCTTATGTGGATGCGGAAGAGCGGGTTATCAACGAAATGAAGGAAGTTGGCAAACCTTTTGTGCTCGTGATCAATTCCACGCAGCCGAACAGCGATAAAACCTTGGAGCTGAGAAAAGAGCTGGCCGAGAAATACGACATTCCGGTTATGACGGCAAGCGTTGCTCATATGGGCGAAGCGGATTTCATGCGGGTTATGAAAGAAGTGCTCTACGAGTTCCCGGTTCACGAGGTGAATGTCAATTTGCCGAGCTGGGTAATGGTGCTGAACGAAAGACATTGGCTCAGAAACCACTTCGAAAATTCCGTCCGCGACACTGTCAAGGGCATCCGCAGATTGCGCGACGTCGATCATGTCGTCGAACAGTTTGCGCAATACGATTTTATCGACCGTGCAGGACTTGCCGGCATGCATATGGGGCAGGGAGTGGCAGAAATCGATTTGTATGCGCCCGACGAGCTGTACGACAAAATTCTCATGGAGGTTGTCGGAACGGAAATCCGCGGCAAGGACCATTTGCTGCAGATCATGCAGGATTTCAGCCATGCCAAGCGCGAATATGACCGATACGAAGAAGCGCTGGAAATGGTTAAAAATACCGGATACGGCATTGCCGCACCTTCTTTGGAGGAAATGTCACTTGACGAACCGGAATTGATTCGCCAGGGATCTCGTTTCGGTGTCCGATTAAAAGCCGCCGCACCGTCCATACATATGATTCGTGTCGATGTGGAGTCGGAATTCGCTCCGATCATCGGTACCGAAAAGCAGAGCGAAGAACTGGTGCGGTATTTGATGCAGGACTTTGAAGATAATCCGACGAAGATATGGGAATCCGATATTTTTGGAAGATCGCTTCACTCCATTGTAAGGGAAGGCATTCAAGGCAAGCTCGCGATGATGCCGGATAATGCCCGCTACAAGCTGCAGGAAACTTTGGGCAGAATTATTAACGAAGGCTCGGGAGGATTAATCGCGATTATCCTCTAGCATTTCAAATTTATCAAAGCTCCTTGCATTTAAAATGCGGGAGCTTTTTTCATTTAAAAGAAGCATGGGCGGATGATTCCCATGGCTGATTTTTTGTCCTATAGGTATAAAAATCAAAAAAACGGTGAAGACAAGGTATTAACGGAGTTTTTCGAAAAGGGGGAGGTGAATCGATATGAATAAATCGGAATTGGTAAACAAGGTATCCGAATCGTCGGAAATGTCCAAAAAGGATGCGGCAAAAGCAGTGGATGCGATTTTCGAGGCTATTTCCGACGCGCTGCAAAGCGGCGATAAGGTTCAGCTTGTCGGTTTCGGAAATTTCGAAGTCCGCGAGCGTTCAGCCAGAAAAGGAAGAAATCCGCAAACCGGAGATGAAATTGACATCCCGGCGAGCAGAGTCCCGGCCTTCAAACCCGGAAAAGCGCTGAGAGACGCATGTGCACAATAAAGGATACAGCGCAAATAAATTTTACTTTAAAAAAGCGGATGAATGTATTCATTCAACGCTTTTTTTTGTTGCAGCGATAAAAGGATCACTTCCTGTTTGACATTTGCCCGAAAATGTTTTAGACTCATTTATGGTTGACGGGGTATGGCGCAGCCTGGTAGCGCGCACCCTTGGGGTGGGTGAGGTCGCACGTTCAAATCGTGTTACTCCGACCATGGAAGAGGCACCGTCAAATGCGGTGCCTCTTCCCCTTTATTTGTACATAACATGGTTAAGCTAAGCCTATTACCCAAAATGTTAGGGGTTGTGTTCAATGCCGGAATTAAATAACGGAGATTATTTTGTCATCAAGGCCAAGGATAACGGTGTTCATGTCATTGGTTTGACAAGAGGGCAAGACACCCGATTCCACCATACGGAAAAGCTGGACAAAGGCGAGATCATGATCGCCCAGTTCACGGACCACACCTCGGCCGTGAAGATCAGAGGCAAAGCGATGATCATGACAAAGTACGGCACAATCGATACGGAAGAATGAAAACTCTTCACCTTGCAGGCATAGCCTGCTTTTTTTCATTGTAAAATGGTGTTAAGGGATATTAAAGGGGGAACCGATATGAAATGGTGGGTTCGCTTCACCTTAACTACCGCAATCGCCATAGGTATGGCCATGCTGTTGTCGTATCTGCCGCGGCTGGCAACGTCCGGCGGCAGCTTTGAGGTGTTCAGCTTCAACAGAACGTATCAGATCAGCGATCGCAATGTTGTCGATTATATGGCTTCTCTGCATTTGCAGACGGGTATTTCAAAGGTCGATTGGAGCCGCAATGTGCTCTCCGTGGATTTGCAGGTAAGCGGATTGAACAATTCAGCTGCCGTATACCACGACCTGTTCGTACTCGCGCGGCAGGGTTTTGAAGCGACAGACAACGTGCAAAGGGTATTGGTAAGGG
>CAZESH010000220.1:0-7537 GCA_964514665.1 uncultured Caryophanales bacterium
ATTGTACCTCAAATGACTGAGGTTGAGAGTTTACACAAAATATTTTACAGACTCGCTTACGAACAAATTGTTCGCAACTCCGAAACACTGACGGTCATTAAGGCGTCGGTACGCCAAGCCAACGAATACTTGACGGATTCCCCGTTTAAGTCGCCGCTGACTACTGACCGTTGATGAATGTTTGACTTCATACTATAATGATTATCGTCGACTTATATGGATTGGCTAGGGGTTTCCCAATGCACTTCCCCAAACCTTTTTCCCTTTCGAAGGGGCGGCGATTTCAATTATTCCCAATTTAGAAATAATTCCAAGGAATCCGCGCAATATTTAAGACGCGGTTTTTTTTTATAGAAATATTTTCTAGGGGCGATATCACTGCCAACCTTGGCAAGAAAAAGCCGCTCGTTTCCCGACAGGGAAAGTAAGCGGCGACAAAATGCCCGAACCCCTAGCCCGATCAATATTATGCTCATCCTATGAATCGAATCGCATCTTATTCTAACTAATTCTTCAGAAAATCGTATCCTGACAATGGGGGGCATTAACTGATGTGAACACTCTACTATTTTTTTTAAGGCTCTATTCTTTGAAGTCTGATCCCATCGTTCGCAGAACGCCATAAATCCCATTGAGCTTATCTTCCGGCACAAACTTAAACTCGACTTGATCGTTCCCGTTAATCATTGCTGCCGGAATGGAATAAAACTTCGTGACGAATTCCCGACTGTAAACCGGAGACGACCGATCGCTGGCCAACAGCTTGCCATACGCATAGATATGCAGCACGCGGTCATGGTGAATGGATAAGTAGGTCACCTGAAGCAGGTTCTCCATGTCCGGAATCACCTTCAACTCATAGCTAAACCATCCGCCGGGAGTCGCAATGCGACCGTTCTGACCTTCCCATGCCCCGCCGACTGTCCCTTCTCCTTGAATGTCATGCTGAAGTTCGTACTGATCGTTGCCTAACTGAACACTGTCAATCGTAGCTTCTTTCACGAGCTGTTCCATTCTGGCTTGCTCCAAGTGCCGCTTGAGCTCCTCGGAATCCGGTTCGACAATGTGCCAATAGATGCCGTATCGCTCTTGATGCTGCTTGTAATGGGGAGTGAAGACGAGCCGGTCATCCTCGTCCGTATTTCGCAGCCTGAATACAAGCTTTCCGTCTTCCTTTACAAGATACCTGTCAATCCTATTCAACCATTGATCCGGTTTCATCCCGGCCGGAATCAAGAAATCCTTGACCAGCATTCTGCCAAAAAAGGAGCTTAAAAACGATGGGGAAGCAACAAAGCAGGTTGGGTTTTATCATTGCCGGGCTGTTGTTCGGCATTTTCGCGGCAGCGATTGACAATACGATCGTAGCGACCCGCCATGGGCACGATCGTCGCCGATCTGGGCGGCCTCGGCAAGTTTGTGTGGGTGACTTCCGCCTATCTCGTGACCGAGATGGCATTGCTGCTTGGCACGCTAACACCGGACACGTCCAAGTGGCTGTTGACCGTTTACATGATCGTAGCGGGTTTGGGCGTCGGATTCTCATTCTCGGTGCTCGGGGTGGCGGGCATTCACTGCTTCGACATGCGCCAGCGGGGCTCGGCGAACTCGACGCTGGCTTTCGTTCGCTCACTTGGCATGACAGCGGGAATAACCGTGTTTGGCATGATCCAGCGAAACCTGTTGACGAGCAAGCTCAGCGACGCGTTTGGCGGGGCAGGCGGATCGATCGGCGAAACGTTCGGCAGTGCCAAGAGTCAACAGGGCGGAGCGAGCCAGGCGAAAGCGGAAATGAGCGGCGGGCGTTGATTTGGGGCTGCCACGCCGTTGCCTTGCACGCGCCGGCTGCAAGTGTTTATGGCACATCCCTCACAAGTGATATATAATGACTTTTATGAAAGTATAAAAAAGGGGGGGGTGACAGATGCAAATTTCCGATTTTATGTATCCCAAGCACAAAGTTGCCTATATCGTCTCTTCCGCTACCATGCGGGAAGCCGTGGAAATGTTGGAGCACCATCATTACACGGCAATCCCTGTCGTTGACGGAGAAGGGAAATACGCAGGTACGCTTTCCGAAGGGGATTTGTTTTGGAAAATGAAATACACTCCGGGACTATGCTTTGATAACTTGGATATCGTCAAAGTCAATGAAATCAAGCGCCGTATCCATAATGAGAGCGTAGCGGTCAATGCCCATCTGGAGGATATGCTTCATCTGGCTGCCGACCAAAATTTCGTTCCCGTCGTAGACGACAACCAAATCTTTATCGGAATCATCCGTCGAAAAGACATCATTGAGTACTACACCAGCAATATCACCGATTGACCGCAGCAATATTCCGATAAGGTCCTAATATAGAAACCTGTGTCCAATGTGACATGGGTTTTTTCATTCATTTGAATGGGGGAAAATGGGTGAATGCCCCAATCACCATGCGGTTAGGCGCATATCCTGATGTTAGGAAAGCGCGAGGTGAGTCTTTTTTATGAAATTTACCGCAAAGAAAGTATTGGTTCTTGTCGAGCAGGAATTTGAGGATTTGGAGATGTGGTATCCGATCCTGCGTATGCATGAAGCGGATATTGCAGTCGATTTGGCCGGAATGAAGGCCCATACGGATTACCTGGGGAAATACGGGATCCCCGTCACAACGGATTTGTCTTTCCCGCAAGTCAAAACGAGAGATTATGCCGGCCTTTATATCCCGGGGGGCTGGGCGCCGGATAAATTAAGAACGAATCCGCAGGTCCTTCAAATCACAAAAGAATTTTTCCGCAGAAACAAGCCGATTGCCGTGATCTGCCATGCCCCCTGGGTGCTCATTTCCGCCGATGCGGTGAAAGGCTACACGATGACCTCATTCCCTTCGCTGAAGGCCGATTTGGAAAATGCCGGGGCAACTTGGGTGGATAAAAAAACGGTAGTCGACCGCAACATGATATCGGCAAGAACAGCAGATGATTTTCCTGTTTTCATGAAAGCCTTTATTGACATTCTGGGAAGTGGAAGCCAGCCGATATCAACATCTTTTTGAAAATAGCATGGGCTCCGCCCATACTCCATATGATTTAAATAAAATCTATCCTTCCAAGCATCATTTATGTATAATAACTCCATATATTTCCGGATATGGGGGGAGCGCAATGAAACCTTTGGCCATTACGAATGTGCGGATTGCCGCCGAGGACGGGATATGGGAGCAGGGTACCGTATATGTAAAAGAAGGAAGCATTCATAGTATGGAGAAGTCTGTTTGCCGCCTTTCCGAAGCTTGGGAAAAGCTGGACGGGCAGGGATGTCTGCTGATCCCGGGCATGGTGGACGTGCACATCCACGGGGCAAACGGATCCGACATGATGGACGGAACAACCGCAAGCGTGGAGGAAGTCTCCAGGATGTGCGCCCGCACGGGCTGCACCTCTTTTCTGGCAACATCGGTCACCTCGTCGATTGAAGATCTGCTGGCGATGATCGGCAGTGTCCGCAATACGATAGGCAGGGAGCCCGGCGCGCGGATTGCCGGTCTTCACCTTGAAGGGCCCTATCTGCATCCGAAACGGAAGGGGATGCAGAACGAGCGGCATTTGCGGCATCCCGACCTGTCGGAGATGGGGATGGTTCTGGATAAGGCTGAAGGCTTGGTGCGCATGGTTACGCTTGCGCCCGAGCTGCCGGGAGGGCTAGAGCTGGTGCGGTTTTTGCGGGAGAAAGGGATTGTGGTGGCTGTCGCTCATTCCGATGCTGATTATGAAGAAGCGAAACAGGCCTTCGAGCAGGGAGCGAGCCATGTCACCCACTGCTTCAACGGCATGCGCCCGATCCATCACCGCGATCCGGGAGTGGTTGTGGCCGCCTTTGAGCAGCCGCATGTCAGCCTGCAGGCCATTGTCGACGATGTCCACCTTCATCCCGCTATCGTCAGGCTGATGTTCCGGATTAAAGGGGCGGACGGCATGGTTTTGATTACGGATGCCCTGCAGGCGATGGGAATGGGCGACGGACTGTATACGTTCGGCGGGCATGAGGTGACCGTCAAGGAAGGCGTCGCCCGCTTAAACGACGGGACGCTGTCCTCGAGTACGGTGACGATGAATGAAGCGCTGCGCAGAACGGTAAACAACGGCATTCCGCTCTGGGATGCCGTGATGATGGCGACCCGCACGCCCGCGAGCGTGCTCGGATTGTTCAATAAAGGGAGGATCGCGCCGGGAGCCGATGCCGATCTCGTGCTTCTGGACGACGATTTTCAAGTGCTGTGGACGATGATTGGCGGAAAAATACTTCCCGCTTGAAATCGGACTTTCCCCGATCTTTAATAAATGTATTCATGTCAGACGATTAACGGAGGACCCACCCGACGATGAGGAAAGTACACGTTTCCTGAAGATACTTGTGCATGCGCAAGCGGCGTTTTCCGCGCAGGAAAACAGGTCAGGGATGCGTGCGTCGATTTGGGGACTTAAACAGGGCAACGAAAGAAAGGGATTTTTTTGCGCTTCACGCCGTGTTTTTTGGGCATTCCGTTTCTTTCGCAGACCTTTCCCCCGCGTATTCGACCGTGTGCCGTAGGCCGCGGTTTTTTATTATGCCTTGGAATGGGGGAATTTCTTTGTTCATGCGGGGACAGCTGGAGCTGCGCCTTCGTTTGGAAGGAGATTGAAGCCTTGCTGCAGAAAGAGTTAAGGAAATGTATTGAAAGGTTGTGAACCTGTGCTGACCAAAACCCGATTTCTTTCGCTGCTTGGAACGTTCCCCCAATCCCCTCCGCCCTATGAATTCGGGAAAAGCGAACCGGCGGGTGTGGCCGGCGACCCGGAGCTGGCTTGCGGCAAGGAACTGGCGGAAAAGGGCTATATTGTCATTTGCCCGGACCGATTTCCTTTTGAAAGCCGGATGCTGTCCAAATCCAACTATGCGAACACCTTTGATTTATTTCGTATAGTTGGGCAGGGTTCAGATATTCACGGTGACGATTTTACAGAGGATTTATACCAGGGTGCGTATTCAAACAAGCTGGCGTTTGAGGGAAGGACGCTGACGGGAAAAACCTTGCATGAATTGCAGCGCGCAGTTGACGTATTGCAAAGTCTTCCCTATGTCGACCCGGAGCGAATCGGTGTGATCGGCCACTCGGCCGGCGGTTTCTATGCGGCCTTATTGATGTATATCGATCAACAGATTCAAGCAGGCTGCTCATCCTGCGGAACGTTCAAGCTGGAATTTCTATATGGGAACAATCAACTCCGCCCTATTAATGGCTTCGGCGGTTGTTTGATTCCGGGTCTAAAGCCGCTTGGGGATGTGGATGATATTTTGGCGCAATTGGTGCCGCGTCCTTTTTTGGAAACGAGAGGCGATGCCGATACCGACTCGGAATGGTTTATGGAAACACATCGGAAAGCCAAAGCGCGCTACAATGAGCTTGGCCGATCCGAACGGTACAAGACAGTTCCCTATGGCAGCGATCCTGTTTTCGAGCATATTTTTAGAAAAGATATGCGGGAAAAGTCTTATGCGTGGTTGGACCAATGGTTAAATATATAAGATGAATAGGAGGGCGTCCGTTGGCAAATATCAAAGTTTTATTCTGGTTCGATGTCGAGGATTATGTTACGCCTGAATCGGAGGATGCCCTGCTGGGTCTGCTCAATTTGTGCGAGGAAAGAAACATCAAGGGAGTCTTCAAGCTGGTAGGCGAAAAAGCACGAAGCTTGCAGGAGCACGGCAGAACCGACATTCTGCAAAAATTGAAAAACCATGAGGTTGGCTATCATGCCGACATGCACAGCCAGCATCCGACGATCAGCGAATATTCGGAGCCGCTCGGCTTTCGCGAGGGCGCCCTGGAATTTGAGCGGCGGGAACTGGCCGGTCTGCGCGACCTGCAGGAAATCACCGGACAGCCCGTCAAGTGCTACGGTCAACCCGGCGGTTCTTGGGCGCCGCAGTCTTTTCCTGCCCTCAGGGAATGGGGCATTCCCGTATATTTGGACAATCATCCGCAGGTCAATCTCGACGACAAGCCGTATTGGTACGGCGGGATGCTCAATTTCATGGAGCTTACCGGCTTTATGCGGATGGAGTTGGAGGCAGGCGGACTGGAAAAAGCCAAGCAGCAATTCGATGAAGTTTACGAAAAGCTTTCAGCCGAGCCTGTAGGCTTTGTCAGTATCGTCTATCATCCCTGCGAATTTGCCACTACAGAGTTCTGGGATTTCTGCAATTTTAAACACGGCCAAAATACTCCGCGCGAGGAATGGGTGCCCGCTGCGCTTCGTCCCGAGGGGGAGATGGAGCATTATTTGAATCTGCTGGGCGAATTTTTGGACTTTACGCTTTCCAAGGAGAATGTACAATACATTACGTCCGCTGAAGCGTTCGAACTGGAGCGCTCGGCCAGCGGAGAGCTTCAGGAACAGGATGTCCGTCTGCTGGCCGGCCGGGTCGGCAGCGAATTGACTTATCAAACTTATGACGAATATACCTTGTCCGGTTCCGAACTGTTTGCTTTGTTTCGCAGCTATTTGTCGGGAGAGCCTTTGATTCCGGAACTGATCTACGGACCGGAGAACGGAATCGAGAGCGATCCGCTTCCCGTCGTAAAGCTGGCTGATTTGAAAAAGGCCGTTGTCGATGCCGAATACCCTCTAGTGTACAGCTATAAGCAGCTTCCCGATTATTTCGACGTGCAGGGCTCCCGCATCAACCCGCTTGACTTGACCTGCACCATGGCCAAGGCGATTGCCGAAGGGCTGGAGGATGAGGATGAAGTGACGCTCGTTCGCGGCATCCTTCGTTCGGCAGACCATGCCAAGGATGATGATTTTTGGGGCAACGGCTGGGTCATTTTCGCACGGGATTTCCGCGTTCCCAACATCGTCAAAATGTCGAAGCTGCAGACCTGGACTTTGAAGCCTGCCCTATTTTAAAGAAAAGCTTTTGCATCAACTGTTTTTATGAAATTCACAAGATAATTGGGTAAAGCGCCTGGGGAACGGTTTGAAGGAGGGAGAGCATGCTTAGTATTCACGAGCAGGCCGAAGTATCGATTTATCATATCGAAAAGGCGCATTACCGCCGTTTGAATTTGATCAATCTGGAAAAGGACTATTGGACCCTCTCATTTGTACTGGACGGTGAATTGACGACGCGCCTTGGCGGGGAGGAAACACGGGTGCATGGCGGGGATGTTATGATTCACCCTCCCAATACCCGTTTTTCGGAGGTTTCCGGCAGGAAGGGCACCCACATTTACATGCACTTTGATGTGAAGCTGTCACCCGGAATCAGCTTTTTCCGCCGATTCCCCATGCCGCATGTCGTGCGGCTGTCCGATTCCGTCCGCTTTGCCGCCGGTATGGAAGAGCTGCTGCGGATTTGCCGGGACAAAGCTTCACCGATGCGCCAAGTGAAAGTTGTGTCGCTGACTTTGCGTCTGCTTGGTGAAATTTATGAGAGCGCAAGGTCAACCGGGTCTGAGGGTCAGAGCGCCGGAAGTGGAAGCGATGCGGACCGTTTTGCCCAGCTCATCGT
>CAZESH010000221.1:0-7518 GCA_964514665.1 uncultured Caryophanales bacterium
GGGTGGAGGACACCCGGCGTTCTTTTTATTTATATTGATTCTTATTATTGATCATTTTGTAAAAAATATTTTACAAAATGAGTACATATAACTAAAAGAATCTGTATAATAAAAATATCAATTTAATTGATAATGATTTTCATTATTATTTGGAAGGTGAACCAAGATGCGGCTGGATTCCATACTGCCCGGACAAAAGGTGATCATTACAGACATGGTTGAAGCGGGATCTTTCGTAACCAGACGCTTGCTTGATATGGGAATCATGGAAGGAACGGAAATCTGCCTGAAGCGCTTGCTCCCCTTCGGTGGACCGCTGGCCCTCGAATGCGGGAACGGCCAATGCTTCTGCATCCGCTTAAAGGATGCCATGGGCATTCGGGTGGATGCGGTATGATCAAGGTTGCGCTTGCCGGTAATCCCAATACGGGAAAAACCTCATTGTTTAATCTGCTTACCGGCTCTTACGAGTATGTCGGTAATTGGCCGGGCGTTACGGTTGAAAAAAAAGTCGGAAAATTAAAATCGAAGACCGGCGATCTGATCGATCTTCCCGGCATTTATACATTAAATCCGCTTTCCAAGGATGAAGGCGTGGCGACGCGTTTTTTGATAGACGAATCGTTTCATGCGATCGTCAATGTCGTGGATGCTTCGCAAATCGAAAGAAACCTCTATTTGACCGTTCAGCTGCTTGAGCTTGGAAAGCCGATGCTGTTGGCATTGAATATGGTTGACGTGGCCAATGGGAGAGGTCTGACCATCGACTATCGGGCGCTCGGCAAAGCGCTGCGGACTCCGGTAGTTCCGATCGTTGCGCGCTCCGGAAAAGGAATAAACGAGCTGGAAGGCTTGCTTCGCAAGCTCGGGCAGCAAAGCGCAGAGCCGCTTATGATCTATTACGGAGCGGAGTTGGAGAAGGCCATATCGGCATTGTCACAGCTGATGCCGCAAACGCTGCCGCTCAATAAACGCTGGATTGCGCTGCAGCTGCTTGACGGCAATGATGTTGTGTTGGAATGGTTGAGCGCTCTAGCTAATCGCGGCGCATTGCTGAAGATCGTGATGCAGACGGAGGAAGCGTTGAGGCGTAAGAAAGAGGCGAAATCGCTCTCCCATTTTATCCGCAAAGTCCGCATGGATAAAATAAAAGAAATTGTCAAAGAGAGTGTGAGGGTCCAAAAAACAAACCGCAGGCCATTAACGGAAAGGGTGGATGATCTGGCCACCCACAGACTGCTCGGTTTGCCGATCTTTTTTTTGCTGATGTTTTTGATGTTCAAGCTGACGTTCGACTGGCTGGGCACGCCGATGTCAGATCGATTAAGCGCTTTCGTCGACGGACCGGTTACGATTGGGATCAAGTCGATTTTGGATCTGCTGGGAGCTTCGCCTTTTCTGCATGATGTCGTGTTGAGCGGAATTATACCCGGCGTTGGCGGGGTATTGGTATTTGTTCCGCAGATTTTCATTCTCTTCTTCATGATTTCATTGATTGAAGATTCCGGATATATGGCCCGGGTTGCCGTGGTGCTCGATAAAATCGCCGAGGCGATCGGTTTGAACGGCAAAGCGTTCATTCCGATGATCATCGGCTTCGGCTGCAATGTGCCGGGAGTAATGGCTACTCGCTCGATCGAACAGCCGCGAGACCGTCTGTTAACCATACTGCTCCTGCCGATGATGTCTTGTTCGGCGCGATTAACCGTTTTCAGTCTGTTTGTGGGCACTTTTTTCACAGCGTATCAAGCCTTGATTGTCTTGTCGCTGTACATGCTCGGCATAGCCGTTTCGATTGCGCTTGCCAAGCTGTTCTCCTCCACGATCCTTCGTCAGGCGAATTCAGGTTTTGTCATTGAGCTGCCGCCTTACCGGATGCCGCAAACGCGCACGCTGGTGCTCAGTACCTGGGAGAAGGGAAAAGGCTTCGTGAGAAAAGCGGGAACACTGATCTTCGGCGGCTCAGTGGCCATCTGGCTGCTTAGCTATTCTGGACCGGAAGGCTGGAAAGTGGCGATGGACCACAGCTTTCTCGCCTACTTGGGAGGGCTGTTAGTACCGATCCTGCAGCCGCTGGGCTTCGGCAGCTGGCAGGCAGGCTCGGCGCTGATTACCGGATTTTTGGCCAAGGAGGTTGTCGTTTCCACGATGAATATCATCTATGCGGCACCTGATATGAATGCGCTTCAGGGCATGATTTCCCGCCAATTCTCTCCGCTTCAAGCATACAGCTTTATGGTTTTTCTGTTGTTGTACGTGCCTTGTCTGGCAACCGTCGGGGCGATTCGCAAGGAAGCGATGTCGGCAAAGTGGACGCTCTTTTCAATCGGATATGCGCTGCTGGTGGCCTATGTCCTTGCACTGGTGATCTATCACGGGGGCAGATGGCTCGGTCTCGGATAATGCAAGAAAGAAGGTGAGCTTTAATGATTGTCAATGTCGCGCTGGGTACACTCATCTTCGGCTATGCAGCGTATGCGCTGTATCGTTTTGTCCGCAAAAGCAAGCAGGGCAAATGCGCCGCCTGCGAGCTTAATCAGGCTTGCAAAGGAAAAAATTGCAAATATTAGATTGGAATTAGAAGGAATTTATATTCCCCTCTCCGAATTGTTTATTTAGAAAATTTGGAGGGGGGATTTTTTGTGCTGCCGAAAATCATAGCTCACCGCGGCGCATCCGCGGACGCGCCGGAGAATACGATGGCAGCCTTCCGGCTGGCGATCGTGCAGCATGCAGAAGGCATCGAGCTGGATATCCAAATGTCCAAGGACGGTAAATTGGTCGTCATCCATGATGAGAATCTGCAGCGGACCACCGATCGAAAGGGCGCCGTAGCCGAGCTGAACTATGAAGAAATACGACGCGCCGATGCTTCCAACGGTTTTGCCCGTTACCGCGGCGAGCCTGTTCCTTTGCTGGAGGAAGTGATGGAGCTCATTGCTCCTACGGAGCTGATGCTGAATATCGAGCTGAAAAACGGGATCATTCGCTATGAGGGAATGGAACAAAAGGTCGTTCAGATGGTGCGCGAATTCGGCATGGAGCGGCGCGTCGTTTATTCTTCTTTTAATCATTACAGCATGATTGAAACGGCAAAGCTCGCTCCGCAGACGGAAAGTGCGCTTTTGTATGCTTCGGGACTGTACGAGCCGTGGAAATATGCGCTGCAGATAGGCGCGGGCGGACTGCATCCGCAATTTTTAAGCATCGATAAGGAAATTGTACGGCGCTCGCAGGAAGCCGGCATCAAGGTTCGTCCCTATACGGTAAATAAAGAAAAGGATATGCGCACCATGATCTCGTACGGTGTTGACGCCGTAATCACAAACTATCCGTTGAGAATGAAACGGATTCTGTCAGAAATATAAATATCCACCGGGTGAAAATTACACAAAGAAAGCGGGTTGTGAAGTGGCGAAGGATGGCAGAAGATTCGAGAATATGGACGGCGTCAGCACCGACAAATCCTTCAAGGAATTAAGGCAATGGAGAAAGGAGCGCAAAGCCAAAAAGAAAGCTCTCTCTTATCGACTGCCTCATGCACAGCAAAAGGAAACGGAATGGCTGCGGAACAATCGCACGCAGCTTTGCGTAACCTGGAGCGGCCATGCCACCTTTTTGATCCAGACCGGCGGTCTGAACATCGTCACAGATCCGGTCTGGGCGAATTGGATGGGGATTGACCGCAGAAAGTGCGAGCCGGGAATTCCGCTTGCCGAATTGCCGGAAATCGATATCGTGCTGATTTCCCACAATCATTACGATCATCTCCATCTCCAATCGCTGCGCCGACTGCCCGGACGTCCCGCGATCATGGTTCCATCCGGATTGGGAAACTGGCTGATGCGTAAAGGTTTTCCGAAGGTCATCGAATTTGCCTGGTGGGACGAGCTGAGCGTAGAGGGGATCAGCTTTGCTTTTGTCCCCGCACAGCATTGGTCGAGAAGAACGCTGAGGGATATGAATCGTTCTCACTGGGGCGGCTGGGTAATCCGCAGCAGTTCCTCGCCTGCAGACGAGTGGCCGCTTTATTTTGCCGGCGACAGCGGGTATTTCAAAGGCTTTCGGGAGATCGGCCTGCGCTATTCGCCGAAAATTGCCCTGATGCCGATCGGAGCCTACGAACCGGAGTGGTTTATGGCCGCTCAGCATGTGACGCCGGAGGAAGCGGTGCGCGCATTCATCGATGTTGGGGCGGAAGTTTTCATTCCGATGCATTACGGAGCCTTCCGGCTGGCGGACGATACGGCCAAGGATGCTTTGGACAGGCTGTACCCGGCGTGGCAGGAAAGGCGCTTGGAACAAGACCGGTTGAAGGTGTTAAAGCTGGGGGAGACCGTCAAGTTCATGGAATCCGGACGAAATCATAAAGGATAACGGAAAGGGAGATAACCTTATGGTAAAGCTGGAACTGACGAACTCGAAGAAAATCGCCTACAGCTCGGGAAATCTTTCCGTCAATTTGATGTCCCAGGCTTTTGCAACCTATATCGTGTTTTATTATGTCGATGTGCTCGGCGTTCGTCCCGCTTTGATCAGTTTGGCGATGATTATTCACGGCATATTCAATGCTGTGCTGAATCCTTTGTTCGGCTATATGTCCGACCGCACAACAACCCGCTGGGGCAGAAGAATTCCGTATATTTCTTTTGGCATGCTGCCGTTGGCGGCGGTGTTTACGCTTGTGTGGCTGGCTCCTGTTCACGCTTCAATGCTGTTCTGGTATTTTCTTGTTGTCGTTCTGGTTTACGATATCCTGTTCGTCATTGTGGTTCTCAATTGGACCTCGCTTTTTCCTGAAATGTTCGAAACTCTGAAGGAACGCTCATACATTTCCGCTTGGCGGCAAATGCTGGGGATTATCGGGATGATTGTCGGCGTGGCTGTTTCGCCGCTGTTGTACAGCAGCTTGGGCTGGCCGATGTTGGGGGCGATATTCGGCATTATCGTACTGGCGTTTTTTGCAATTTCGCTTTACGGATCGAAGGAAAATCTCCATGTACATACGGCATCCTTCAGCTTTTTCCAGGCGCTTCGCTACACATTCTCCAATAAAGCCTTCGTCACTTACGTGCTGGGCAGCTTTTTCGTCCAGTTCAGCTTTGCCCTTCTGCCTGCTGCCATTCCCTTCTTTGCCAAATATGTGCTGCAAATTCCCGAAGCGCAAAATTCCGTTTTACTCGGAACGATCTTTATTGTGGCGATTCCGATGGTATACGTCTGGAGCCGGATTGTCGATAAATGGGGCACGCGCAGCGTGATTTTGCTTGCCGTTTTTTTGCTGATGCTGTCGCTGCTTGCTTTTATTTTCATCCATCATTTTACTGCTGCTGTGATCGGATCGGCTGCAATCGGCTTTGCATTGGCGGGCATTTTGATTTTGCTGGATGTTTTTTTGGCCGAAATCATCGATGAGGATGAGAAAAAGAGCGGCGCCAGGCGGGAAGGCATGTATTTCGGGATGAACGGCTTTATTGTCCGCTGGGGCGTTTCCCTGCAGGCCGCGGTAATGGGAATGATCCTCGAATGGAGCGGTTACCGCCCGCATGCCGCTGTGCAGAGCGCGGGTGCGCTTGCCGGCATTCGCTCGATGATGAGCTTAATTCCTGCAGCCGCTTTGATGATTTCCTTGGTATTCTTTTATTTGTATCCGATTCGGGGAAAAAAGAGGTAAAATCTTTTCGCTCAAGTGACAAAAATTACAGAACCGATCCGAATCCTATTTTATACTTTTCTTAAAAAGAGTTCCTTACAGGAGGAGAAGAAGATGAAACGTATCCCGGATTTTCGATATGTTTTTGCCCGCAAGCTGGTTCCTCTGAGTATAGATGACTTAAATGGCGTAAAGGCTTTTTTGCAGCAAATCGGCGAATCGGCGGATGGGATCGAAGGCTTGTATACGACTTTGGAATACGAAGAGGACGGGTCGAACAGCGGCTGGCGCGCCGTAGCTTATCCATACTCCAAATTCAGCGCCTTTTGGGAGCACACTCCTTATTATGTACAGCAGGAGCGGACCTCCTATGAGCTGGCGAACGCCAATGCCAGAGAATTTCTGCGGCAAAGCGTCGGGAAGCTCGCCGAGGTTTCCTCTCATGCTAGAAAATAGGCAAGGTTTAACGACAATTGTTTCTCCCCATAGTGCATTTTCACATTTCCTCCGCAGTAAAATTACACTACGACAACGTTTCTTGGGGGGAAGACTATGGCGGAGAAATTACGGTATGTGGCGATCGGGGATTCCCTTACGGCAGGATACGGCGCAAAGCCGGATGAGACCTTTGTTCATCATTTTTGCTGTGCGATTCAAGAAAAGATGCGGGAGCAGCCGGAAGTGGTCAATGCAGGAGTAGTTGGCGCGACAACACCGGAGATGATCCGCTTGATCGAGGAGAATTTGCTGCTGCGCAAGCAAATCCGCAGCGCGAACCTGATCTCTTTGACAGCCGGAGGCAACGATCTCCTGCTGGCGGCCAAAGCGTACTTGTTCGAGGGCAACGCGATTTCCCTTAAGCATGCGTTAAAGCAATTTCAGATCAACTATGACCGTTTAATCCGCAGCGTCCGCGATTTGAAGGAAAGCGCGGAAAATGCGGATGTTTCCTATACGCTGCTGCTGATCGGTTTGTATAACCCGATTCCGGAATTGGAGGAATCCGCTTTCTGGGTCCAAGCGTTTAACAAGCAAATGGAAAAGCACGCAAACGGTCATATCCGCTTCATCAATCTGTATGACCGTTTTTCCGGCAGAGAAGAGGAGTTTTTATACGAGGACCGCATCCATCCCAATGCACACGGATATCGTGTTATTGCCAGTAGCTTGGAGCAATGTGGATTACCCTTGTAGCCAGTTGATTTCATATCGGTATACAACTATAATTAGATCGTTGAATTGTTCAACGGTTTAATTATTTTTTTTGGAGGCGGCTTCATGGACAAAGATTACCTGGACAGATTGATCCGCCGGTATACGGAGGTTTATTTTTATGCCACGCGGCGTATTTCTTCCGTGATGAAGGAAGAAGTTCTTGCGGATATTACAACGGATCAATATTACGTGCTGCGCTTTATTTACCAAAATGATCCCTGTACCTCTTCACGGCTTGCCGAGCAATTTGAAGTCAACCGCAGCGCGATTACCGCGATGACGAACCGTTTTACGGACAAAGGATACATACGCCGTATCGCCGATCCCGACGATCGCCGGGTGATCATGCTGTCTGTCACCGAGGAAGGAAAAAGGGTTGTGGAAAACGGGGAGGAAAAGATCAGAAAATTTGTCGAATCGTACATGCAGGAATTGGACAAGGATGAGATTGAACAATTTATCGGGATTTATGAAAAGGTGGCCGAAGCCATGAGGAATCGATTAGGAGGAAAAGAGACGTGAACATACTGTTGAAATATCGTTGGCTGATCATCATGCTGTGGATCGGCGCTTTGGCCGCGCTGAAGCTGTTTGCTCCAGATATGGGACAGCTGGTACGAGAGCAAGGGCAGTTTCGCATTCCCGCCGGC
>CAZESH010000222.1:0-7462 GCA_964514665.1 uncultured Caryophanales bacterium
CGGTAGTTCAGTTGGTTAGAATGCCAGCCTGTCACGCTGGAGGTCGAGGGTTCGAACCCCTTCCGGGTCGCCAATTTTAATCTTTATGATTTGCCCAGATAGCTCAGTCGGTAGAGCAGTGGACTGAAAATCCTCGTGTCGGTGGTTCGATTCCGCCTCTGGGCACCAAAGATTTTATGATGGTGTAGGGTTGTTGACAAACCATATAAGCGGGTTTAACTCAGTGGTAGAGTGTCACCTTGCCAAGGTGAAAGTCGCGAGTTCGAATCTCGTAACCCGCTCCAAAATGTGGGTATATTATACTCACATAACCTGCGGGTGTAGTTCAATGGTAGAACATCAGCCTTCCAAGCTGATTGCGTGGGTTCGATTCCCATCACCCGCTCCATACAAGATCAGAAACCTCCATGCGAGGTTTTTATATTTTCATGAGAAAACCAAAATGGCGGAGAATGTACGAATCCTGCACTGCGGCCTAAAGTATTTTTTCTAAAGGATGGCCCCTAAGTTGGGGCCCTTCGCCATGGTCTCTACAGTAGGTTATTTGTTGAAAGCTTAAATCCGGATTGTGCGGACTCAGGATCCTTTATTTTCCGGGCAAAGAATGTAGGTGCGCGCTCGCTTTTGGCCGCTGGCAACAAATAGAAGTTGCATATCAACCAACCTATGCAGGATGCGTCTGGCATGATGGTCGCTTATCCTCAGGTGATCAGCAAGCTCCAGCGGTGTAATCGGCCGCAGCAAGCGACGTGCAAAACGCATCGTCTCTGCCTCCAGCCATGATAACTGAGAAGCAACATCTATGGAAACAAATTTTCCGATGAAGGATAAAACGAGTTGTTGTGCGTGAGATCCGTATCCCTGAATTTCAATTCCTCCTTTCGCACCTCCCGGCATGTAAGCAAGGTCCAGATAACGGTAACCATTATTGAAATCACGTACTTCCCATTCCGGGTATAAGTGGTCAAAATTTCCCGCAGCGGGAAACCAGACGGAGCGAAGAAATTCGACCGTTCCATGGCCCAGCCCCTTTTCAAGCCTTTCACGTCTTCTGTGATTGGTCTCTTCGGAAAGATTTGTTTCCATCCATTCCTCATATTTTTGTTCAAACCGCAACAACTTGATCACTCCCCCTACTTTCCAACCTTTAAAGCTTTTGAAAATAAAAAGCCGCTTCGACACAACGCACCAAGTTTTCAAACAGTGGTGTTGAATGCATCAAAGCGGCGTGTTCTTCACGACCGACTTGTATGAAGTTTAGTATAACGCGAACGGATCCAATCAGCTAATTGTTTTTGTGTAAAAAACGAAGGCAACGTGAGCGGACATAGGATTCGTTATTTTATATCAGAGAGCTAAAATCCGGGTTGTGCGGACACAGAATCCGTTATTTGCTGTAAATCAGGTGAAATTTGATGATTTGAAGCTAAATAAAGGATCCGGTGTCCGAAAATCGTCTGAAGAGAGAGAATATCTGCAAATAACGGATTCTGTGACCGGAAACCGGCAAAAGCAGGATGATATTTGCAAATAACGGAGTCCGTTTCTTGCTGATCGTGTCCGCATTTTACGAAATCAAGCATGGAATCCGGCAGCTCCCAGCGAAGCGGGTATGGCACGCCATTCCCGTCAGCGGGCTTTTTCATTTACCCGATTGCGAGTATTGAAAGATGAATTTCTCAATCACGTGCTTGACGCCCTGTTCATTGTTGGTGAGCGTGACGTAATCGGCAATTTCCTTCAGCGCCGGGATCGCATTGCCCATGGCTACGCCCAAGCCGGCCGTTTCGATCATGTCATGATCGTTCCAGCTGTCCCCGATTGCGATCACCTGCTCCACGGTGCAGCCGTATTCTGCGGCGAGATGGCGCAGCGCGGTGCCCTTCGTACCCTGCGGATGCATGACCTCGAGGAAATTCGGCTTCGATTTGGTGATATGGGCCTCAGCTCCAAGCAGCTTTTCCAAATCGGGCTTCAATGCATCGAGCCGCTCGGGTTCGTCGATCACCAGCATTTTCATGGTTGGCATTTCCAGCAATTTGGCATAATCGGGTTCGACCCGGTAAGGGACGTTGGACATTTTCGAGTACATTTTGATCTTGTCGTTATCTTCGCGTGTATACAGCTTGTCATTTACATATAATTGCAGATGCAGTCCGTTTTGCTCCGCCCATTCCATGACACCCCCGGCAACATCGCGGGGGACGGTGCACTCGTAGTGCACTTTTTCGTCGATTACATTTTTGACGAGCGCACCCTGATAGGTGATGATCGGCACGTTCAGGCCGAGCTGAAGCGCGGTTTGCTTGGCGGAAGCGAACATTCTTCCTGTGGCCAGCGTAATGATGATTCCTTGCTCCGCCGCCGTCACCAGCGCTTGCTTTGTCTCTTCGGGCACCTTCAGCTCATCGTTCAACAGCGTGTCGTCGACATCGATGACCAGCATTTTATACATCAGCTTCACTCCGATCCGTTGCATTTTCTCTAGAGATGCAGTATAAGTCCGCCGCTCGCGGCTTGCATCCTTCCCAATAATCTCATATAATATCCTATAAATCCATATATGAATACGAATGATCCGATAAAATGCGATGACGGAGACAAGTACACAGTGCTTCCTTACAGGGAGAAGACGCCGAAGATTGAGAGTGTCTTCAGGAATTCAGGCTGAGGAAATTCACTCCCGAGCAGTCCTTTGAACGCGGCCGGAAGCAGGCGGCAAGTAGGGGGCACCGGAGGCGGTCCGTTATTCCGCAACAAGAGGGAGCCCGTATGCCGGCATGCCGTTTCAAGCGGCACAGCGTACCGGACGGCTCCAATTAGGGTGGTACCGCGGCTTCTCCGTCCCTTTCCGGGATGGAGAAGCCTTTTTGCATGCTTTTTCGGTAAATAAGGAGGATGAGGCAAATGAAAGAAAGGCTCGAAGCATTAAAGCTGGAGGCGTTGAAGGAGCTTGAGCGGATAAGCGGCAGTCAGGAGCTGAACGATTTCCGCGTCAAATATTTGGGCAAAAAAGGCGCGCTGACCGAGATTTTGCGGGGCATGGGCGCACTAAGCGCCGAAGAGCGTCCGGTAATCGGGCAGCTGGCCAACGATGTCCGCGAAGCGATTGAAACGGTGATTGCGGACAAGCAGGAGCGTTTCCAAAAGGCCGCAGTGGAAGCGCGCCTGCGCGCGGAAACGATCGATGTGACGATGCCCGGTAGAAAGATGGCATTGGGCGCCGTGCATCCTTTGAACAGAGTCATTCAGGAGATCGAAGACATCTTCATCGGCATGGGTTACAAAGTGGCGGAAGGACCCGAGGTGGAGTCCGATTACTATAATTTCGAAGCGCTCAATCTGCCCAAGGATCATCCTGCCAGAGACATGCAGGATTCCTTTTACATTACCGAGGATATCCTGCTGCGCACGCAGACTTCGCCGGTGCAGATGCGCACGATGGAAGCGATGCAGGGGGAAGTCCCGGTCAAAATCATCTGTCCGGGCAAGGTATACCGGCGTGACGACGACGACGCAACCCACTCCTTTCAATTCATGCAGATCGAAGGGCTGGTCATTGACGAGAAGATTCGCATGAGCGATTTGAAAGGCACGCTGCAGCAGTTTGTCCATGAAATGTTCGGGGAACAAACGCAGATCAGATTGCGTCCGAGCTTCTTTCCGTTTACCGAGCCGAGCGCCGAGGTCGACGTGACCTGCGTGCACTGCGGCGGCAGCGGGTGCAGGGTGTGCAAGCACTCCGGATGGTTGGAAATCCTCGGTTCGGGCATGGTTCATCCGCGCGTGCTGGAAATGGGCGGCTACGATCCCGAGAAATACAGCGGCTTTGCTTTCGGCATGGGCGTGGAGCGGATCGCCATGCTGAAATACGGAATCGACGATATCCGTCATTATTATACGAACGATCTGCGTTTTCTCAAGCAATTTGTGAGCATGTAGCGGACGGCCAATTTTGAATTTTGAAAGGAAGTGACTTACCGTGAAGGTATCCTATAAATGGTTGTCGGAATATGTGGATTTGAGCGGATTCACGGCTGCGGAATTGGCGGAAAAGCTGACGCGCAGCGGCATTGAAGTCGATGTGGTGGAGCCGTTGGATAAGGGTGTCAATCAGGTTGTTGTCGGCTATGTAAAGGCCCGGGAAAAGCATCCGGATGCCGACAAGCTGAATGTGTGCATCGTCGATGCCGGAACCGGCGAGGATCTGCAGATCGTCTGCGGCGCCAAGAACGTGGATGCGGGACAGAAGGTGCCGGTTGCCTTGATCGGCTCAACGCTGCCGGGAGATTTCAAAATCAAGAAGGCGAAGCTGCGCGGCGTCGAATCGCAAGGCATGATCTGCTCGGCCAAGGAGCTCGGCTTGAACGACAAGCTGCTGCCCAAGGAAATTCAGGAGGGCATTCTGGTGCTGCCTGAAGACACCGAGCTGGGAACGGATATTCATCAGGTGTTGGATCTTGACGATGCCGTGATGGAGCTGGACCTGACCCCGAACCGCTCCGACTGCTTGAGCATGATCGGTACGGCATATGAAATCGCGGCGATACTGGGCCGCGACGTACGGCTTCCTGCCGACAGCGAGGGCATCGCTCCTGCCGGTTATCAAGCAGCGGACCATATCAGCGTGGAGATCAGCAGCCCCGAGCATTGCCACCACTATGCGGCCCGCTATATTCGCGACGTGCAGATCGGAGCGTCCCCGCTTTGGATGCAAAACCGCCTGATGGCGGCTGGGGTACGTCCGATCAACAACATAGTGGACATCACCAACTATGTCATGCTGGAGTATGGCCAGCCCTTGCATGCATTTGACGCCGACCGTCTGCATGACGGACATATCGATGTGCGTCTGGCTCGCTCCGGCGAGCGGATGACCACGCTCGACGATGTCGAGCGTACGCTGGAGCCGCACATGCTGCTGATTACCGACGGGAAGGAGCCGGTGGCGATTGCCGGAGTCATGGGCGGAGCCAATTCCGAGGTAACGGCGGAAACGAAAGCAATCCTGCTCGAATCGGCGCGGTTTGCCGGCAGCTCGGTGCGCAAAACGTCGCGCCAGCTGGGCCTGCGTTCCGAAGCCAGCTTGCGCTTCGAGAAGGAGGCAAATCCCGACGCGCTTATTCCTGCTTTGAACCGGGCGGCGTCGCTGATCGCGCAATATGCCGGCGGCGTTGTGGCGGAAGGGATCGTCGATGTCGTGGCGGGGGACAAAGCGCCGATCGTAATCGATATCGCGGTTTCCAAGATCAATGCTTATCTCGGAACGGAGCTGGCAAGCGAAGAAGTGGCGGCGATCTTCAAGCGGCTGCATTTTGCCGTAGATCCGTTTGCGGACGGAAAGTTTCGCGTCCATGTCCCGAATCGCAGGGGAGATATCACCCGCGATGTCGATCTGATCGAAGAGGTAGCCCGTCTATACGGCTACGACAACATTCCGCTGACGCTGA
Organism: uncultured Caryophanales bacterium; assembly: GCA_964514665.1. Lineage (GTDB taxonomy): Bacteria > Bacillota > Bacilli > Paenibacillales > KCTC-25726 > CAZESH01. The sequence goes on from CAZESH010000222.1 coordinate 5,451, forward strand.
TGAGCGGCACGACAACGCCCGGAGCGCTTACCCGCGAACAATCGATGCGACGTACATTGCGCCGCCTGATGACAGATAGCGGACTGCATGAAATGGTGAATTATTCCGTAACCCATCCGGATAATCATCGGCAATTTCCCGGGCTTTTCCCGCAAGCCAAGCCGATCCGTCTCTCCATGCCGATGAGCGAGGAACGCAGCGTGCTTCGCGCCAGCCTGGTTCCGCAGCTGCTTGAACAGGCGGCATATAACCGCAATCGCGACATTCATGACGTCGCAGTTTTTGAAATCGGCGGCGTGTTCATTTCTGGAGAAGAGAAGCTGTCCGCTCTTCCGCAAGAAAAGCTGCTGCTGACGATGCTGATCACAGGGGCGGTGACGCCGCCGCATTGGTCGGGCGCGGGCAGGAATGCGGATTTTTACGATCTCAAGGGAATTGTGGAAAATATGTGCGGATTCCTTGGCGTCCAGGAGCTTCGCTTTGAGTCGCTGGCAATGGAAGGCATGCATCCGGGACGAACGGCGCAAGTTAAGACCATGGCGGGCGAAGATGGGGAAATTAGTCTGGGCTTTATGGGACAGCTGCACCCGCAGCTGCAGGCGGAATATGACCTGAAGGACGTATACATTGCCGAATTTGAGCTGTCGGCCTTATATAAAGCCGCGAATGGGGACATCAGCTATAAACCGCTTCCCCGCTATCCGGGAGTGGTTCGCGATATGGCGGTTGTCGTCGAACGCAGTCTGCCTGCCGAAAAAATCATCGGCATCGTCAAAGAAGAAGCGGGCGCAATGCTGGAATCCGTCAGCGTCTTTGACGTGTACACCGGAGACAAAGTCGCTGAAACGCAAAAAAGCATCGCCTTCTCCCTGCATTTCCGCAATTCCGAGCGCACCTTGACCGATGAGGAAGTCGCCGCGGCTTTCGAACGGATCATTGCCAAATTGTCGCAAACTTTTGGCGCGCAATTGAGATCTTAGCAGGAACATGGGCCGGCTGCAGCGAAATATAGTGAAGTAGCCGGCTGCTGTTTTCTGTTATGCGAAAATGGGCTGCGATCGGCTTTGTAGAGCTTTATGAAAGCGAAGTTTGGGGAGGAAAAGGGCATTGAGCGCTGAAGAAAAAACAAGAATTAATGTCGACATATACGGAATACAGTATAAGCTAATGGGCAATTTCAGTCCGGAATATATGAAAATGGTGGCGAGTCATGTACACGAGCAGATGAATCAAATCGCCAAAGGCCACCCGCGTTTGGACCTTCCCCGGATTGCGGTGCTTGCGGCGGTGAATGCCGCAGACGATTACTTCCGGTTGAAGCAGGAGCTGGCCGAACAAAAGGACGATCGGGAAAAGCAAAGCCTGCTTGAAAAGTACGAGAAGCTCTCGCAGGATCACGAGGAGTTGAGCCGGCAGCGTGAAGTCGAGCAGGCGCGGCTGGAAGCCTTGACGGAGCAGGAGCGCTCGCAAGCCCAAGCGCTGCGCGTGCAAGAGCAAGCCTTGCAGCAGCTGAGGAGCGAAACGGAGCGGCTGCAGTCCGAGCGCATCGCGCAGCAGGAGCAGCTGGAAGCACTGCAAAAAGAGCGGGAGCATCTCCAGCGCCACAACGAAGAAGCGGCTCGAAAGCATCGCGAGGAAATCGAGCGGCTGAAGCGCGAGAACGGCGAAAGAGACGAGCTCAAGGAAGCGCTCGGCAAGCTGCAGATCGAGTATGAAAAACTGCAGAACGAATACAATGAATGGATCCAGCTTGTGGAAACGGATCGACCGGAGCGTCATTGATGACCGCCTCATTCAGCATTTTGGACTGGATCATTGCAGGGCTTTTTGTCATAGGAATCGTGTACGGATTCATTCGCGGCTTTGTCCGCCAGCTGTTGTCGGTTGCGGGCATGCTGATCGCATACTTTGCGGCTTACCGCTTATACGGCGAGCTTGCCCCCCTTTTGCAAAAGTGGTTCCCCCTTTCCGCGCTAAAGACATATGACCAATATGCGTTTATGGTGCAGGGC
>CAZESH010000223.1:0-7438 GCA_964514665.1 uncultured Caryophanales bacterium
GAGCAACGGCGTTCCGCCAGTGGACGTCGTTTGGAACGGCTGGAAAAGGACCTGACCGGAGAAAAGAAATTGCTGAAAGAGGTTTTGTGGCCGGTTCTTCATTCGTTCGACGGAATGGATTTGGAGTATGAAATCAAGAGTACTTCGGGAATGAGCATATTTGTCGATGTGTTTTACCACCCGCTCGGTTTTGCGTTTGAAAGCGAAGGTTACGTTGTGCATGCAGAGAATATTACGCGGGACCGTTTCTCATTCGAGCGTATGCGCATTCGCACGTTGGCACTGTACGGATACAAATATATTCCCTTCAGTTGGGATGAGCAGGAGCAGCGTCCGGAAGCTTGCCGCCGAACATTTTACGAATTGCTTGGACGATTCTCGGGCACTGACGGAAATGCTTTCCGGGAGCTGTCGGTATATGAGCGCGAAGTGCTTCGCTATGCGCTTCGCCTCAATCGGCCGCTGCGACTGGATGACGTGCGATATTGTTTGCAAAAGGGACCAGGGGCATGCATACAGGTGCTGCGGAAATTAGCGGATAAAAATCTGATTATGCCTTTAGGACGCGGAACCCAGAGAATTCACAAGTACGAGCTCGGAAGCCGGGTGGCGGAATATATGCTTTGAACAGACTTCTCCCCGAAACTCCCTAATGCGGAAAATCAAAATTGCAGCTGTCCCGGTGAGTGTGAATGAGTTCTCCAATTCGGAAAACCGGAATAGGAGGAGGCGCGAGCGCGACCGGGTTACCAGGAAAAAATGAAATTGATAAATCGTTCCAAATAATGTGAGCAATTATTTAGACTGTCCTATCTTCACATATACAGCCATATAAGATGATGTTAAGATAAAATTAGAAATAAGCATGTAGATTTACTTGTTCATTCTTTCAGGTGCAGAATCCTTCAGTGGAAATGCTGATACCAGGAGGGATGAAAATGACCAAGAGGAAAAAAGGAGGTCGACATATGATGACGAATATGACCAAACCGATTCATCCTACAAATTTGGAATTTGAAAACAAAGAAGAGATGCAAAAATTCATCAACTATGCGACCAGTAAAGAGAAAACCAAAAGTGAAGGCCTGGATCGGATGCGTGAGCTCATGAAAAACCATAAGCCGGCGCCGGAAAGGAAATAATTTTCTTGATTATGCTTACGTTTGAGTATATATCACCGGAACATCAACAAGTAATCCAAGAATTCAATTGCGCCGACGAAATTCGTATCGAATTATTTTTAAAAGAGCAAGCGATTAAACTGCAGCAACTACGATCAGCGGTTACCCGACTATATTTTGATGAAAATCATAATCTGGTCGGGTATTTTACATTGTACAATGATTTAATCCATGTATGGGCAGGCCAAGCACAGAGGCATAATTGGGTATTGCCGGACACGCATGATTATTTTCCTGCAGTTAAGCTTCATTATTTGGCTGTTGACCAAAAGTTTCGAAAACAAAAGTACGGCGAGTTTCTGCTTGCAGAAGCTGTTAATGCTGTAGAAGAGATAGCTTCATCCAGCGGATGCACATTTATTACAATTGAAGCCTTGACTAATGCGATTGAATTCTATGAGAGTTTTGTTGTCAGGCAAAGAAATCCGGGAAGCGGAGAATACATGAATATGGTTTTGAAACTTGATGAATTATGGTAAAAGTCGGTAAGACCTCAACTAATCGTGGCAATGGCACTATCAACCAGTGAAAAGACATGAATGATGTTACAGCACAAAATGCAATGTGCGGCATGATGTAAGAAAATCGCTAAGCTTTAATCTCCCGGATTCGCATAGGAACCACTAACGCCTTCCGGCCTCTTATCCGACGGCAGGCTCCTGTAATCCGGTTGCATATACAAAGACGGAGGAACCGTCGATTCAGGGCAGCAATGTCCGAATCAGCGGTTTTTTTGTTAGGGATGAGCTGGAGCATCGTCCGGAAACTTGCAGCCGTTCATTGTACGAGCTGCTTGGACGATATTCGGGCACTGATGGAAAGGCTTTCCGGGAGCTGTCTCTGATTATGCCTTTAGGACGCGGAACCAAGAGAATTCACCAGTAGGAGCTCGGAAGCCGGGTGGCGGAATATATGCTTTGAACAAAAGAGAGCAGGAGCTTGTACAGGTGCGTTCGGATCAGTCTCTAATGCAGAAAATCGAAATAGCAGCAGTCCCGGTGCGAGAAGAGGAATGCTCCAATGCCGAAAATCGAAATAGGAGGAGTTCTGAATGCAGTAGAAGCAGCCTCCAATTTCGAAAATCGAAATAGCAACTGTCCTGGTCGAGTAGAATCCGCTCGCTGATGTAAAAACCGGAATAGAGGGATAGGCTTCAGCGGACGGGGCGCGCGATCTTTTGTTTCCAGCCGGGCGGTTTTGCTGTACGATAAAGAGAAAGATAGAAATAAATGGATGAGATTGAAGGATATCAATAAGATGGAAGGAGGAATGTCATGCCCTATTTGTCATTGACCACTTGGAGCTTGCACCGCAACCTTGGTCCGCTGCGCTGGACACAATGGGATGAGGCGAACAGCCGCCATGTCGTGGCGGAGCAGACGCAGCCGGAAACCATCAGCCTGCTGGAGCTGCCTGCCGCGCTTGCGGCCCAAGGGTTCCGCGCGCTGGAGGTGTGCCATTTCAATTTTCCGAGCACTGCGCCGGAATATTTGCAGAAGCTGCGCCAGGCGTTTGAAGCCGCCGGCTTGACGTTTTACACGCTTCTGATCGACTACGGAGATATCAGCAGCGGCAACCCGGTCCGCCGCGAAGCTGATCTCCGCTTCATCGAAGCGTGGATCGACCACGCCGCGGCCGCCGGGGCGCAGCGTGTGCGCGTGATCGCCGGCGATGCCGAGCCGGACGATCATGCAGCCTTGGCGCGTTCCGCGGAGGCACTGGCGCGCCTGGCCGAATACGCCAAGGCGAAGGGCGTGCGGGTGATCACGGAAAATTTCCGCCCGCTCTCTTCTACAGCGGTGAACTGCGTTCACCTGCTGGAGGCTTGCGAAGGCCGCATCGGGCTGACGTCCGATTTCGGCAACTTTGCGCCGCAGAACAAATACGAGGAGCTGGCCGTCACCGTTCCCCGCAGCGAATCGATTCATGCGAAAGCGCAGTACGATGAAGAGGGCGTGCCGAATGCGGCGGAATTCCAGCGCTGTCTGGATTTAGTCCGCGACACCGGGTATGAAGGACCGATAACGGTCGTTTACGACGGTCCCTGCGATTTGTGGGCAGGCATCGAGCGCACGAGAAAGCTGATCGAACCGTATTTGACGTAATGAAGGATACCGGGGGAATAAGGGGTTTCCGTTTGCGCCGTGGAAAGAATCGGAAATGCAGGTTTTGGTAAGGTAAGCTATAATAAGAAAAAAAAGAACAGAGGTGCGGTAGCGTGCGAATGCAATTCGGTCCAACGCTGGTTCAACAGCTGGAGTCCATCGTTTCATCTTTTCCGGAGGTGCGGAAAGTGATTCTCTTCGGTTCCCGTGCAAGGGGAGATGCCGAAGAGCGTTCTGATATTGATTTGGCTGTTGAAGCTCAGGGTTTATCCCAGACCGGATGGTTGCAGCTAGTCGATCAATTGGAAAATTTGGATACGCTGCTGTCCGTTGACATCATCAATCTGCCCGAAGCTGCCCAAACGTTGCGGGAACGAATCCTTTCAGAAGGTAAGGTCGTGTTTGAACAATCCGAAAAGCAAGCAAAGTTTGATTAATCTGGGCCATGCCCTGAAAAGATTAAAGGAAGCGTTGCAAGAACCTATGCGAAGCAGTCTGGTCATTGATGGAACGATCCAACGGTTTGAATTTGTTGTCGAATTATATTGGAAAACGTTCAAAAGGCTTCTTGCCGAAGAAGGCATTCAGAGCACTACACCGAGAGAGGCGCTGCAAAAGGCGTATGAGGCGCATTGGATCGATCAAGAGACAGCCTGGCTGCAAATGCTCAAAGACAAGAATGAGACCTCCCATGTGTATGACGAGGAGTCGGCCAAGCGCATTTACGATCATATACGTGAATACTATCCGGAACTGGAACGAACGTACGATTTCCTCCTTCGAAAATTTGCGCAAAAAAAATTGAATTTCCCGACAATGATCGGGGGGATATTTATTGGCGCGCCTAAGCTAAATAAGCCTGTGTGAGCGAACGAGAATCTGACAAAGGTGTTTATTATTTGGGAGTGAATCGAGGTCAGATTGGATCAGCATCAGCGGATACTCGACAACCATACCCACAGCATCGACATATTGCACCGCAACCATCTGCGGCTCGAAACCGAAGTCGAGAAGCTGAAAAGCAAATGAAACGTCATACCCACAATATAGAAGCCCCGGATTCCGCGTGAAGTGCACAAACACGAATCCGGGGCCTTTTGCCGTCTGTGCGGCTCGAAAAATGAAGTTGTTGGACGAATCAAGAGGACTTTCGCCCTCTGCTGAAATTTCGGTTCTTTTCTATTTTTTACTTAAAAGTGATTGCTACCTCCTTGCGCTCCCGTTAAGATAATAAAGGAATAAAATGTACTTGAAAGCATAATCCAGAACTATGAGGTGCTTATGAGAAAGCGTACAATCGTCCTTATCCTGCTCGCTGCCGGCGTGCTTGCTTTGCTTGTTTTCCACCAGTCCTTATTGCAAAAGATGGCGGATTACCTGATCGTGAAGGACAACGCGGTCAAAAGCGACGTGATCATCGTCTTGGGCGGAGAAACGGATGGGGAACGCACGGAGAAGGCTGTGCAGCTGTATAAAGCCGGCTATGCGCCGAGGCTGCTGTTCTCGGACGGGACGCAATTATCCTGGAGGACGCAGGCGATCGACGAGATGGTCGCTTTGGCGGCAAAACTGGGTGTTCCGGCCTCGGCCATCGTGAAGGAACAGAAATCCCGAAGCACCTACGAAAATGCGCTGTATACAAAGGAAATTTTGCAGCAGCATCATTGGAACTCTGCTGTCGTAGTAACAACGGTTTGGCATACAAGACGGAGCCAATGGATTTTCGACAAGGTATATCGGAGCAGCGGGATCAAGCTGACTTATGCGGGCGCCGCCGATCATCAGATTTCAGATTACAGCGGCTGGTGGAAGGACTCGGAAAAGCAGCAAACCATCCTCACGGAATGGGCCAAACTGGTGGTCTATCGGATTCGTTATGTTTAAAACTATACCCGTGGTTCGCTAGACGGTAAGATTATTTTTTTCATGGGAGGAGTACAGCATGATAGATATTCACTGTCATATCCTGCCGGGTGTCGACGACGGCTCGCAAAGCATGGATGAATCGCTGGAGATGGCGCGCTATGCGGTCAAAGAAGGCATTCATACGATCATAGCAACTCCGCATCACGGGAACGGCACCTGGGAGAATGAAGCCAATCTGGTTTTTGAAAAAGTGGAGAGGTTGAACGCCGAGTTGGATAAAAACAACATCCCCCTCAAGGTGCTGCCGGGGCAGGAGGTAAGGGTGCGCAAGCAAGTCCTGGAGGAATGCCGCTCCGGAAGGACCATCCCGCTCAATATGTCGCGCTATATCTTGATTGAATTTTCCTTCACCGAGCTGCCTGAGCGAATAGATGAGTTATTTGACCAGCTGCGTTCCCGAAACTTGATCCCGATCATCGCCCACCCCGAACGCTATCCTTATATCGTCGAAAATCCGCAAATCCTCACCCGCCTTGTCTCCCAAGGTTCTTTGAGCCAGGTTACGGCCCAATCGCTGACTGGCTCCTTCGGTCCGCAGCTGCAGGCGATCTCTCTGGAGCTGTGCCGCCGCAACCTCGTCCACCTCATCGCCTCGGATGCGCATAATGTGAAGACGCGACCTTTTGAATTGAAGGAGGCTTATGAAACGGTAGAGGAAAAATTGGGGGCGGTTTATAAAAGTTATTTCTTGAGAAATGCAAGGCATGTGCTGGATAACACGCTGATGACCATAGGATGAAGCTTGTGGAGAAAAGAAGGAGCGGCAGAATAATACTCAAGCTCATCTGCATTGAAAAGCTCCTGCTAAAGCGATTTGCTTGACTTGCTTTCCAAGTATTCCGAAGCGGATAAGCAGCAGGAGAAATCCAACGCAATCGCCGAGGACTGGCCCGTGTTGCCGACATTAAAGCGAATGCCGAGGCGCTTGTGAAGTAGCGTACATGGCGGAATGGCCCCCTGCAGAAAAAAATTACATTTTTTTCATTGTGAGCCGAATATTGTCCTGATATACTTGATTAATGTCTGAAAATATCGGATTTTGTCCCAAAACCTGCTATAATACAATTAACTCTAGTCCAAGAAGTTTTCGGGGGTTGTGATATGAGTAAACTTACAAGGAAATTCATCTTAATTATTGTGGATATGCTAATAGCGGGAATTTCCGTGTATGCCGCATACCAGCTTCGATTCGACAATGGCGTGCCATCGCCGCATGCAGAGCAAATTACGATCGTCTCCATAGGCTTTGCAGCAATCATCTTAAACTTGAATTTGTTTTTCAGAATATATAAGCGAGTCTGGAGATATGCGGGCGTTCATGACATCTTGTCGATCGGATGGGCGGCCGCTTCCGGGAGTCTGGCGTATTTTCTGGTTGTGAATATCTCTCATTGGATGGGATGGACAAGCTATCTGATCCCGAGAAGTATTTACTTGATGGCCGGCATTATGACCTTTATGGGCATATCGGTTTCAAGATTGGTCTGGCGCATGCTGCTTGATTATTCTCCGTCCGGAAAAGCACATCAGCGACGGGCCATGATTATAGGAGCGGGCAATGCGGGATTGATTGTCGTTCGGGAATTAAAGCAGAAGAACGCGGAGATTGTGCCCGTTGTGTTCGTGGATGACGACATCAACAAGAAGGGACTGGAAGCACTTGGCGTTCCGGTTAAAGGGCAGCGCAAGGATATTCCGGAGCTGGTGCTGCGTTATCAGATTACGGATATTATTGTGGCGCTCCCTTCCGCCTCGAAAACAGAAATCTCGCAGATTCTGGAGCAGTGCAAGACGACAAAATGCAAAATCAAAATCATGCCGAGAATGTCCGATCTCATCAATGGCCGCATAACGGTCAGCAGCATCCGGGAGGTCAGCATCGAGGATCTGTTGGGCAGGGATCCGGTGAATTTGGATCTTAAGGAAATAGACGCATACATAGAGGGTAAAACGGTAATCGTGACGGGAGCCGGGGGATCGATCGGTTCGGAGTTGTGCCGGCAAATCGTTTCGCATCAACCGAAATTGCTAGTTTTGTTAGGTCATGGAGAGAACAGCATCTATCATATTGAAAAAGAGCTCCGCAAGAAAGCTCCGGAGCTGCACTTGGAAGCGGTCATAGCGGATGTGAAAGATAAAGGCAGGATGGACGGCGTTTTCGAACAATTCCGCCCGCAAGTGGTGTTCCATGCGGCAGCCCACAAGCATGTGCCGCTGATGGAGAGC
>CAZESH010000224.1:0-7379 GCA_964514665.1 uncultured Caryophanales bacterium
ATGCAAATCCGATCAAACAAGCATTGTAGACCCGGCTTCTACCGAAAAGATCGGAAATTTTGCCCATCATCGGAAGCGAGGCGCAGATCGTAAGTAAATACGCAGTAAGCACCCATTGCACGACATGAACGGGAACCTGCATTTCACTGGAAATGGTGGGCAGCGCTACATTGGCAATGCTTCCATCCAGTGTGGCCATAAACGTTCCCAGTGAAACGTTGGCCAGTATCAGCCATTTGCTGCTGCCGTTGCGGGAAGCCGGTTTATTAGCTGAAATCATCATAATCATGGGTCTCCTTGATGAAAAGAATCTGTACCAAGGCTCTTAAGTCATAACTTTGTAAATCAATGAAGGACGTTCTGCTTTTTCGGCAAGAATGGTGTAGGCTGCTTTTACTCTTTGCGCGATTTCATCAGAATCGTTTTTTTGGGCGTGAAGTGTGGCAAGTGTTTCTCCTTGTTTAACGGAATCGCCGACTTTTTTGTTCAGCACGATCCCGACGGAAAGATCAATCGCAGATTCCTTCGTTTCTCTGCCGGCTCCAAGCATCATTGCAGACAGGCCGATTTCTTCGGCTTCGATCGCGTGCACGTAGCCGCTTTTCTCCGCACCAACGGGAATTTGAAATTTCGCTTGCGGAAGCAGCTCGGGATTGAGGATCACGTTTCCGTCTCCTCCTTGGGAAACCACGAATTGCTTCATGGCCTGCAGGGCTTTTCCGTTTCGAATCAACTCCTCAAGGCGCGTTCGGGCCTCCTCAATGGTACTCGCCGCTTCGCCCAGCACCAGCATTTGTGCGCCGAGCGTCAGTACGAGTTCCGTTAAATCGGCAGGCCCTTCGCCCTTTAGCGTATCGATCGCTTCGCGCACTTCCAGCGCATTGCCCACTGCAAATCCAAGCGGTTGGCTCATATCGCTGATGACGGCCACCGTGTTGCGCTGCAGCCGATTTCCGATATCGACCATTGTGCGGGCCAATTTTTCCGCTTCGGGCAAGGTTTTCATGAAAGCCCCGCTGCCGATTTTTACGTCAAGCACGATGGCATCTGCACCTGCAGCGATTTTCTTGCTCATGATCGAACTGGCGATCAGCGGAATGGAGTTGACCGTTGCCGTAACATCGCGAAGCGCATACAATTTTTTGTCGGCCGGCGTCAAATTGCCGCTTTGTCCGACGACAGCGATTTTATGTTCATTCACCTGCCGGATAAAATCATCAATCGACAACTCAATGTGAAATCCCGGTATCGACTCCAGCTTGTCGACGGTTCCCCCCGTATGGCCCAATCCGCGTCCGGACATTTTGGCGACGGGAACTCCGGCAGCCGCTACGAGCGGTGCCAAGGCAAGCGTTGTGGTATCGCCGACCCCTCCCGTACTGTGCTTATCTACTTTTTTGCCATGGATAAGGGAAAGATCCACAGTATCCCCCGACTGAACCATCGCCCAAGTCAAATCGCCGATTTCTTCCGGCGACATGCCTTGAAAAAACACGGCCATTGCCCAAGCGGACATTTGATAATCCGGAATTGCCCCGTTCGTAAATCCGTCAATGAGAAAGTGGATTTGCTCGCGGTCAAGCTTTCCCCCGTCTCTTTTTTCGGCAATAATATCAATCATGCGCATGCGGTTCCCTCCGAATCATTCAGTACTGTCTTTTTCATCATATCATGCTTATTGCGGATAAGAAATGTTCAAGAGTTGAACTGAACCTTCACAGGTCATTTACTATAAAATATCATTCACGTATACTGAATTCATCCTAATATTCAGTTTAAAGGAGGACGGCTGAAGTGAATGAACAACTGATCGATGCTGCAAAAAAAGCCAGAATGAAAGCCTACATTCCTTATTCCAAGTTCGGCGTCGGGGCGGCCGTGCTGACCAAATCAAAACGAATCTACACGGGATGCAACATTGAAAACGCCGCTTACGGATTGGCCAACTGCGCAGAAAGAACGGCGCTTTTCAAAGCCTATTCAGAAGGCGATACGGAAATCGAGGCGATTGTCGTGACCGCGGACACGAATAAACCGGTTTCGCCTTGCGGGGCATGCCGGCAGGTGATGCTGGAGCTGTGCAGTCCCGATACGTTGGTGATCCTGACGAATCTTCGCGGCGAAACGATGGAAACGACGGTAGAAGGCCTCCTTCCTTACGGCTTTACTTCCACGGTTTGATAAAATTCCTGAAAGCAGGAGGCATATTCTAATGGAAACGGATAATCGTTCACTCGCATCAAATCTGCAGACGGGTCAACTGGCGGCGATGATTGATCATACCCTGTTAAAGGCAGACAGTACGCAAGAAGCCATATTGCGCTTATGCATGGAAGCCAGACAGTTCAAATTCGCCACGGTATGCATCAATCCGTTTTGGGTGCCACTTGCTGCGGCGGAGCTGAAGGAAACTTCGGTTGGCGTGGCAACCGTGATTGGATTTCCGCTGGGAGCCACGACAACCGCCGCGAAGGCGGCCGAAGCGAAAGAAGCCGTGAAGAGCGGTGCGACGGAAATCGATATGGTGATCAATATCGGTGCGTTGAAATCGGGAGAGCTGCAGGCGGTGCAGAACGACATCGAGCAGGTCGCGGCAGTTTGCAAGGGACGGGCAATCTTGAAGGTAATCCTGGAGACGGGCTTTTTGAGCGATGACGAGAAAAAGACCGCCTGCCTGATCTGCAAAAATGCCGGAGCCGATTTCGTCAAAACGTCGACCGGATTCGGTCCGGGCGGGGCAACAGAGGCGGATATTGCGCTGATGCGGGAAGCGGTCGGTCTGCAGATGGGAGTCAAAGCGTCGGGAGGCATACGGGACAGGGAGACTACTTTAAAGATGATTGCCGCAGGGGCAACGCGGATCGGCACCAGCTCGGGGGTTGCCATCGTCGGCGGGCAAAAAACGGACAATGGGGACGGCGGAAGCTACTAAGTTGGGCGTATTGCGGACAGACGGAAAAGGCAGCGAAACCGATTGGTTTTTCTGCCTTTTTTTTGTGCAGTTGAATGAGGTTGATTTTGCCGTAATTAAAATATATAAATCCTATAAGTTTACTTGTATTTCTGTGATTTTCTGATACAATATTGTCAAACAGGCGTAATTCGGGGATTGGTTCAATTGCGGCTAAGCGGCAAGGACATTCCGAATGGTAAAATGGAGGAGCAGAAACATGGCAAAAAAACTATCGGTTGAAGAGATCAAGCAGCAAAGCCGCTATCTACGCGGCACCTTGAAGGAAGCGCTGCAGGACGGCAGCACGCATTTTTCGGAAGAAAACATCCAGGTGATGAAATTTCATGGCATGTATCAGCAGGATGACCGCGATTTGCGGCGGCAATTAAGCAAGGAGGGCAAGGAACGCCATTATATGATGATGATCCGTGCCCGGATTCCCGGAGGCATTCTCAGTGCAGAGCAGTACTTGCAGTTCGACCGCCTTGCCGAATTGTACGGAAATGGTACGATGCGCATCACTACGCGCCAAACTTTCCAGCTTCACGGCATTTTAAAGGAAAACCTGAAGCAAACCGTCAAATCGATCAACGACGTGCTGATCACTACGCTGGGCGGCTGCGGCGATCAGGTCCGCAACACGATCGGCTGCGCCGCTCCGCACAAAGGCAGATTCTATGAGCAGGTGCGCGAGGATATCTTGAAAATTGTCGACCGCTTGTCAGCCAAATCGAATGCTTATCACGAAATTTGGCTGGATGGCGAGCAGGTGAATTTGAACGGGGAAGCAGATGAAGAGCCGATTTACGGGAAGCTTTATTTGCCGCGTAAATTTAAAATCGGTTTTACTTATGAAGGCGATAACTGCAGCGACATCTATGCCAATGATATCGGAATCGTCGCTCATAACAGCGGAGACCAAGTCGAGGGCTATACGATTCTGGCAGGCGGCGGCATGGGCCGCACGGCAACAGATAAAGAAACGAGTCCCTTTCTGGCTGCTCCGCTTGGTTATGTGGACAGGGAAGATCTTGTTGAGGCTTGCGTGGCGATAGTCAAGGTGCAGCGTGACAACGGCAACCGTGAGGAACGCAAATTTGCCAGAATGAAATATCTCATTGCGAAAAACGGCATGGCCTGGTTTAAGGCTGAAACGGAAAAATATTTGGGCAAATCGATTGCGGCCCCGCGAAAGCTGACGTGGGAAAGTGCGCACGATCATTACGGCTGGCATCAGCAGGATGAAAACAAAGGGTATCTCGGCATCTTCGTGCAAAACGGTAGGATTATCGATACGGAAAGTATCCAGCTGAAAAGCGTGCTGAAGGAAATCATGGAAACGTTCAAGCCGACGGTACACCTTACAACGCAGCAAAATCTCATTCTGGCCGACCTGTCCACGGCGGATTATCAGGCAATTGCCAGTAAGCTGGAGCAAGCCGGCGTATCGCTCCCTGAAGCTTGCTCCCATGCACTGCTGAACTCGATGGCCTGTCCGTCGATGCCGACATGCGGACTCGGGCTCGCTGAATCGGAGAGGGCTTTGCCCGGCGTGATTCCTCAGATTGAGCAGCTGCTCAAGCAATTGGGCATCGAAGATCAGTCGATTACAATCCGCATGACCGGCTGCGCCAATGGATGCGCCCGCCCGTATTTGGCGGAACTCGGTTTTGTCGGCAGAGCGCCGGGGAAATATGACGTTTTCTTGGGCGCATCGGCAAATGGAGATCGTTTAAATACGCTGTTCAAGGAAATGGTGCCGTATGAACAACTGGCTGACACCTTAAAACCTCTGCTGACGGCTTATGTACAGAACCGCACAACGGGAGAAGGTTTTGGGGATTATTGCCGGCGGATCGGCACGGATGGCTTGCTGGAGCTTGCCGCAGTGCACTGAAGCCGGAAAAAAACATTGACTTCCCAACATGGTTTCGCTATTTTAGTAATAGACTCTAGATATGGAAGCACGTGTGCATAATATTTCTATATCTGGTTTTTACAAACTGCATAAGGAATTATGCTCAGGTCTTTGCCGTTACCAGCGGCGAAGTTAAAAGGGAAGTTCGGTGCAAATCCGACGCGGTCCCGCCACTGTCAATGGGGAGCTGTTTTTCGAAATGCCACTGTCCGGGAGCCATCCGGATGGGAAGGCGAAAAACGGCGACGATCCATAAGCCAGGAGACCTGCCTGAACGTTATCCGCCGGTTTCCTTCGGGTCAAAGGAAAGGCATTCGTAATTGTTGCATACAACAAAACGCCTTGATCTTCCTGCGGGAAATCGGGGCGTTTTTTTAATGTTTCATGGGTGATGGGTGATTTAATTCTATTCAAACTGACTAGGAGAGAATGAAATGAAAAGTCGATGGAAAAGTCTTGTCTCATTAATGGTATTGGTTTTGCTCGTATTAACAGCAAGCGGCTGCGGCAGCAGCACAGCGGGTCCGGAGTCAAGCAGCAGTCAAGCTCCGCAGGTTACGGCGCAGGCTTCGACGCAGCCTGAAGCAACGGCAGAAGCGACCGCACAGCCCTCCTTGCAGCCTGCCGCTTTCCCTGTAACGATCAAGGATTCCACACAAACGGAAGTAAAAATAGAGAAAGAGCCGCAGAAAATCGTTTCGATTCTTCCCAGTGCTACGGAAATTGCCTTCGCTTTGGGACTCGGAGCCAAGATTGTCGGTGTCTCCGATTGGGACAATTACCCGGCTGAAGTGAAAAATATCGAAAAAGTAGGCGGCCTCGACATCAGTGCGGAAAAGGTCGTGTCGCTGCAGCCGGATTTGGTGCTGGCCAGCTCTACAAACGGCAAGTCCGTTGAAGCGCTGCGCAAGCTGGGGTTGACCGTGCTTGTGCTGGATGCGAAAAATTTGCAGGAAGCGATGGATTCGATCCGTACGATCGGAAAAGCGACCGGAACGGAGGGTAAAGCGATCGAGACGGTAAAAGCAATGGAACAGAAGCGAGATGCGGTCGTAGCCGCTGTTAAAGACATACCGGCGGAGCAGCGCAAGAAGGTATGGATTGAAATTGATCCCACTTTATATACGGCGGGCAAAGACACCTTTATCAATGAAATGATCGATCTTGCGGGAGGCGTCAATGTTGCCGCCGATACTCCGGGATGGCCGCAGTTCAGCGAGGAAAAAGTAATTGAAGCCAATCCGGATACGATTCTCATCACATACGGCTACTACATCAAGGATGCCGTCAATCAGGTAAAAAGCAGAAAGACATGGCAAAAGGTCAAAGCGATTGAACAGAATCAGGTTTTTGAGGTTAATTCCGATATGGTAACGCGTCCGGGTCCGAGATTAATGGACGGATTGCAGGAAATCGCCGAAAAGCTTTATCCGCAAAAATTCAACAAGTAAAGGAATTTAAGCCGTGATGATGAAACAAGCAGGCGAAGGACGCATCCTGTTGATTTGGATTCCGCTGCTCCTGGCGGCGCTGATCGTGATTTCCTTGATCAGCGTCTCTCTGGGCAGTGCGCAGCTTTCATTTTCAACGGTATGGAAAATCGTAATCAGCCGTCTTCCCTTTGTGCAGAGCTGGCTGGATGTCAGCTGGAATCAGGCGTCGGAGGTGATCGTCTGGCAGCTGCGCATTCCCAGGGTGCTGTTGGGCATTGTTGTAGGCGCTTCTCTTGCTGCTGCCGGTGTCGCTTTTCAGGGCGTGCTTCGCAACCCGCTGGCCGATCCGTACATACTGGGTGTTTCCTCCGGCTCCTCGCTAGGCGCCGCATTGGTCATTCTTTTGGGCTGGCAGCTGTCCGTATTCGGGCATTGGGCGCTTCCACTGGCTGCTTTTTTCACAGGCATCCTGACATTGACCGCGGTTTTTCTGCTGGCCCGCATACAAGGAACAATGCGCATGGAAAGCCTGATCCTGGCCGGAGTCGTCGTGCAGGCTTTTATAGCTGCCCTGCTGTCGTTCATCCTGTCGATATCGGATTGGAAAATGCAGATGATCATGCTGTGGATGATGGGCAGCCTGACCTTGTCGGATTGGGATTTTGTCCGGGTCGTGTTTCCTTATGCGATTATGGGAATGGTTGTCATCGCGGCTTATTCCAGACAGCTTAACATTCTCGCCATGGGCGAGGAAGCGGCGCATCATTTGGGAGTTCCCGTGGGCAGGGTGCGGCTGATTGTCCTGATCACCGCATCGCTGGTAACGGCCGCCGCCGTATCGGTTTCGGGAACAATCGGCTTTGTAGGCTTGATTATTCCCCATATTATACGTCTGGTGTTCGGAGCCAACCATCGCATCCTGCTGCCGCTGTCGGTGATTGCCGGCGCCATCTTTCTGGTCGGTGCGGATATGCTGGCGCGCATTGTGATGGAGCCGAGAGAGCTGCCGATCGGCATCTTCACCGCTTTGCTTGGCGCGCCTTTCTTCGGCTACCTGCTCAGGCAGGCCCGCCGC
>CAZESH010000225.1:0-7374 GCA_964514665.1 uncultured Caryophanales bacterium
TTCCGGCAAAGATGTGTAAACGTCCAGTACAAGCCTGACAGACCAAGAACCATCGAAGCATATGCTTAAAAGCAAAGTCACCCGAATCGGAACCCCCGCCTCTCCTTATTATGGAAATTCTGTCCCATTCAAATACTCATGCTTTTCGCCGGGCAGATTCCCTTTTCGCTTCCTAACATGATTCGAGATGAATTTCTGATTTATGTACGTATTGTTTAAGTTATAATGAAATTATGGAAAAAACCGGAATGGAAAACGTGAAACTTATTCGCGGCTGCAAATCCTCGCAATGCAGGATTTGCAGCCGCGAATAATATCGCTTTCCGGCACAGCTCAGGGGATTATTACCTGCTGCTCAACAGCGACACGGTCGTTTCCGACGGAACCTTCGCAAAAATGCTGGCTTATCTCGAGCAATCACCCAACACGGCGGCAGTCGGCCCGACTCTGATTACGGGGGAACAGATCACTCAGCCTTCGGGACAAGCTTTCCCAACGCTTATTCGCAGCCGGAGTCCGACCGCAAGGTCGACTGGATTACCGGGGCGTGCATGATGATCCGGCGGGAGGTGCTGGAGCAGGTGGGTCTGCTGGATGAAGCCTTTTTCCTGGATTACGAGGATGTGGACCTGTGCTGTCGAATCAAGCAAGCGGGCTGGAAAATCTGTTTGCTGCATACAGTGCCGGTTATCCACTTTGTCGGCTCCAGCAAAAAGAATAATTACAGCGTCGTATTCCATGAAAGATACCGCAGCATGTTTACCTATTACACGAAGCATAAAAGCAGAAGAACTGTCGCCATATTGCGCGCGGCGGTCACACTCCATTCTTGCCTGGCCATAATCGCTTCGTTTGTTCCAATCGGGCGACATCGGGAGAGAAGACCGGCTTACTTAAAGCTCATTCGTCAGCGTTACCGATTCTAGAAAGAAAACCCACCCTTTCGGGTGGGCTTGAGATTGCGTTTATTTTCCGGCCGCCGGGGATGCCGAAGGCGAAGCCGCTGGTGAAGCGGATGGAGACGGCGAAGGCTCAGGCAGGTTGATGCTGGTGACGATGCCGGGAAGATCCTTCTGCATAAAGTCTGACAAATACTGCTGAATCAACTCGGAACGAACCTGGTCCTTGACATCCTCATATTTGCCTTCTGTCCGTGATTCCACCTTCATGACATGGTAGCCATATTGGGTTTCAATCGGATCACTGATCGTGTTCAGGGGCAGCTCAAGCGCCGCTTTTTTGAATTCCGGCACCCAGCTGTTGACATCGGCATCCTTATACTGGCCTCCGCTGTCCTTCGAACCCGGATCATCGGAATATTCCTTGGCCAGCGCTGCAAAATCCCCGCCGTTTTTCAGCTTGGCTTCAACTTCCTGAGCTCTTTTCAGAGCCTCTTCTTTTGTGCGGATATCCTTGTTCGTATTGGGATCCTTCAAAGCGATCAAGATGTGGTCGACCGTTGCTTTTGTAAATTTGTCCTTGTTTTCCTTGATGTCTTTGTCGTACTGGGCTTTCACCTGATCATCGGGAAATTTCTGCTTCAGCAAATCGGCCAGAATCAGCTGACGTTTCATGTACAGCTGCAGATCGGGCTCCTCGATGCCCAGCTCCTTGAGCATTTTCGTGTATTGGTCTTTGTTCTGCTTGTCCGTCATAGACTTCTGGAATTGATCCATTTGGTCTTTTGCGGATTTTTCCGCCTTTTTCACAATATCCTCGGAAGCGTCCTTAATTAGATACTGCATGCCGATATATTGGTTCAACATGTCCTTTTTAAAGGTGGGACTGGATTCGTATAAAGCATACATTTGCGAATAATTGAAGAATTTGTCGGCTCCCAAAAAACCGTTGAATTCCTTTTCCGTTACTTGCCCTCCTTTATAAGTGGCAACTATGGTTCCTTCATCCGCTTTTGTGTTTTTCTTTCCGCATCCCGTGGCAATCAGGAGCAGGACCGTAACAATCAACAGGCCTTTGATCCAGATATTGCGGCGATGTATGGAAAATGAATTATTTGGCGACATCTTGTAATTCTCCCTTCGATTTGATGACCTTCCTGTATTGTAGCAGAAAGCTTTCGATAAATGCCAATGTTTCTTCCGTTGAAATCCCTTTGCAGTTCAAAGCGATTTGAATTTGCACGCCGCCGATCAAACGAAGCTTGTTTTTAAGCTTTCCGCCGAGCTCGAACAGCTTTTGTCCATCGATATTGCCATTTTGGCTTCCGTGGATTTTAATGATCACTTCATTCGTTTTTTGCGATATGGATTCAATGAAGAATTGCTTTCCGTATACCTTGAGCCTTGCAACCGTCAGCAGGTTAAGCACCGCCTGAGGCAAATCGCCGAAGCGGTCAACCAGCTCTTCGTGCAAATCGGCCTCTTCCTCCAGAGTTTGGATGGAGGCGACTTTTTTATAGATTTCAATTTTTTGAATGCTGTCGTAAATATAATCCGAAGGGATATAAGCATCAATGCTCATGTCGATCTGCGTGGACCAGGCTTGTTCCTCCGCTTGCGGAAC
The DNA here is from genome assembly GCA_964514665.1 of uncultured Caryophanales bacterium. Lineage (GTDB taxonomy): Bacteria > Bacillota > Bacilli > Paenibacillales > KCTC-25726 > CAZESH01. Next base: position 2,524 of record CAZESH010000225.1, read on the forward strand.
GTCCCCCATCTCAAGCTTGCGCTTGTTGATTTCTTCGGAGAGCATCTGCGAATACATATCAAACCCTACAGATGCGATGAATCCATGCTGCTCGGCTCCGAGCAGGTTGCCCGCACCGCGGATAGCCAAATCCCGCATGGCGATTTTAAAACCGGATCCAAGTTCGGTAAATTGCTTGATCGCTTCCAGCCGTTTCTCCGAAACCTCCGAGAGCACCTTATCCCTTTCATAGGTGAAATACGCATAGGCAATGCGGTTGGAGCGACCTACCCTGCCGCGCAGCTGATAAAGCTGGGAAAGCCCCATTTTATCCGCATCATGCACAATCAGTGTATTGACGTTGGGGATATCCACGCCTGTTTCAATAATCGTCGTACTGACCAGCACATCGGATTCGTTGTCCAAAAAATCAAGAATCGTCCGCTCCAGCTCCTGTTCCGACATTTGACCGTGTCCAACCGCTACCCGCGCCTCGGGAACAAGCTGCGAAATGCGTTCCGCCATCTGCTGAATGCCCTGCACACGGTTGTATAGATAATACACCTGCCCGCCTCTGGCCAGCTCTCTTTCGATCGCCTCACGCACCAGCGCACTGCTGTATTCTACCACATACGTTTGTACCGGGAAACGATTTTCCGGAGGCGTCTCGATGATCGACAAATCCCTGACGCCCAGCATCGACATGTGCAGTGTACGGGGGATCGGCGTTGCCGTCAAGGTGAGCACGTCGACGCTGGCCTTCAATTGCTTCAGCTTCTCCTTGTGCGTGACGCCGAAACGCTGCTCCTCATCCACAATCAGCAAACCGAGTTCCTTGAATTTCAAATCGGTAGAGAGCAGCCGATGCGTACCGATCACAATATCTACCGTTCCGTTATTGACTCCCTTGATGATCATATTTTGCTCTTTTTTGGAACGAAAGCGGCTTAATGCCTCGATGCGGATAGGATATCCGGAAAACCGCTCGCGAAACGTCTCAAAGTGCTGCTGGGCCAGAATTGTGGTCGGCACGAGAACGGCCACCTGCCTGCCCTCGATGGCCGCTTTGAAGGCTGCACGAATGGCAACCTCGGTTTTGCCGTAGCCGACATCCCCGCATAATAGACGATCCATCGGACGGCTTTGTTCCATATCTTTTTTAATTTCTTCTATCGCTCTTAATTGATCCGGAGTCTCCTCATAGGGAAACAGGCCTTCAAACTCCCTCTGATAAGCCGAATCTTTCGCAAAGCTGTACCCGGAGGCCTGCATTCTCTGCGCATACAGCTGGATCAGATCATCCGCAATGTCCTTGACCGAGGAACGCACCTTGTTCTTCACTCTTGTCCATTCGCTTCCGCCGAGCTTATACAGCTTCGGTTCCTTTTCATCCGATCCCACATATTTTTGCACCATGTCGATCTGATCGATCGGCACGGAGAGTTTGTCTCCGCCGGCATATACGATATGCATATAATCCTTATGGATGCCCCCGACTTCAAGCGTCCCGATGCCGACATATTTGCCGATGCCGTGATTGACGTGGACGACATAGTCGCCTACCTTCAAATCCAAGTAGCTTTTAATCCGCTCGGCATTTTCTATCTTTCTATCGATTTTACGCGCTTTTCTTTGTTTTTGCGTGAACAGCTCGCCTTCGGTTATGACGACAAGCTTAATAGAAGGCAGTTCAAAGCCGGACTGCAAATTGCCGTTAAGTATTTGCGGCTCTGGTATTTTATAATCCTCCAGCACCCTGCGAACCCGCCCGACGCGATCTTCCCCGTTGGCCAACAAAAGCACCTGCGAGCCGGCTTTTCCCCAACGCTCCATCTCCGATTTCAGCACATTCATTTGTCCATGAAAGTTTTGCATCGAGCGGCTGATCAGATTAACGATATTTTGCGGTTGGGTATGGGGGACCTGTCTCAAGAAAAGCGACAAATAGCACATTTGAAAAGCGCTGTAGGAAAACAGCGTATGATAATCCTTGGCTGCAACGAATGCAGGAAGAAACTTGCCTTCTTGCAGCAGAACCGTCATCGTTTCCGCTTCGTCCCGCTCCAGCTGTTTCGCCGTCTCCTGCAAGCGGATCGGTTCATCCAGCAAGAGCACGGTGTCCTTCGGTATATAATCAAGCAGGGTATGTCGTTCGGGAAATAAAAAAGAAACATATTTATAAAGCTCTGAGAAATACATGCCTTCCCTGAGCATCTCGATTTCCCGACCGATTCCCTGCAGCAGTTTTTCCTTTGCTTTACGATCGGTCATTTTTGCCAGCTGCTCTTCCAAACGTTCATACGTATGCTGCGCCGCATTTTGAAAGCGCTGCGGTGAAGCAATCAGTTCCCTGCAGGGCAAAATCACAATCTGCTGCAGTTTGTCTATGGATCTTTGATCGGAAGGATCGAAGCTGCGGATCGAATCTATTTCATTGTCGAACCACTCGATGCGGTAGGCATGCTCTGTGGTCATCGGATAAACATCGACAATGCCTCCGCGCACACTGATTTCTCCGCGTTTTTCCACACGTTCGACGCGATTGTATCCAAACTCGCTCATCCGGCTGATAAACGTTTCGAGCTCCAGTACCTCACCGACATCGACCGCTTGGCGCGCATCCGCGATGATTGACTTGGCGGGCAAAAGTCTGCGCACGCCTGCAAGCGGAGTCACTACAATGCCGCGATAACCGGCCGCCAGCTTGGTCAGCACGTCCACTCTCTGGGACAGCGTTTCCGGGCTGGAAACCGCCGATTCCGTAATCATCAGCTCATTGGCAGGATAAAGCAGCACTTCATTCTCCAAGCACTCCGACAAATCCTCGGCGATTTTTTGCGCAGAGAACATGTTATGGGTCACAACCAAAACCGGCCGCTGCAGCTCTTCCGCCAAAGAAGCGATAAACACCTGCCGCGATGAACCGGTCAATCCGGCAACCAACTGTTCCTTCATTTCCTTGCGAATGCCTGACAGAACAGACTGAAAGTCCGCTTCCCGGGAAAAGGCTTGGAGCAATTCTTTCATGCTTATTCTACATCCTTTCATTCATGACCCTGTGTGCCGCTTGATTTACGCAACAGAAAATAAGCCTCGGCGGTCGCCAAGGCTATCGAACCCGCATTCATTACTGCAACGGGTTGGACAGCAGTGAAAGCTCAGGATGCTGGTCCAAGGCTTCTTTACAGTAATCGCAAACCACTTTTACCGTCGTGTCGCCGTTACGGTTATAGGTAATTATATCGCTGCGTTCCTCAGGGGTCAAGAAATCGAAGCCGAGTTGGGCTTCCTCGATTCCGTCCTGATGAATTTGTCCGATGACTGAGCGGCAATGCCGACATATATAATGTATGGTCATATGTATGCCTCCTGATGAGAATCTATACCCTTTTCATCAGTATGACCATTTTGTTCTGAAATTACCCTTCCCTTTTGTTAAAAGCAGCCATCGTTTTATCAAACGGATGCTCCACGGCGAATTCAACGGCTTCTTCAGTTTGCTTTAAGGCCGCATTCAAGGGTTCCCGCTCTTTTTTGGCAAAGCTTGCGAGCACATAGTCGGCAAAGCCGAAGCCGGGCTCGGGCTTGGAAATGCCGATACGGATGCGGTCGAATTCCTGCGTACCTAGATGCTGAATAATCGACTTAATGCCGTTATGGCCGCCTGCGCCCCCCTGCCTGCGCAGACGGATTTGCCCAAGTTGCGTATCCATATCGTCATAGACGACAATCAAATCACTTGTAGCAAGCTTGTAAAAATCCATCAACGCACGAAGTGATTCGCCTGATAGATTCATATAGGTTGCAGGCTTTAGCAGCAGCACTTTTTGCCCGGCGATTTGGCCTTCGCCCAACCATCCTTTGAATTTGCTTTCCTTAAACGCTATATTCCATTTTTCCGCAAGTTGGTCAAGCGCCATAAAGCCGACATTGTGTCGTGTATCCTGATAAGGTTTACCCGGATTCCCAGTCCGGCTATCCATTTCATTTTTGCTGCCTCCTGTCGTGGTTTTCGCCTTTTTTTCTTGCAATCAGACATTTTTTTTATTTTTCATGCAACGAAATCGGCTTCCCGATTGTCATAACTAGTATAAGCAATACCTGCTGTGTGGAATTAAAAGCCATTATATCATGAAAGCGGTAAAATTCCGAAGCGGCTAAAATAAAACCGAAGCGAAGGTGATCGCAATGTATGTAAATGGACAAATCCTCACCGAAGACTTGCAATTCCAGGATCATATCGACCATGAGGTGCCGATCCAAATTTACAAGAACAACCATCATAATGACATCGGCTTCGTCGAACAGGTTTCCTCCCATTATATCAAGCTTAACGACACCTTTTACAATCGCAGCCACTTTACCTTTATTTCCAGACCCGGCTATTGAACCCCCATGCCGGTATAAGCAAACATGGGCTGACGTTACAAGAGTCGCAGCCCTTGTTTGCCGGACTTAAGAACAATATGCGATGCGTCATGCTTTTTCCGATTCTGTTGCTTCCTGCTCCGCCACTTCTACCGCAGCTTCATTCCCTGTTAGCGGCTCCTCCTTTTGTGGAGCCAGCACTGTGACCACAATCTCCTCCGGATCTGTCACCAATTCCACCTCGGCGGGAACGGAAAGCTCCCCCGCTGTAATATGACCGCCCGCCCTCAAACCGCTGATGTCGACTTCGATCAGGGACGGAATGTTCTGCGGCAGACATTTGACTTTTACTTCATGAAGCTGGGTTTGCAGGATGCCGCCCGTTTGCAGAGCCGGAGACTTTCCAACCTGCTCCAGCTTGACGGTCGTTTCGATCTGCTCGCTTAAATCCACCTGCAAAAAATCGATATGCAGGATATTGCGGTAGATGGGATCCTTCTGCAC
>CAZESH010000226.1:0-7371 GCA_964514665.1 uncultured Caryophanales bacterium
GGCTATGACCCTTATCTCGACCGCTTAAAAGAGGCGAGCATCAACGGCAAGCAGTGGATCGCCCAGCTGGAAAAGCAAGAGCGCGAATCGACCGGGATCAAATCTTTGAAAATCGGCTTCAACAAGGTGTTCGGCTACTATATCGAAGTGACCAAAGCCAATCTCGCAGCGCTTCCGGAAGGACGATACGAGCGCAAACAGACGCTTGCCAATGCGGAACGCTACATTACCCCGGAATTGAAGGAAAAGGAATCGCTCATCCTTGAGGCGGAAGAAAAAATGGTCGATTTGGAATATGAGCTGTTCGCCGGGCTGCGCGAGAAAATCGCCGCAGAGGTTAAACGCCTGCAGCGACTGGCGGAGACTGTGGCCGTGATGGATGCATATCAATCTTTGGCTGCTGTGAGCGTTTCGGAGAGATTCGTCAAGCCGGATATTTCCGAAGGATTTGACTTATCCATCGAAGAAGGACGGCACCCGGTGGTTGAAGCCGTTCTGAAGGATGGCAAGTTCATCCACAATGAAACGTTTCTAAGCGGAGACGGCAGCCGGATTTTGCTGATAACCGGGCCGAATATGGCGGGCAAAAGCACGTACATGCGGCAGGTCGCTTTAATTACGATCATGGCGCAAATCGGCTGCTTTGTTCCCGCAAGGAAAGCTTCGATTCCGCTTGTTGACCGCATCTTTACGCGCATCGGTGCCGCAGACGACCTTGTCGGCGGACAAAGCACCTTTATGGTGGAAATGCAGGATATTCAGGTCATGACGGAAAAAGCGACCTCGCAAAGCCTGGTTATTATCGACGAGCTGGGCAGAGGCACATCAACCGGCGAGGGCATGTCGATCGCCCAGGCGGTGATCGAATTTCTGCATCAGCAAGTCGGCTGCAAGACGCTGGTTTCCACCCATTTTCACGAGTTGGCGCATTTGGAGGAAAGCCTTCCCGACTTGAAAAATTATTGCATGGCTGTGGAAGAGAGCGGAGAAAAGGTGACTTTTCTGCGCAAGCTGATCCGCGGTGCGGCAGATACGAGCTACGGCATTTACTGCGCAAGAATAGCCGGACTTCCGGAGTCGGTCATAGCACGCGCTTATACTTTGCTGAGCGCGTTCGAAGCACGCGAAGGTTCGCGCAGCGGAGGCGGTACGCCGACTTCCGTCGTCCAATTGAAGCTTTTTGAGGAAAGCGCCGCGGCCAAGGATAAGGAAACGGACAGGAAGAAATCCCCGCCCCCGCTTGATCCGGAAGCGTCGGCGGTGCTTGCGGAAATTCGCAAGCTTGATTTGCTGGAAATGACGCCGATGCAGGCGATGAACTTTATCTACGGACTTAAGCAAAGGCTGCAAAAATAATAACGGATAGGGCAGGTGGAGAATATGCGTCGAATCGTAAGACCATTGCGTCATAAGCAGCTCCGGGCGGGAAAATGGATGCGTGCGGCGGTGATATTGCTCATCGCGTTTTCGCTGCTGCCTTCGGCGGCGTTTGCCGCAGCCGATCAAAATACGCAGCAGCAAAGGGATCAGGTATATCAGATTATTACGAAGTATCACGTCAGCGGGGCGAACCCAAACACCCTTAAGGAGACGGATATCCCCGACATGATCAAGTCGCTTGACGATCCATACACCCAGTATTTCAGCAAGGATGAGTGGCAATCGTTCATCGACCAGTTGGAAAACCAGTATGTCGGTATCGGAATCAGGGTCGGTTCTGAGAAGGACGGGTTTTATATCGATCAGGTATTTGCCGGATCCCCGGCGTCCGGCGCGGGATTGGCAAGCGGCGATTATATTGTCGGAGTCGCGGGAGCTCCGGTTAAAGGCTTGGGTATTGACGAATTGGTCAAACGGATTAAAGGACCGGAAGGAACCACGGTGAAAATCACCATTCAACGCGACGGCAAAACCTTCGATGTCAGCATGAAAAGGGCAACCGTGGCGATTCCGGTTTTGGAGGCGCACTGGTTTCCGCAAAAGATCGGCTACGCGAGGATCAACGACTTTTCCAGCGATGCCGACGAGAAGCTGGCGGCGCAGCTGACGGAATGGAAAAAGAACGGGATGAAATCGCTGATTCTCGATCTGCGCTATAATCCGGGAGGCAGGCTGGATACGGCGCTGAACATAGCCAAGCAATTTATTAAAGAAGGTGTATTGATCCATACCAAGGACCGCGACGGCAACGACCAATCCGTCATGATCAAAAACGGTCAAACGCTGGATGCATCCCTTTATGTGCTTGTAAACCAATACAGCGCCAGCGCTTCCGAGGTGCTTACCGGCGCGCTGCAGGACTATCGCAAGGCGATGGTGATCGGCACGAAAACATATGGCAAGGGCAGCGTGCAAACCTCGTTCCTGATCCCCGGCGGCGGTGTCCTGAAGCTGACGGTGGAGGAATATTTGACTCCGCTTAAACGCAAGGTCAACAAAGTGGGACTTCAGCCGGACGTCAATGTGTCCGGAGATTTTGAGCAGCTGGTTGCGGCTTTGTACCAAGCGGGTGTCGGATCGCTGCAAATCAAACTCGGCAAGCATCAAACGGAATTTAACGGACAGCCGTTCAACATGACGGTGGAGACGATCAACCGGAAGGGCCAGGCATATGTGCCTTCGCGTATGTTGGCCGCTTTGGTGAAGGGCAAAGCAAGCTGGGACAATACCGGCAAGAGCGTCACGATAAACAACGGATACGACAGTGCAAAGTTCTCCCTTCAAGCAAACGATGCCTTGATTCTGGGCGGTTTCAGCTATATTGACCTGAATGCGTTCAAGCAAAAATTCTCCCGTTTTTCATGGCAAAATGACAACGGCCAACTGACGCTGCAGGAGAATGAGGGGAACTAGTCCGATGGGAAAAATTCATGTATTGGATGAGCATATCGCCAACCAGATTGCCGCCGGTGAAGTCGTGGAACGGCCTGCTTCCGTTGTCAAGGAATTGGTGGAAAACGCCATTGATGCGGGCGCAGAGCGGATCGACATTGAAATCGGAGACGGAGGCGTCGCCTATATCCATGTAGTGGACAACGGTTCGGGCATTGCCGAGGATGATTGCGAAACGGCATTTTTAAGGCATGCTACCAGTAAAATCAGCTCGGGAAGCGACTTGTTTCGCATTCTTAGCCTCGGTTTCCGCGGTGAAGCGCTGCCGAGCATCGCCGCTGTGTCCAAGCTGGAATGTCTTACCTCTTCGCGCAGCGACGGCAGGGGCAAGCGGCTTTTTATCGAGGGTGGAGCGGTAAAGCTTTTGGAGGATGCGGCCTCGTCGAGAGGGACGGATATCCGGGTCAGCGATCTGTTCTTCAATACGCCGGCCCGCTTGAAGTACATGCGGACCGTGCAGACGGAGCTTAGCCACATCTCCGATTACGTGTATCGGATCTCGCTTGCCCATCCGGAAATCGCCATTACCTTGGCGCATAACGGAAATGTGCTGCTGCAGACGACCGGCGATCGCGACCTGCTTCAGGTGATCGCCGCCATTTACGGCACGACGGTGGCCAAGAACATGACGTCTTTGGAGGCGGAAAACGCCGACTACCGGTTGTCGGGCTATGTCTCCAAACCGGAAATGACCCGCTCCAACCGGACGGGCATGACTTTTGTCGTCAACGGCCGGACCATCCGCAATTATTCTCTGACGCAGGCGGTTATGCAGGCATATCACACGCTGCTGCCGCTTCACCGTTTTCCGCTTGCGGTGATTCATGTGCAGATGGACCCAACGCTTATGGACGTCAATGTGCATCCGAATAAGCTTGAAGTGCGCTTCAGCAAGGAGCAGGAGTTGAACGCGTTCCTGCAGCAGACGGTCAAGCAGGCATTGAAGCGCAACGTGCTGATTCCCGAAGCGTCCAAGCCGAAGGAGCGGAATACGCTGATTCAGGAGCAGCTGGATCTGTACCGCGCAGACAGCATCGAGGCGCCCGCTGCTGCTCCAAGCCGATCATTTCCGGCAAATTCCCCGCCCAGGGAGGATGCGAATTCGCAGAACGGCCAGCCCTTTCAAACAAGCCGCGATGCGGCTGCACAAGGGAGCAGGCAGGCTGCGCAGCGCAGTTCTTTTGATTATGCGGCCAAAGAAATGGCCTCGTCCGCATTTGTCGGGCGGCAAGCCCCGCCCGAGGAGCGGTCCAAACCGCCTGCGAATGCGGCTGAGGCCCTGCTGGCGGGCTCCGATCCGGAGAAGCAAAGCGGCGGGCGCCCGGCGTTCCCCAAGCTTTTCCCGATCGGTCAGATGAAGGGAACTTATATTTTGGCGCAAAACGAAGACGGATTGTACATGATCGACCAACATGCTGCGCATGAGCGCATCAACTATGAATATTATTACGAGCTGTTCGGCAATCCCGCGCAAGCAAGCCAAGAGCTCGTTGTCCCAATCCCCCTGGAATTTACGCCTTCGGACGCGCTGGTGATCAAGAACCGGTTGAACGTTTTTGAACAGGCGGGTGTTTACATGGAGCCGTTTGGTGGGAATACCTTTATAATAAGGGCGCTTCCGCATTGGATCCCTCCGGGGTCTGAGCGGGAAATCGCCGAAGACATGGCGGAATGGGTGCTGTCCGAGAAACAAGCGATCGATATTGCCAAGCTGAGGGAAAAATCGGCGATTTTGTGCTCCTGCAAAGCCTCGATCAAAGCCAACGACAATTTGACGCTTGCGGAGATGGAGGCGCTGCTCGACCGTTTGGGCAATTGCCGCATTCCTTACACCTGTCCGCACGGCAGACCGATTGTGGTCAGCATCTCCAATTACGAGCTGGAAAAAATGTTCAAACGCGTAATGTAAGTCATAAAAGGAGGAGGAATCGGATTTGCAGCTGCAAGAAGCGATCCGCGAAAGGAGAAGCATTGGCAAAGTAAAGCCCGATACGCTTGACCGCAAGCAGATCGAAGCCATTCTGGAGGCAGCGGTGTGGGCGCCGAATCATCATCACACGGAACCGTGGCAATTTTATGTGATGACGGGAGACGGCAGAAAAGCGCTGGCCGAAGCGTTTGCGGATATTGCCGCCGAGAGCGCCGAGGGGCTTTCCCAAGAGGAGACGGCGGCTTTGCGCATCAAGCAGGAGGCCAAGGCTTACCGGGCTCCGGTGGTCATCGCCGTGGCGGCACGTCCTTCCGGACAGCCTCATATCCCTGAGATTGAAGAGCTTGCAGCCGTTCATGCCGCGGTGCAGAATATGCTGCTCACGGCTCATGATTTGGGCTTGGGCGCGATTTGGCGGACCGGGGCGGCGGCTTATCATCCGAGGATGCGGCAGGCGTTTGATCTGCAGGAACAGGAACAAATCGTCGGATTCGTTTATATCGGTTATCCTTTGCAAGAAGCTCCGCAGGGAAAGCGTATGCCGTTTTCCGAAAAAACCACTTGGCTGCAATGAAAGGGTCAATACTATGCTGGTGACGACAACACGAAGTGCCAATGAACAAACAGTCACCCGGGCCGCCTTGTATGCCGGGCAGCTCCAAGCGGCCGTTGTAGCGAGAAACGACCTTCCGCTGAGCAAGCTTCAGCAGCAGACCGAGGATGCTTGTTTGCTGGTCGTTTCCGCGGATGGCATGCAGCTCTATTGCGGCGACCATGCTCCCCTGCATTTCCATCCCGGAACCTCGGTTATACGCATCAAAAGATTGCGTTCCGGCGAGCCGGAGAACCTGATTGAAGCGTGCGGTGCTAGAGAAGGGGACACCGTTATTGACTGCACGGCGGGAATGGCCACCGACGCCATCCTGCTGGCCCATGCGGTCGGACCGGCCGGCAGGGTGACCGCGCTGGAAAGCGAGCCGCTGCTAGCGCTGATCGTTCGCGAAGGCTTGCGCACGCATGTGTCGGGAATCCGCGATGTCGATGACGCGATGAGGCGCATTCAGCTGATCGAAAGCGAACATGGCGAGTATTTGCGCAAACTTCCCGCGAAAAGCGCGGACATCGTCTATTTCGATCCGATGTTTCGTCATCCCATCGAGGCTTCCAGCTCGATTTCACCGCTGCGCCGCCTGGCCAATCATCAGCCGCTGCAAAGGGAGTCCGTGCTTGAGGCGGTAAGGGTGGCGCGAAAAGCCGTAGTCATGAAGGAGCAGCGGGACAGCGGAGAATTTGCCCGGCTCGGTTTTGAGCGGATGCTGAGATCGCGCACGAAAATCGCATACGGAGTGATTGATCCTTGAGTGATTCTATGGAGAAGCAAAAACCGCCGCTGCTGGTGCTGCTTGGTCCCACCGCAGTGGGGAAAACCGAACTGAGCCTGAAGCTGGCGGAAAAATGGAACTGCGAGATTATTTCCGGCGATTCCATGCAGGTATACCGTGGAATGGATATCGGTACGGCGAAAATTTCGCTGCCGGAATGCGCGGGGATCAAGCATCATTTGATCGATATTCTCGAACCTGACCAGCCTTTTTCGGTATCGGATTTTCAAAGTCTGGCCAAAGCCGCCGAAGCGGAAATCCGTTCCGCCGGCAAGCTTCCTTTTGTCGTTGGGGGAACAGGGCTGTACATTGAATCGCTGTGTTATGAATACAGCTTTAGCGAGGCGGGAAGCGACGAAGTGTTTCGCGCGGAGCAATACGATTATGCCGAGGCCCATGGGTCCGAAGCGCTTCACCGCCGTCTGCGGGACGTTGATCCGGAAGCCGCCGACAGGCTGCATCCGAACGACATTCGGAGGATCATCCGCGCTTTGGAAATTTTTAACATTAGCGGAAGGACCTTAAGCGAACAGCTGGCGGCGCAGCAGCGAATATCGCCTTACCGGCTGTGCCTGATCGGACTGACGATGGACAGGAGCCTGCTCTACGAAAGAATCGAGAAGCGCGTCGAGCAGATGCTTGAGCTCGGCTTGGTAGGCGAGGTGCAGGCTTTGCTGGAAAAGGGCTATCATCGGGGATTGACGGCGATGCAGGGGCTCGGCTACAAAGAAATCATTGCCTATTTATCGGGCGAATGCTCCTATGAGCAGGCCGTTTACACGCTGAAGCGCGATACGAGGCATTATGCCAAAAGGCAGCTTTCCTGGTTTCGCAGAATGAAGCAGATCGAATGGGTGGATGTAAGTGAAACTGGAAAATTTTCTGCCCATTTCAAGCTGATCAATGATATAATAGCAAGAAAGATTGATGATTAAGGAAGATGTAAGCGAAACGAATCATATACTCAATATGGAATAAGAATCAGGGGGTAACGATTAATGAACAAAACCATCAACATTCAGGACACTTTTTTGAACCAGCTGAGAAAAGAAAACATCCCGGTAACGGTCTATCTGACAAACGGTTTTCAAATCAGGGGCGTCATTCGCGCATTTGATAATTTTACGATTATCATCGACAGTGAAGGCCGTCAACAAATGGTATACA
>CAZESH010000227.1:0-7292 GCA_964514665.1 uncultured Caryophanales bacterium
AAAGGGAATTGCAAGCTTGCTGGTGGCGGCCTGCGGATCGATCCTGATTGGGTGGGGGATGTCGGGCTGTCTGAAGAAGCGCTTTATGGCGATTTGCTTTCGCTTGCGGGCGCTCTGGCCTATTCCCTGTATCTCTTGTCCGGGCAAACGTTGGTCAAGACGATACCATCGATGCTATACAGTTTTACCGTTTTTCTGATCGCTGGCGTGTTGCTGCTTGCATACAATATGTTAAATAGCCGTTCGCTCATAGACTATGCGTGGAAGGACTGGGCGGTTTTTCTGCTGCTTGCGATCATCCCTACTTTTCTGGGACAAATGCTGTTTAATCGGTTGCTTGTCCAGTTGAATGCCACAACCGTATCGATGGCGATCATCGGAGAACCGGTTTTGGCGATTATTATGGCCTGTCTGTTGCTGAGTGAACAGCCGACGCTTTTGCAGATCGTAGGAGGAACGGTGACGTTGGTCGGAGTCGGGATATATTTCCTCACAAGAGACTAGAAACGTAACAGACCCTGAATATTTTCAGCATGTTCAAATTTGAACACTAATAAAATTTATGAACATTTTCCGGCGAGATTATGTACAAATAGGAAATTATATGTATAATTATACACATGAACAATGGTGGTGAGGAACAATCGGAAGGAAGCGGAGGTTTGAAGTCGTGGAAGCAATCATGAGAAATATGTTTCTTGCGATAGGCAAAAGCCACTCGGCCAATCGACTGGCCAAAAAGTATGGTCTGCGTTTTGGCGCTGCGCGTTTTGTGGCTGGCGAGAGCATTAAGCAATCGATCGAAGCGGTTCGCAAATTGAATCAGTCTGGCAGAGTAGTCACACTAGACCATCTGGGCGAATTTATTTCCAGTAAAGAAGAGGCCGGACAATCGACTGACATGTGTTTGAAAACATTGGATGCGATTTCGGAGGCGGGAGTACAGTCCAATCTTTCTTTGAAAATGACCTCGCTTGGTCTTGATATCAGCAAAGATTTATGTATGCAAAACATGCGAAAAATACTGGATAGAGCGCAGGAATATGGGAATTTTGTGCGGATCGACATGGAGGATTACGCACATTGCCAAGTTTCTCTCGATATTTACCGCGAACTGCGTCAAACCTACGACAATGTGGGGATTGTAATCCAGGCTTACTTATACCGTACCGAGGATGATGTGAAAGCTTTGGGCGAGCTTCATGCCAATTTGCGATTGGTGAAGGGAGCCTATAAGGAGTCGCCTAAGGTGGCTTTCCCGGAAAAGAAATCAGTGGATGAAAATTACAAGAAATTCATTAAACAGCACCTTATAAGCGGCAGCTATACAGCCGTTGCGAGCCATGACGAGAACATGATTGAGTTTACAAAGCAAGTTGTCAAAGAGCATGGCATACCCAATGACCATTTTGAATTTCAAATGCTGTACGGCATTTGCGAGGAATTACAGAACCGTTTAGTGAGTGAAGGATACAAGGTTCGCGTATACGTGCCGTATGGAATCGACTGGTTCGGTTATTTCATGCGGCGTTTGGCAGAACGTCCGGCCAACGTGTGGTTTGTTTTGAAAAATATGTTCAAATAATTGTATGCAATTCATTATCCTTTGAAAGGGGAAAACAATGTTGAGCACAAAAACGAATGTAAAGCCGTTTGTTAATGAACCGTTTGTCGATTTCAGTCTGGAAGAAAACAAGAAGGCTATGGAATCTGCGATTGCCAAGGTAAAGGCGGAGCTGGGCGGAGATTATCCGCTCCATATTGGCGCTAAAAAAGTGATGACGGAAGACCGGATTGTTTCTATTAATCCAGGCGATACCGACCAAGTGATCGGTCGTGTCAGCAAAGCGGACCAGTCGTTGGCTGAAGAGGCGATGCAGGCAGCTTTGCAAGCTTTTGAATCCTGGAAGAAGGTGCCGCCTCACGAGCGTGCGGAATATTTGTTCAAGGCTGCCGAATTGATGCGTGAGCGCAAGCATGAGTTTTCCGCGACGATGATTTTGGAGGCGGGAAAAAACTATGCGGAAGCGGATGCGGACACCGCGGAGGCGATTGATTTTCTGGAGTTTTATGGAAGAGAAATGATTCGTTACAGCAACATGAACGAAACGCAGCCTTTGGTGAAAATACCGGGTGAAGACAACCGGCTTACTTATATTCCTCTTGGTGTAGGCGTCGTGATTCCGCCATGGAATTTCCCGCTGGCTATCTGCGTCGGTATGACGTCGGCTGCTATCGTATCCGGCAACACGGTTCTTTTAAAGCCGGCTTCCGCAACACCGGTGGTTGCTTATAAATTTGCTGCTTTAATGGAGGAAGTGGGATTGCCCGCGGGTGTGCTCAACTTTATTCCGGGAAGCGGCGCGGAAATCGGAGATTATTTAACTTCACACCCGAAAACCCGTTTCGTCAGTTTCACCGGCTCCAAGGAGGTTGGGCTTCGCATCAGCGAGCTGGCGGCCAAAACATCTCCCGGCCAAATCTGGATCAAGCGCGTGGTTGCAGAAATGGGAGGAAAAGACGGCATTGTGGTGGACGAAACCGCCAATCTGGATGCAGCTGCGCAGGCGATTGTGGCTTCCGCTTTCGGCTTTCAAGGGCAGAAATGCTCCGCCGGTTCGCGCGCTATTATCGTGGAGTCCGTTTACGACGAAGTGGTGCGGAAGGTGACGGAGTTGACCGATCAATTGGTCGTCGGTCTTCCGGAGAACAACTGCTATTCAGGTCCGGTCATTGATCAAAGCTCTTATGACAAGATTCTCTCTTATATTGAAATCGGAAAATCGGAAGGCAAACTTCTCGCAGGCGGAGGTAAAGCGCCAGGCAACGGTTATTATATAGAGCCCACAGTATTTGCGGATGTGGACGGAAAAGCGCGGATCATGCAGGAAGAAATCTTCGGGCCCGTACTGGCCATCGGAAAGGCAAAGGACTGGAAACAAGCGATTGACCTGTACAATGATACGGAATTCGGTTTGACGGGTGCTTTCTTCTCCAGCAAGGAAGAACGCATTGCCGAAGCGCTGGAAACGATGCATTGCGGAAATCTGTATATCAACCGCAAGTGTACCGGGGCGCTCGTCGGCGTCCATCCGTTTGGCGGATTTAATATGTCCGGCACGGATTCCAAAGCGGGCGGATTTGATTATTTGCTGCAATTTACACAAGCGAAATTAACTTCAAGGAAAAAGTAATAGTTGGATTTGTCCAAAGAGCCCTTATATTTTCCGATTAAGGGCTCTTTCTTGTAGAAAGTTTAGTTGAAGGAGAGGCAGTGGAATGCAATTACAGTGGTTAACCCAGGCAAAAAACTCGCGGCTCTTGCTGCGGTTGCAAAAGTTTAGTTTTAACAGGAGTATTACCGCGCGCCTGCTGGGGCTGTTGCTTGTTATAGCTATAATCAACGTAGGAGCGGCTCTTTGGATTTATGTAAATAACAACTCGGTGGCAGAAGATATTCGTTCAACGGCAGAACTTTCGGATACGGAACGCTCCTATCGGGCGGTTACGGAAACGATGCTGCAAACGATGCTGCTGCTGGTGGAAAAGGTAAACAGCGGAAAAAGCGATAACGACGCCAAAATCAATGAAAATCTTGAATCCCTTCGGGAGAAGATGAGCAATCTAAAAAAGAGCTTTGTCGGGCTTGACCGCAAATTCCCGCCATCGGAAAAAGATGAGGGCTCTTATTCGAACCCTATCATGGACATGGCGTATCAAAATTTGATGAGTATCAATAAGTTAGATCTTCTTTCTCTGTCTCCGGAAGAGAAATCGGTACAATTCCGCAGTCTGATTGCTACGTATACGCAAATTTTGTCCGATTCCAATGAAAGATTAAACAGAAAATTTAACAAGGATATTCTGCTTACCCAGGATAATCTTAACAACAGTCTTTCAGTCGCAAATTTGATGTCACTAATTACTTTGCTTCTTATTGTAATGCTTTCTTTAGCCATGATTTATTTGTTTAATCGCAGTATTCAGCAGGGAGTGAAGGGAATTCTTGCCCGGATTGAAGCTTATAAGAATAGTGATTTGACCTATTCGGGCAGGCTTGACCGAGAAGATGAATTTGGAATGATTGATCGCATGCTGTCTGAAATGGGGAATCATCTGCGCGAAATGATTCGATCAACGCTTGCTGTAAGCAAGCAGTTGATTGTGGCCTCTCAGGTTATCGGTGAACGGATAAGCGAAAACCGGGAAGCATCGAATTCGGTTAAGCAGCAAATCAGTGACAGCAAGAACGTATTGTTGCGCCAGAACGACGAAACCGTTTCCATATCAGGTATAACTGAGCAGGTTTATGCCAGTACGCAGGAAATTAGCGCAATAAGCGAGCATATGAATAGCACCATGGAGAACATGTATGCCTCTGCCCGCGCCGGTCTTCAACAGATGAATGAATTGATTCGGCAAGTCGGCCGGTCAATGGAAGAGTTTCAACAAGTCGAGGAGGCCTCGCAAATCATTAATCAGCGATACAAGAATGTGGTCAAGGCTTTGTCGGGCATTCAAGAGCTTAATGTTCAGACGAACCTGCTTTCCTTAAACGCATCGATTGAGTCGGCAAGAGCGGGAGTTCATGGCAAGGCATTTGCGGTTGTGGCGGATGCCATTCGCGCACTTTCCGCTCAAACGAATCAGATTGCGAAAGAAATCACCCAAGAATTAATTTATATTCAGAAGGATATGGAACTGAATTCCGAAAAATTGGACAAATTTGCCGAAACGATGCTTCAATCCAGATCGATTGCTCAAGAAACCGGCGGTAAATTCAAAGGCCTTGAAACGGAAAGCGGGCTGCTTTGCGACCGGGTAAAGGAAACTTCAACAGCTATTGGGGAAATTGCGCAAGGGATCGGCGAGATTGTGACATCGGTTGAGCGGCTGAGTCAAACCTCATTGGACGTTAATCAGAGGATGGATCATGTAGATGATATGTCCGACAATCAAAATCGTGTGTCCGATATACTAAGCGAGCATTCCGAACTGCTTCGCCAGAAGGCGCAGCTTTTGGAAGCCAAAGCAGCCGGTTTCCGTATCTGATACGATTAGATGCGTACCTGTCATATGCCTGGCCGATGTCCCATATACTCTATCAGAGTGAAAATCTGATAGGGACGGACAGGTGATAAACGGTGGGCGGAATGGGATGCATCAAGAACAGTTTCAAGAAATTGCAAGGGGGCGTTTTCTTAACGGGAATGCTCATTTTGCTGTTGATCTTTACTTTTGCGAATCAGGCTAAAGCCGATGCAGGCAGGCTTTCCACAGTCGGCAATTCCGATAACGGTGTTTATCAAGCCCTGCTTTCGGGGCAGCGGATACTCCGGCCGCACGATTATACGGTTGCGCAAAAGCCGACCGTTTATTTGACCTTTGACGACGGCCCGAGCGCCTGCACGCCGCAGGTGCTGGATATTCTTAAAAAGAACGGGATTCACGCCACCTTCTTTGTGCTGGGGGAAGAAGCCGAGCGTTATCCCGATTTGATAAAGCGGATGGTCAAGGAAGGCCATGCCGTGGGCAATCATACATATAATCACGAGTACAGCCAGCTTTACCGGAGCTTTGACCAATTTTGGTCGCAGATTGTCAAGACGGAGCAAATACTAGACAATCTGGCGGGCATACGTCCCGTTTTGATTCGTGCTCCGGGAGGTACGTTCGGACATTTTGACGCTTTCTATTTCTATTACCTGGACCAGACGGGTTTTACCGTGAATGATTGGAACATGGACAGCGGAGATTCCAGGAGGCGGCATGTACCGGCCAAGGAAATCATCGATACGGTTGAAAAAGGGCCGTTTCCGAAGGAAATTCACTTGCTGATGCACGACGGATCGGGGCATGGGGAATCGGTCAAGGCGCTCCCGCAGATCATAGCCTTTTTCAAGCAAAAGGGCTACCAATTCGCCAAGCTGGACGATCATGTCAAGCCTGTGACATTCGGGCTCGGACCGGTAAAGGTGCATCGGGCAATGAGCCCGGAACGCTTTAAAGACATGCTGGCGAAGCTGCCCGCAGCAGCGGAGGACAAAGGGGGGGCGGAACTCGATAAGCAGGTGGTGCGGATGGCCGCACAAACCCGGACTGTATCCGAGGATGCCGTTCAAGCCCTGCATGAGGTGCCTTCCGGTTTGAGGCTTGTTCAGAGCGGACAGCACAGCGAAAAGGTAGTCTCGGATTATGCTCTGCACCGAGGCAGCTTTTACGTTCCCTTGCGGGATTTGGCCGATTGGCTGGGAGGCAATGTAGAGTGGGATCCGATCGCCAAGATTGCCTCGTTTCATCAAGGTTCCCATAAGTTTGATTATGATCTGAGGCAAATGACGGTAACGGAAGAAGGCACCGATTCCCGCTACGGCATGTCAGGGATCTATCTCGATCATGATACGCTGATGGTTCCGCTGCGGAGCAGCGTGGAATGGCTGGGGGGAAAAATCGAGCATTTTACCGCCCAAAAATTGCAGCATCAGGTCATCGTGGAGATGAAACCGCGAATCGTCGAGGCGATGCTTCATCCGATTAATCTTGTTCTGAACAACCCTCATTTACTTTTTGCCGCAGCGGAGCGGCGGATGGGGGAAAGTGATCCGGAAAAGGGAAGATTGGCTTATGGCAATCCTGAACGAATACTCGCCGCCGCCGAATATTTGAAAGAATGATAGTTTAAAATGCAGTGAAAGACACAGTGCGGAAGGGCTGGACAAGCCTTTCCGCACTTTTTTCATTGAATGGATCGGATGGGGCCGCTCAACTCGATGCATTTCAGCCGAAATGTCAGAAAGTCAGTATTGACAAATTAACAAAACTTTAATAATATTGGTTCATTCAGTTTGTTAATCAATCGAACAAACAAACTAAAACAGAAAACAAAATTAGATTAGAGGATTTGGGAAATGAATAACATGGGGATATTAATAAAAAATACGAATTACTCTTTGGTTTTGGAATTGATCCGCTCCGAACAGCCGATCAGCCGGGCTTCGATTTCCAAGAAGCTGGGACTTAGCCGATCCACGATATCTGCGATCGTAGACGAACTTTTGCTGAAAAAAATTGTGGTTGAGCTAGGCTTGGGCAATTCAACGAAAGAGGGGGGAAGAAAAGGCATTGAATTGGGCTTTAACCCCAAGTCGGCTTACGGAGTCGGCGTAGATATAGGCGGAACCAAAATATTAATGGTAATTACCGATTGGGATGGAGAAATTGTTTATAAAGAGAAGCTTCGCACCTCTACAAATATAGATGAGTTGGTATCCATGCTGAAAACCTGCATACAG
>CAZESH010000228.1:0-7286 GCA_964514665.1 uncultured Caryophanales bacterium
ATGAAAGCATGATCATCGAACTGGCAACAGAGGTATGTTTCAGCGACTCCATCCAGAAGAGAAAATGCAAACCCAGAAACAATCCGGAAAGCACTAAATGAAGCTTCCTTTTCACTCCCGTGAAAATGGGGCCAGCCGCCTTTTGCTTCCAGGAAATGAACGGAAGCAACAAGAAGACGGTGAACAAAAGCCTGTACATTCCCATAACGGAAGCCGGAGCTGATGACCATTTAATCAGTATGGAGGACAGGGCTACGGAGAAAACCGCCGTCATTAATAAAATATAGGGATAAAAGGGGGAAAGACCGGATGGTATCTTCCATTCCTGTGTGCGTATCTTTTGACTCATCAATGAACGCCCAAGTAAGCCTTGATCACATTGTCGTCGGCTAGCAGATTGGCTGCTGAATCCTCCATCGTAATGGATCCGGTCTCCAGAACATAACCTCGGTGCGATAATTTCAGGGCTGCCTTGGCATTCTGTTCCACCAGCAAAATCGTCGTTCCTTGCTGTTGATTAATCTCTTTGATAATCTTCATAATATCCATGACAATAATCGGAGCCAGCCCCATAGAGGGCTCGTCAAGCATCAGCAGTTTGGGCTCCGATATCAACGCTCTGCCGATTGCCAGCATCTGCTGCTCCCCGCCGCTTAAGGTTCCCGCCATCTGCTTGCGGCGTTCAGCCAGGCGAGGGAACATGTCAAAGATCATATCTATATTTTGCTTTAGCTTGCTCTTGTTTTTTTTCTTTGTAAAAAAACCAAGCTCAAGGTTTTCTGTAATCGTGAGATCTCCGAATACCCGCCGCCCTTCCGGCACATGAACGATACCCATTTCCACGATCACATGAGCTTCTTTTTTCGTAAGATCCTGCCCCATAAAAGAGATACTGCCTTCTGCAGGTCGAATAAGGCCGGATATCGTTTTCAGAATGGTGCTTTTTCCCGCCCCGTTGGCACCCAGCAAAGCAACAATTTCCCCCTGCTTCACGGTAAAGCTTACGCCGCGAACAGCCTGTATTTTGCCATAAAAGGTTTCCATATTATTTACATCGAGAATGATGCTCAACTGGCTTCATCCTCCTCTTCTTTACCCAGGTAAGCCTCTATAACCTCCGGGTTATTCAATACATCCTGCGGCGTACCCTCCGCCAGCTTCTGTCCGTAATTCAGCACCAAAATGTGATCCGATACTTTATTGATCAATCCCATATCATGCTCGATCAGAACAACCGGAATTTTATACGTTTCGCGGATTCGCCTGATAATATTGATCAAATCCTGTTTCTCACTGAAATTAAATCCTGCCGCAGGTTCATCCAGAAAAAGTATTTTCGGTTGAATCGCCAGAGCCCGCGCAATCTCCAGATAACGCTGCGCCCCGTAAGGCAGATTTTTGGCAACCCGATGCGTATATTCCTCAATGCCAACAAAGCTGATACATTCTTCAGCCACCTGACGGATCAATTGCTCTTCCTTCTTTTGTGCAGGCGTGTGAAACAATGCTCCGAATACTCCCTGTTTTGTTCTTGAGTGCATCCCGGCCATTACGTTTTCCAGTACGGTCAGGTTAGGGAATACACGCAGGTTTTGGAACGTTCGGGCTATGCCCATCGTCGTAATTTGACTCGGCTTTTTCCCAACAATGTTAACCCCGTCAAAGATGATCTCTCCGCTTGTCGGTTTGTAAAAGCCGGTAATCATATTGAACAATGATGTTTTCCCCGCACCGTTCGGACCGATCACGCTCATCACCGTATCATCCGGAATGTTAAAAGTTAATTTATTGACGGCAATCAGTCCTCCGAATTGCAGATGCAAGTTCGAAATTTGTAATTTCGTCATCTTCTTCACCTCAAATTCGTTACTCTTTGTTCCGCCTTTCCGGAACCAGCCCCTGAGGCCGGAAAATCATTAAAATGACCAGCGCAATCCCAAAAATCAAATATCTGTAATGATCAATATCAAAATTCAAATGTAGCAGTTCCTTGAGATCCCGCATCGATTCCGGCAGGACGATGACGATCACAGCCCCGATGACGATCCCGGAAATTCTCCCCAGCCCTCCGAGAATAACGGCCAGCAAAATCATAACCGACTGCATAAAGCTAAAGCTTTCCGGTGCGATTGCCGTCATCTTTACTGCAAATATGGAGCCGGCCAACCCGCCGAACATGGCGCCGAGCGAATAAGCGGCCAGCTTGCTGCGCACCCGGTTAACCCCCATCGCTTCCGCAGCATCTTCATCTTCCCGGATGTAAGCCCAAGACCGCCCGATCCTGGACCTACTCAAACGTTTGGAAGCAATCATCGTAATTACTGCCAGGACAAGAATAGCCCAGTAGCAATACGTCAGATTATTGATCGTAATTCCCATAAACGTCGCGGGAGCCGGGAATGGGCTGAGTACGCCGTAAATACCGGAAGCCCCGCCTGTAAACTCGAGATTTTTGGCAGAAATTTTAACAATTTCACCAAATCCAAGTGTAACAATCGCCAAATAATCACTGCGCAGCCGCAGTGTCGGCCCGCCGATCACAAAGCCTGACAGCGCCGCGAACAGGCCGCTTAACGCCAGAGCCAAAAAGAAATTCATGTTGAATTGCGTCAAAAAAATACCAGTGGTATACGCACCTACCGCAAAAAACGCGGAATATCCCAAATCAAGCAAGCCGCAATAACCAACAACAATATTCAGCCCTAATCCGAGCACGATATAGAAGACAACAAGAAAACCGACATCCAGCCAGTAAGGTCCGGAGAAGTAAGGGAGAAACAATGCAAGAATCAATAACACGGCCACCGCCAACGACTTTACATTGAATCGGGAGAGGCCTGCAACAACCCGTTTATGCGCCACGTTAGCCATGAACTACATCCTTTCCGTTACTTTTTGCCCTAAAATCCCTGTAGGTTTTACGACCAACAACACAATAAGAATCACAAATGCGAATACATCCTTCCATTCGCCGCCAAATTGATATGTGCCGACTGTTTCCAGCACACCCAGCACCATGCCTCCCAGCATCGCTCCGCGAATATTCCCTATACCGCCGATTACAGCGGCGGTAAACGCCTTAATTCCAAATACAAAGCCCATCATAAACGTAATGCTTCCATAATAAGTGGCATTCATCATACCTGCGGCCGCAGCCAGAGAAGACCCGATGAAAAATGTCAACCCAATGACTTTCGTCACATTGATGCCAACGAGACTGCATGCCGTTTGATCAATCGATATCGCCCGCATCGCCTTTCCGTAAATCGTCCGATGGACGAATAGCTGCAAACCAACCATTAACAAAATCGAAAACACAATGATACCAATCTGACTGTACATTAATTTCGCGCCAAAGACCGAAAAGCCGTTAGTCGGCAAGGTAAGCGGCATAATATACGGCTTGGCTCCATAGGCTGCCATTACGCCGTTCTCAAGCACCAGCGAAACCCCGACAGCGGTAATCAACACCGACAGTCGCGGCGCTTTGAGCAGCGGCCTGTAAGCAACCCTTTCAATCCCCATTCCCAAAAATCCGGTAACAACCATGGCGATCAGAAAGGCCGCTCCAATACCAAACAAACTCCCCTCTGTACCTGTCAGCTTGGCCAATACGGTATAGCCGGCAAATGCACCGAACATAAACAAATCGCCATGCGCAAAATTGAGCAGCTTGATAATTCCGTATACCATGGAATAGCCGAGAGCAATCAAGGAATAAAAAGAGCCTACAATCAGAGCATTAATCAACTGTTGGACAAAAATATCGGTTGTAAGTTGAAATCCCATGGAACAGCTCCCTCTTTAAAATGATGCGCGGTATTTGTGAGATACCGCGCATAGCCCGTTTTTAAAGTTCAGTTTACTTGGCCGGAACAAATTTTCCGTCATTGACTTGCAAGACAATGAAGTTGGATTGCTTCAAGGTTCCATTATCGCCGAACGATACTTGTCCGGAAAGCACTTTTAAATCCGTGTTCGCAAGCGCATCGGTAATCGCCTGCTTATCTGTTGAACCGGCCCGTTTGATCGCATCGGCCAGCACATAGATGCCGCTGTACTGCAAAGCAGAGTAAGGTCCCGGATCCTGACTGAATTTCGCTTTGTAATCATCTATGAATTTTTTGGCATCCGGCAAAAATTCCGCCGTAGGACTCGTCGTAATGAATGTTCCTTCCGCATTGTCTTTACCTGCGATTTCGACGAGTGTCTTGTCGTTCGCTCCATCGCCTACGCCAATGATCCCCGAAACTCCCTGCTGCTTGAATTGCTTGATAAATAATCCGCCGCCTTTGTAGTAAGCCGTCCAATAAGTTGCATCCGGTTTCGCTTGCTTAAGCTTCGATATCAGTGCGGAAAAGTCCGTCTCATCCGGATTCACCGCGTCAAACAGAACCACTTCTGCGCCGGCTTTTTCCACTTCCTTCTTCGTAATTTCCGCCAAATCCTTGGCAAAAGCGGAATTGTCATGGACAATCGCAATCCTCTTGCTCTTTTTCTGGTTTACCATGTAATCCGCTGCCATCCGACCCTGATGAACCGTAGTTCCGTTGATCATAAAAATCCCGGGGAAATGTTGATCGGCGATTTTCTGCGAATTCGCTGCTGTCACAACCATTGGAATGCCATTCTGATGATAAACGCCGGTCGCCGGGATCGCCGCTCCGGAGCAATATCCGCCCACAACCGCCGTTACGTCCTGAGAGACAAGCTTATTTGCTGCTGCCGTAGCCGTCTGCGGATCGCAAGCGTCATCCTGTGCGATCAGCTTGATTTTGTTGCCTAAAACCCCGCCTGCATTGTTGATCTCTTCTGCCGCCAATTCAGCAGCCTGCTTCATGTCTTCCCCCATTTTTGCTTCGCTTCCGGTCAAAGCAAACATCATGCCCACGGAAATTTCCGGATTATCTGAAGCTGACTTACCAGAATCTGACTTTTCTGAACCCTTTGCAGTATCGTTTACATTCCCTCCACATGCTGAAAGCTCTAACAAAAGAATAAGAGCCACTATGGTTCCTGAGATTAATTTTCTTTTCATTGTACCCTTGCCTCCTGTGTATACAGTTGTTTTATTAAGTAAACAAATCTGACATAACACTTCTTCAACATTAAATTTCAACATTAAACGCTCAACCTTCCATTTTTTCATCCCCTTTATGTTAAAAATCTTAACATCAAATCGAATGCTGTCACTAATTATACATAATTATTTCATATATGTACATAATTTGTGTTTAAAATAATATTTTTTATTATTTTTTGTGCAATTTTATACATGTTTCGGGCTATCTAAATCTAATTTACAATCGTTATGATTGTGTGAAGTTTCATTTCATGTTAAATTGAAGTATATAGATCTACAAATCAAACGTTGTTGCGAGGTTTTACAATGTTTAATCGTGAACACTTTCCTATTCATCAAGAAATGCATATTCTCCCTGCTCATTGTACAATTACAGAAATCGTTGCATACCTGAGGAATGGAGAGACCGTTTGTATCCCATTAGATACCGGGGCTTTCTTATTTACATCGGACGATCTCTGGATGTTCGAGCAGCAGCAGGGTACTGTCGTCGAATTCGGGATCGGCAAAAAGCATCTTGTATCCGCCATTCTCCCGTATTCCGATCATCATGGCGAGGTGTCCTGTTACGAACAATTGCCGCAGCTTTCTTCGACGACCCAGCGGCCCGTCGTCTTCCGGAAAGCGGACGGTACAATGGCCGGTTACAGTTATTTGGCCGAAATCCTGAAATTCGTCTATAAAGAACAACAACGATTTTCTTCCTATTTTTTCACTTTGGCTGAAACGGTACAGGACGCCGTGACTGTTGTCGATCAGAACGGAACGGTGATTTGCTGGAATGAAATCGCCGAAAAGACATACGGGATTCCAAAGAAGGAGATACTGGGAAGAAGAATTGGAGAGCATTTTAAACCGGAAGCGCTCATGGTTCTCAAGATGCTTGATGAGAACAGGATGATCCGCAATACGTATCATCGGCCTCGGGCAGGCAATCACGTCCTTATTAACGCCTCCCCTATCGTTGATGCAGGCGGCTGCATCATCGGAGGGATTGCAACAGAACAGGACATTACCCAATTGGTGCGTCTGAATGAGGAATTATCCTCTACCCATGACGGAAGATTCGATGATGGTTCAAACCACGGGGATCCCTTCTCCTTTATGAAGGGAAAAGGGAAATTAATCAGCAACGCGATTGAACTCGCCAAGAAGGTAGCCAGTACAGAAAATCCTTTATTGCTTACCGGGGAAGAAGGGGTTGGCAAAGAACAGCTTGCCAGAGTGATTCATCAGGCCAGTCCGCGCGCAGCGAAGCCGTTCCTTACGGTACATTGCGGCTACATTCCGGCCGGGTTGCTGGAAACGGAGCTGTTCGGTTTCCAGGGAGGCACTTTCTCCGGAAATGAAGTCTGGAATGCCGGCAAGCTGGAAATGGCCGATCAGGGAACTTTGTTTTTAAAAAACATCGATTGTCTTCCCTTAGACATTCAAGCCAAGCTTTTGCAATATCTCCACCAGCATTCCATTACTCGGTCGGGCGCAACGGATCCGATTCCCGTACGTACGCGCATTATCGCAACTACAACCCGGAATTTGCAAATAATGGTGGAACAACAGTTGTTCAGGGCCGACCTGTATTATGCTATCAATGTCATCTCCATTGCGCTGCCTTCGCTTCGCGACCGCAAAGAAGATATCCCTTTGCTGGTTCAAGCCTTTGTGAGGCAGTTCGCATTAAAGTATCAAAAGCCGATCCCGCAGCTGGATACCGAAGTTATCCTGGCCTTCTCCAAATATGAATGGCCCGGCAATATAAATGAATTGATGAGCGTCGTTGAAAGATGCCTTATTCTGAGCGAGGATGAACGGATTACAATGGCCCACCTCCCTCCGCATTTGCAGAAGGAACAGCCGAAGCTTGCGGAATATGTAGCAAATCAGCCTGATCTGCATTTAAAAATGTTCCATTCGCAGAATTCGGAAGAGGAAGAAAAATCTTTGATTAAAGCGGCTTTGAACAAATCATCCGGCAATAAAAGCACAGCCGCCAAGCTCCTGGGAATTTCCCGAGGCACACTCTATAATAAGATGAAACAATTGAAGATTGAATCATGAAGCGGGAAGCATGTCTTCGAGAGCATGTCCTTATATAAAAGGACATGTCAGCCTGTAAACAAAGTTTGTTTTACGTTCCGGATTATATTCCAGACGTTCGAAAGAGGGATTTCTATTCCCTAGATCGACTGCTTTTCGGCAAGGA
>CAZESH010000229.1:0-7283 GCA_964514665.1 uncultured Caryophanales bacterium
TTCCGATGTCTCTGGTTAATTCTCCGGTTTTAAACATCAGTTCTTTGATTTTGGGTTCGGAAATATTGGAATGCGTCATCACAAATCGCAGTACGCGTTCCTGCATTTTTTCCAGGTATTCGAATGTTTGCGGGACTCCGATAACCATCCCGTTCAAACGAATCGGATGAATGGTCATTGTTGCTGTATCGGCGATAAACGAATGATTGGCCGAAACGGCGATCGGAACACCGATGCTGTGGCCGCCGCCAAGCACTAGAGCTACAGTCGGCTTGGATAAGGAAGCAATCATTTCGGCAATTGCCAAACCGGCTTCAACATCACCGCCAACGGTATTTAAAATAATCAAGATCCCTTCGATGTTTGAATTTTGTTCAGCTGCCACCAGCTGCGGGATCAAATGCTCGTATTTGGTCGTTTTATTCTGCGGAGGCAGGATCATATGGCCTTCGATCTGACCGATTATCGTTAAAACATAAATGTTAGATTCCATTGCGGGAGTTGTCGTTTGACCCAACTGCTGTATATTTTCCACAGTCTGATTTTTGGATTTTTCCTCCGCATTGGGTTCCGTTTGCGTTTCCGTCATTTTCTCATTTTGTTCGCTCAAAAAAATGCTCCTCCCGACGTATATTCTAAGCTTGTGTCTATGGCATTTAGTATGGATTCCGCCTGCGAATTTATGCAATAAATTATGACGCAAGACGCCAAAAATAAACCGGTCCAGCGTATGCTGGACCGGTATTTACCAGGTGACAGGTTTTAGTTCTTTACACTTCCATTATGATGGGGAGTATCATGGGTCGTCTTCTCGTTTGTTCATATAAGAAACGTCCTAATGCTTCTTTGACATGGGTTTTCAAGGAAGCCCATTCATTGACGTTCTCGCTCATTAATTTGTTTAAAGTGTTGGTGACGATCCGGTTCGATTCGTCCAGCAAGCCTTCGGATTCGCGAACATATACAAATCCGCGGGAGATAATATCGGGTCCGGAGAGAATGTTGCCGTCTTGTTTACTTAACGTAACCACGACCACCATGATCCCGTCTTGTGAAAGCAGCTTGCGGTCGCGCAGCACGATATTTCCCACATCGCCCACGCCCAAACCGTCGATCAATATATTGCCGGCTTGAACTTTGCCGCTTTTTCTCGCCGTTCCATTTTGGATTTCCACGATATCGCCGTTGTCCACAAGAAAAATATTTTCCCTGGGAATTCCGACCGCTTCTGCCAGCTTTTGATGCTGTCTTAGCATCCGGAATTCTCCGTGAATCGGGATGAAGTACTTAGGCCGCATAAAGTTAAGCATAAGTTTTAATTCTTCCTGGCTGCCGTGACCCGAAACGTGAACACCGGATACGGACCCGGGACCATAAATCACATTGGCTCCGAGTCGGAACAATTCATCGACTGTTCGTCCAACATATTTTTCATTTCCGGGAATGGGGGTTGCTGCAATAATTACAGTGTCCCCGGGCAGTATGTCGACCTTGCGATGAGTAGCACGGGCCATTCGGGTCAAAGCTGACATCGGTTCCCCTTGGCTTCCCGTTGATAAAATGACCACGCGGTCAGCGGAATATTTGTTCAGCTCCTCGGGTTCAATCAACATGCCGTCAGGAATATTCAAATATCCGAGCTCCGAGGCAATAGTAACAACATTCACCATGCTTCTGCCCACAACTGTCAATTTTCTGCCCGTCGCTTCAGCCGCTTCGACGACTTGTTGAATGCGGTGCACATTGGATGCAAAGGTCGCAACCACTACGCGCTGCTGCGCTCTGCGGAAAACTTCCTCAAGTTCTGCGCCCACGCTTTTTTCAGATCCGGTAAACCCGGGCCGTTCAGCGTTCGTACTGTCTGAGAGCAAAGCCAAGACGCCTTTGGAACCGATATCACCCATGCGATGAAGATCGGCGAATTGATCATTAACCGGCGTTTGATCAAACTTGAAGTCACCTGTATGAACGACGACACCTTCAGGTGTATCCAAGCAAACCCCGACAGAATCCGGAATGCTGTGATTGGTTCTGAAGAATGTTGCCGTCATGCATCCGAGCTTCACTTCTGATTCGGAATTGATCAATATGCGTTTGGTTTCACCCAGCAATCCGGCCTCCTTCAGCTTGCTTTCCACAAGTCCCAAGGTCAGCTTGGTGCCATATATCGGTACATTCAGAGATTTCAAAACATAAGGCAGCCCCCCGATATGGTCTTCATGACCATGTGTCAGCAATATTCCTCTGACTTTATCGCGGTTTTCCACCAAATAAGTAATATCCGGGATAACGATATCAACGCCTAACATTTCTTCCTCGGGAAATTTCAATCCGGAATCGATTACGACAATGTCATTTGCATATTGTACTACGTACATGTTTTTTCCAATTTCACCCACGCCGCCCAGAGCGAAAATGGTAAGTTTGTCTATATTCTTTTTTGACAAGTTTATTCCTCCTACGTATTTTTGACGACGAAGATCAATAAATGATTCACCCAATCATCAGTTATCAAAGATTAAAACCCGCACCAGTCACTTGAAACTAATTATACATGATTTTTTGAGTCAAACACAAGTCGGATCAGATAATCGTATTTTACCCATCCATAACAAAACCGATGCCAAGTGGTCCGCATCGGTTTTGTAGGATTCAAGAAAACAAGTTTTCAATAAACTTCCGGTTTTCTTTTGACGGCATAACCAAAGGAAGCCTGACGCTTCCGGTATCGATTCCGCGCAGATTAAGCGCATACTTGACCGGACCCGGGCTCGGAGCGATGAATATTCCGGAAAAAATCGGCATATTCGCTGCATGAAGCTTTGCGGCCAACTGCAAATCGCCGGAGAAGAAAGCCTCGATCATGGCTTGAATTTCCTTGCCGATCACATGGCTGGCCACACTCACAACCCCGTAGCCTCCGACGGAAAGTATCGGGAGCGTAATCGAGTCGTCTCCACTGTATACTTTAAAGGAATCAGGTGTTTTTTCGCAGACCTCGGTGATTTGCTCAAGCGTGCCGCATTCCTTGGTAGCGACGATATTCTCAATTTGCGCCAAACGAATTGTCGTTTCCGCATCGATGTTGACTGCAGTCCGTTTCGGAACGTTGTACAGCATGACAGGCAGTGAAATTTGTTCCGCAATCGTTTTGAAATGCTGATATAAGCCTTCCTGATCAGGACGGTTGTAATAAGGAGCCACTAATAAAACAGCGTCGACACCGACCCTTTCCGCTTCTCTGCTCAAATGAACAGAATGCTGCGTGCTGTTGCTGCCAGTCCCGGCAATGACTTTGCAGCGTCCATTCACATGACGGACAACAAATTCGAACAATTTGATCTTCTCTTCATCTGTCAATGTCGGCGATTCACCTGTCGTTCCGGATACGACAAGGCCGTCACTGCGTTGCTCGCCGATCAAAAAATCAATCAACTTTGCGGTAGCGTCCCAATCTACCTGTAAATTCTGGTCAAATGGCGTGACCATCGCGGTGACAACTCTTCCAAAATCCAATTTAAGCTTCCTCCTTGTTATTCGGCAAGTTGCCGTATCTATCTTAGTTCAGCATTACTCATGCAGTTGGAATTTGCGGTGAAGCGCCCTTACAGCCCGAACCATGTCATCGTTTTTGACCAATACCCATATTGTTGTGTTGGAGTCCGCTGATTGCATGATTTGAATATCCTCTGCGGTCAATGCCTCAACGATGCGTGCCATAATTCCGGGGACTCCATTCATTCCTCCGCCGATTACGGAAACCTTGGAACATTGCGGTGTGATATGGGGCTTGTAACCCATTACAGAAAGTAGTTCCCGAGCTTTTGAGGCTTCGTTATCCTTAACCGTATATACGACACCGGATGGATTGACGTTGATGAAATCGACACTGATGCGATGATCCGCCATTGCTTTGAACACCTTCAGCTGCAGATCATATTGGCCTTCATTTGCGAAAACCTGGATTTGCGAAACGTTGGAAACATTGGCAATCCCGGTTACAAAGCGATCTTTGAATTCGGGGGAAGTCTGTTTCGATAAATCAAATCCGGCAACGAGCGTTCCCTCTTCGTCGGAAAATGTCGACCTCACCCGTATCGGAATATTGGCCTGCATGGCAATTTCCACAGCCCGCGGGTGAATCACTTTGGCGCCATGATAAGCCATATTGCAAATTTCTGCATAAGTAACCTGATAAATTCTGCGGGCATCTTCCACTATTCTTGGATCTGCTGTAAGTATGCCGTTAACATCGGTGAAAATTTCCACAAGCTCGGCTTTTAATGCGGCTCCCAGCGCAGTCGCCGAAGTATCGCTGCCGCCTCTGCCAAGCGTGGTGAAATCGTCATGCAGCGTCTTGCCTTGAAAGCCCGCAACGATCACGACCTGTCCCTGGTTTAGTTGATCGATGATCCGCTTTGGCTGAATCGACACGATTTGGGCATTGCCGAACTGCTCATTGGTAATCATTCCGGCCTGGGCACCGTTTAGCACTGTCGAGGAAATCCCTCTGGCGTTCAGCATACTGCATAGTGTCGTCGCAGAAATGATCTCCCCGCAGTATAAAAGCATATCCTTTTCCCGCTCCGGCAGAACGCCGTCGTTTTGATCAATCCAATCGAGCAGGGTGTCGGTTGCGTAGGGCTCGCCTTTCCTGCCCATTGCCGATACGACAACAACCAGCTTATATTCCTGATCAATTGCACTGCGGATATGGGAAATAGCATGTTCTCTCGCCTGAGAGGTGGAAAGGGAAGTGCCCCCGAATTTTTGAACCAAAATGCGCAAAAATCGTCCCTCCTCTCAGAAAATAGGATCAGCTATAAAGTTATGAGAAAACCTCTATCGAGGCCTTTCCAAGATGAGCGACCGCGTGTAGGTGTAGGTTTTATCGCCAATAAGAATTTGTACTTTTCGATTCCAGAAAATTTATAAATTCTTATGTGGTAAAAGATTATTGTTCAATGGCTATATATTCAGCGATTTGAACCGCGTTCCAGGCCGCTCCTTTGAGCAAATTGTCGGAAACGATCCAGAGATTAAGCGCACGCGGATGATTCAGATCCCTGCGAATGCGGCCCACGAATACATCCAATTTTCCCGCAGCCTCCGAGGCCAGCGGATACAACTGCTTGGAAGGATCGTCTTGCAGCACCACACCCGGGGCATCGGCCAGCAATTTTTTAATGTCTTCTATTTCAAAATCGTTGTTCAATTCCACATAAACAGATTCGGAGTGACCGTAGATTACGGGGATGCGTACGCAAGTGGCTGTCACTTGAATGCTTTCGTCTCCCATGATTTTCTTAGTTTCGTTGATCATTTTCATTTCTTCATTGGTAAATCCGTTATCTAAAAATTTATCGATTTGCGGAATGGCATTAAAGGCGATTTGATGCTTCACCGGCAAGGATGAAACCGGCAGCAGCTGCGGATTAGCAGGCTTGCCCTCGAGAATGTCCTTGCTCTGATCGAGTGTTTCTTGAATCGCTTTGGTTCCCGAACCGGACACCGCTTGATAGGTCGAAACAATGATTTTTGCAATGCCGTATTTGTCATAGAGCGGTTTTAGCGCCGCTACCATTTGAATCGTAGAACAGTTGGGATTAGCGATAACCCCCATGTGCTCGCTGATCTTATCGATGTTCACCTCTGGAACGACCAAGGGTGTTTCCGGATCCATGCGGAACGCATTTGTGTTATCTATACAAACCGCACCGTGTTTGACAGCATGCGGCACCAAATTCTTGCTGATATCTCCGCCCGCGCTGAAAAGGGCTATTTCCACATCTTTAAAGCTGTCCGGAGTCGCTTCCTCGATTTCGATTTCCTCGCTTTTGAATTTCAGAACCTTGCCTGCAGATCTTGCCGAAGCCAGCAATTTTAATGTTTTTATGGGGAAATTTCTCTCTTCCAGAAGCTTGATGATCTGTTCCCCCACTGCGCCAGTTGCACCAACGACTGCCACATTAAACTGTTTCTGATTCGACATATGCTTCATCTCCCCTTTTTAATACATTTCAAAAATTATATCACAATCAGTAGTAGAATTGCTGACTTTATTGTTTGAAATAATAAAAAAACTTAAAAAGCCGAATCGTAACGAAAACGTTCGATCACCATCGGCTGCAGCTGTTTGCCTTCCAGGGCCGCTTCGCAGGATTCCATGATCAAATCCATTCTGGCAACCAGAGAATTCGGCTTGTTGTCCGGGGCATCCTGACCGAACGGAACAAAATAAATGTTTTTGCAAACGAGCAGCTTGGCGATGTTGGCCGCATTCAATCCCAGCCCGTCGTTAGTCGATATTGCCAGAACCAGCGGCTTTTGATTGCGCATTTGCGCTTTTGCAGCCATCAAAACGGGGCTTTCCGTCAAAGCATTGGCCAGCTTGCTTGTGGTGGTTCCCGTACAGGGGGCAATCACCAGTACATCAAGCCTTTTGGAAGGTCCAAGCGGCTCTGCATCGACGATTGAAGCGATAATATCGTTACCTGTTATTTCTCTCAAAGCCTTTTGCCAATCTTCGGATTTGCCAAAACGGGTATCCGTGTTCATAAGCGTATAGGAAGCAATCGGCACAACTTCGGCACCGGCATCAATAAATCTTTGGATTTGCGGCATCACTTCGCCGAACGTACAATGTGAACCAGACAATGCGAACCCAACCGTCTTACCCTTCCAGTCCATCAGTCATTCCTCCGATTCCTAGAGTCCTCCAATATTAACTCAAACAGCGTATTTGCAATAATGCGTCCGGCTGTTTTGGGGGCGACTATTCCAGGCAATCCAGGAGCGAGCATCGCCTTGATCCCGCGTTTTTCAGCATAGCGGAAGTCAGTTCCGCCGGGCTTTGACGCCAAATCAATGATCAGAGCTCGATGAGGAATGTTGGCAATGACCTGTGCTGTGACTATCATAGTCGGAATTGTATTAAAAAGCAAGTCAATATTGGATACTTCCTTATTCAAATCTTCCATTAAAAATGGGGTAAAACCCATTTCCCATGCTCGAGCGAACTGGTCCCTTCTGCGAACCCCCACCTTCACTCTGGCACCCAGTCCTTTCAAGGTTCTAGCCATGGTCAGACCTGTTCTTCCCATTCCAAGCACCATGCATTCCGAGCCGTGAATCGTAATGTCGGTATTTTGGATGGCCATCATCAAGGCGCCTTCAGCCGTAGGAATGGAATTATAAATGGCAACATCATCTCGTTCGAACAATTCTATAAGATCGATTTGCCGATTTTGACATAGATTTTTGAGATATGGCTTAGCCATACC
>CAZESH010000230.1:0-7280 GCA_964514665.1 uncultured Caryophanales bacterium
AAATCGTAATCCATTTTGTTTAGCACACCCCCGTCAAGGGTTACAGCTTTACACACAACTCATATCATAACGAAAAGCTTTATGGATGTCAAGGGAAATGCCTTGTCAGGAAAACATCCTGATTAATTTGCATGCTTTGCTCATTCCGCAGGCTGATCATCGTTAGCTGCTAATCCTGAAAAGAGGGCGTAAATAAACCGCTCGGAATCGAACACCGCCAGGTCGTCCATCTTCTCGCCCAACCCGATAAATTTGACGGGCAAGTTCAGTTCGCGGCGGATGGCAATGACAATTCCGCCTTTGGCCGTGCCATCCAGCTTGCTCAGGACAAGTCCCGTCACCCCGGTTTTCTCACCGAACATTTTCGCCTGGCTGAGAGCATTTTGGCCGGTCGTCGCATCGACAACAAGCAGCACCTCATGGGGAGCTTCCGGTACTTCACGGCGGATAACGCGGTAAATTTTATTCAGTTCCTCCATCAAATTCGCTTTATTTTGCAGTCTGCCCGCCGTGTCGCAGAGCAAAATATCCACTCCCTGATGCTTGGCTGACTGAATCGCGTCGAAGATCACAGCTGCAGGATCTGACCCTGCCTGCTGGCGGATGACCTCCACTCCGACTCGCTGGCCCCAAACCTCCAATTGTTCAATCGCTCCGGCACGGAACGTATCGCCCGCAGCGAGGATAACCTTTTTTCCTTCCTGTTTAAAACGATGGGCAAGCTTGCCGATCGACGTTGTTTTGCCTACGCCATTAACCCCGACGAACAAATAGATCGTTAAACCTTGTTCATTCAGCTTCAATCCGCTATCGTCCTTATCCTGAAGCAAATCCGTCAGCTTCTCCATCAAAATCGGCTGCAAATCCTGCGCCTCTTCAATTTTCTGTTTACGAACCTCGTCCCGCAGATCATCAATCAGTTCCATTACCGTGTTGACACCCACATCGGAGGAGATCAGGATTTCCTCCAATTCCTCGTAAAACGCTTCATCGATTTTCTTGCGACGGAGAATCAGTTCCTCCATACGTTCGACAAAAGCATTGCGGGTTTTGCTCAGACCGTCTTTAAACTTCTGCGTCACCGCATCGGTTGATGCCGTAAACGTATCTTTGATTTTTTTGAAAAATCCCATTGTTCCACTCCTCTAAAAGGATATATCCCATAAGCAATCCGGACCTTTTCTTGTTGACGGCCGTGAGTACAATATTTCTTCCAATCGCACATTTTTGCGTGTCGGCTCCTCGGTCCGTTAATACGCCCAAATGGCGCCATCCTCACCAATAACGCCCTCTTGTCCGCAGGCGCTAACGATTATGCGGAAACGGGCTCGTCTTCGCCCTCCAAACGGACGGACACGAGCTTGGAGATTCCGTCCTCTTCCATCGTCACTCCGTAGAGTACGTCAGCTTCCTCCATCGTTCCCTTGCGGTGAGTCACGACGATAAATTGCGTCTCATTGGAAAATTCGCGCAAATACTCGGCAAAGCGCGTCACATTGGCATCGTCCAACGCGGCTTCGACCTCATCAAGCACACAGAATGGAACCGGTTTGATTCTGAGAATCGCAAACAGCAGCGCAATGGCCGTCAATGCCCGCTCACCGCCGGAAAGCAGCGAAAGATTTTGCAATTTTTTACCCGGGGGCTGGGCGACGATTTCAATGCCCGTGTCGAGCAGATTGCCCGGCTCGGAGAGCACCAGATCGGCTCTTCCGCCTCCGAACAGCTTGGAGAAAACAATCACGAATTGGCTGCGGATGGCCTCGAATGTTTCCTCAAAGCGATTTGACATTTCCGTTTCAATTTCGCGAATCACTTGATAAAGTGTGGATTTGGCTTCAATTAAATCATCCTGCTGTTCACTCAGAAAGGCGAAGCGCTCACTGACACGCTGAAACTCCTCAATTGCCCCGAGATTGACTTCGCCGAGCTGTGCGATTTGCCGCTTCAAATCGCGAACCAGGCTTTGCGTGCCCATGATGTCTTCGGGTACGGGATATCTTTCCTTGGCCAGCTCATAGCTCATCTCGTATTCTTCGGAGAGTTTGTTCAGCAGATTGTCAAGCTCAACGTCCAGACGGTTGACGCGCACCTCGGTTTGATGCATGCCCTCCTCGATTTGCTTCAATTGAACACGCTGTTCTTTGGTTTCATTTTCTTCCTCTTCCAGCTTCCGGATCGCTTGCGCCCTCTCCGCCCGTTTGAATTCAATCGTCTCGGAGCATTCCTGTTTTTTCAGTTGGAAATGGTTGAGATTTTCCAGCTGCTGCACGGCTTCAAGCTGATTTTGCTGCTCGTCTCGATCCATTTGGCTCAACAGCTCCCTGCTCCCCGCCATTTCTTCGGAAATCGCCGCCAAATCCTGATCGAGTCTGGCGATTTGCTGGGCAACCGCCTGTTTTTCCTGAGAGGCTTCCGCCACCTTCACTTTCAAATCGGTAAGCTGCGCCTGAATTTGCTCTCTCGCCGATTCCTGAATTTTGCGTGCCGCCTCCGCTTCGCGAATGGCCTGCTGCAAAGCAGATTCCGTCTCCTGGTGCTGCTGTAAATCAGCTGCCAATTGCTCGATTTTCCTGCGGTTTTGCTGCTGCTCATCGCCGTGGGACTGCCCCTCTTGGGCAAACAGTTCCAACTGTGAGGAGAGTCGCTGCTGCTCGTTTTGCAGCTGTGTGTACTCTGCGCGCAGCTGCTGCTCGTCCAAACGCGACTGCTCGCCTTTTTGACGCAGTGTCTCAAGCTCGGATGTCAAGGATGCAATCGCCTGCTTCAGCTTGTTCGCTTTTCCTTTGATTTCTTCCAAATGGCTTTTCGACTGTTTAATTTCTTCATCCATTTGTTCCAGCTGCCGCTGTCTGCCGAGCAGATTGGCATTTTTCCTTTGCTGGCTGCCCCCGGTCATCGATCCGCCGGCATTAACGACATCCCCCTCGAGCGTTACGACGCGGTAACGGTATCTGCATGCTGCGGCAATCCGGTTGGCCTGCTCCATTTGTTCGGCAATCAGCACGTTGCCAAGCAGGCTATGAAAAATGTTGGCGTATTTGCGATCATAAGAAACCAAATCAACCGCTGTTCCGACAAACCCGGGCAACGCAGACGCCGCCTTAAGCTCAGCATCGGCGATAAAACGCCCTTGAATGACGTCCAGAGGAAGGAAAGTCGCTCTTCCCAGCTGGCGCCTCTTCAAATAAGCGATCGCTTCGCGGGCGGAAGCTTCATCCTCCATGACGATATGCTGCAGTGCTCCCCCAAGCGCGGTTTCAATCGCCGTCTCGTACTGGGCGGAAACCTTTACCAGCTCGGCTACGGCTCCTTGAACGCCTCCCAGCCCTCCGCTTTTGCCACGCGTTTTAAGCACTTCCTTGACCCCTTGTAAAAAGCCCTCGAAGTCATTATGCATCTCCAGGATCGTATCTCTTCTTGAAGCCAGCGCTTCGATTTTCTGCTCCCATTTACGGGTAGTCAAGACTGCTTCCTCGAGCAGCTTTTCCTCGCCTTTAATCGATTGGGCAATGGCTACATATTGTTCTTTGATCTCGTCAATTTGACGTGCCGCCGCGGCAATTTGCTCTTCCTTGCTTTTCAGCCCGGCGGTCAGGAGTTCGGCTTCCTCGGCCATTTGCTTTTGATCATCGTCAAGGCGCATCATTCTGCGCTCCGCAGCTTCTATTTGCTGTTCATGATAGCGAATTTCATTCTTGCAATGCGCGATGCGGTTAAGGGCATCCAGCAGCTCTGCCTTTAATCCCTCTTCCTTGTCCGCAGCCGTTCCGCCATGCACGCCTAGCAGCCGTTCCTCCTCGGCAAGCAGGGTTTCCTTAAGCTCGCCGAGCTTTTGTGAAACGGCTTCAAATTTCTGCTCCATACCCAGCTTTTCCTGCTCGCGCTCGTTCCTGCGCTTTTCCTGGGCAGCAATCGTCTGCTCCAGCTGTCTGCGGTTTTGCTCCAGATTTTTTTGGCGTTCCTTCAGTACTTCTCCCTGGCCTTCGCATTTCTCGTATTCCTCACTGAATTTAAGCAGGGCAGCATGCAGCTGCTCCAGCTCCTCTTCAAGCCTCCTTGTTTCCATCCGGTGTTTCTCCAAATGGGCGTCATGCCGGCTTACAACGGTGGAGAGCTGCAGCTGCTCTTCCTGCAGCTGCTTAAGCTTGTCGCCTGCTTCCTGCCAGGAACGGTGAATTTGCTCAATTTGGAACACATACACGGAAATCTCGCTCGATTTCAGCTCTTCTCTTAATTGCTTGAATTTTTGCGCTTTCTCCGATTGCTCCCGCAGAGGCTCGATTTGATCCTCAAGCTCGGAGATCAGGTCGTGGATGCGCAGCAAATTTTGCTCGGTTTCATCCAGCTTCTTTTGCGCTTCCCTTTTTCTCGTTTTATATTTTACGATACCCGAGGCTTCCTCAAATATGGCCCGGCGATCCTCGGAACGGGTGCTCAGGATTTCCTCGATCCGGCCTTGTCCGATAATCGAATAGGCTTCCTTGCCGATACCCGTATCCATGAAAAGCTCTGTAATGTCTCTTAAGCGGCAGACCTGTTTGTTGATATAGTAGTCGCTGTCTCCGCTGCGGTTGATCCGCCGGGTGACCGTCACTTCACTGAAATCGAGCGGCAGCGCATGATCGTCATTATCCAAGGTGAGGGAAACCTCGCAGTAATTTACCGGTTTTCTCGAAACGCTGCCGGCGAAAATAACATCCTCCATCTTTCCGCCGCGCAACGACTTTGCGCTTTGCTCGCCAAGCACCCAACGGATGCCGTCGGAAATGTTGCTTTTGCCGCTGCCGTTCGGACCGACCACTGCAGTGATGCCGTTTACGAATTCCAGCTCGGTTTTATCCGCAAACGATTTGAATCCCGTTAGTTCGATGCGTTTTAAAAACATCCTCTCACCTCAAGCTTATTGTATCATAAGATCAGGATAAAAATTTTCGCTCACGAAAAAAAGCGAAGACAACGTAAGCCGTCTCGCTCCCATTATTTGCGGGTATTTTTCCGTTGAAACACTTCCAAGCCGGAAATCGCTTGAGCCGCAGCCTGCTGCTCCGATTCCTTCTTGGAACGGCCCGTTCCTTGTCCAAGCAGCCTGCCGTCCATATAAACCTGTGAAACGAACTCTTTATCGTGCGCCGGTCCTTTTTCATCGACAATGCGGTATTCCAAAATCCCCATATTGTGATGCTGGGTAAATTCCTGCAGCTGCGTTTTGAAGTCGATGATTTGCAGCTCGGCGATCTTGCCGAACAGATGCTTCTTGAGGAAATTCGTGACGGCAGGCATCCCTTGATCGAGGTACAAAGCGCCGACAAAGGATTCGAATACATCGGCAAGCAGCGCCGGACGCGATCTTCCTCCCGTTAGTTCCTCCCCTTTGCCGAGCAAAACGTAGGAGCCGAAATTCAATTCTTCAGCGATTCTAAACAAAGACGGCTCACACACAATCGAAGCCCGCAGCTTGGTCAGTTCACCTTCACTTCGCTCCGGATACATTTGAAACAAATAATCCGATACCGATAATTCCAAAACGGCATCGCCGAGAAATTCCATCCGCTCGTTATCCTTCATTTGCGCCATTCGATGCTCGTTGACAAACGATGAATGGGTGAACGCTTGGCGAAGCAAATGATGGTTGTGAAAGAAGATGCCGAGTTCGTTTTGTAATTGTTTGAAATTTGGATTCAACATTTGCCACCACCACCTTGAATTCGTCACACGGCTTTGCTCATGAAATTAAGATTAGCATGCGCAGAAAACCGGCTGGTCATCACGAGGAAACAACTTCCACTAGATTGTTGGCAAAGATCAATAAACCGCTGATACTTTGCCAACAAAAGTGAGAACTATTTTCCTCGCGAGCCCTAAGCTTACGCTTCAAATTTTTTCAAAATGATGGTTGCATTATGTCCGCCGAATCCGAAGGAATTGGACATCGCAATATGTACCTCTGCTTTTCGCGGTTTGTTCGGCACATAATCCAAGTCGCAATCCGGATCGGGAGTTTCCAAATTGATGGTCGGAGGAATCATGCCCTTGTTGATCGTGAGTCCGCAGATCACCGCCTCGACTCCGCCGGCTGCTCCCAGTAAATGCCCTGTCATCGATTTGGTTGAAGAAATCGCAACTTTATACGCATAATCGCCGAACGTCTTCTTGATTGCGATCGTCTCCGATTTGTCCCCTGGAGGGGTGGACGTTCCATGGGCATTGATATAGTCAACCTGCTCATTTGAAAGGTTTGCGCTTTTAATCGCCCGCTTCATAGAGCGAACGGCTCCGTCCGGATCCGGATCGGTGATGTGATAAGCATCTCCGCTCATGCCGTATCCGATGATCTCGGCATAAATGCGCGCACCGCGCTTTTGGGCATGCTCCAGAGATTCCAGAATAAGAATCCCCGCACCTTCCCCCATCACAAAACCGTCTCTGTCCGCATCAAAGGGACGGCTTGCTTTCTCGGGCTCATCATTGCGGGTGGACATCGCACGCATCGCACAGAATCCGGCCATGCCCGTCGGGCGAATCGTCGCCTCGGCGCCGCCGCAGATCATGACATCCGCTTCGCCGCTTTGAATCAGCTTGTAGGAATCGCCAATGGAATGCGTCCCGGTTGCACAAGCGGTGACCGCCGTGCTGTTCGGGCCTTTGGCTCCTGTAGAAATGGAAATTTGGCCGGAGGCCATATTGGCGATCATCATCGGGATGAAGAAAGGGCTTACCCTTTTCGGGCCTTTATCCAACAAAATGCTGTGCTGATCCTCCCAAGTGCCGAGTCCTCCGATGCCGGAACCGACATATACGCCCGCCCGTTCCGGATCTTCCAATTCGCGGATGTTCAGATTGGCATCCTGAAGTGCATTTTTACTTGCAGCCACGGCAAATTGCACAAATCTGTCCATACGTTTGGCATCTCGTCTATCCATATAATCCTCGGGATTAAAATCCTTAATGGAAGCGGCGATCTTCGTGGGGTATTCACTTGTATCGAATGCCTCGACCCGCGAAACTCCCGATTTGCCGGCCATCAGATTATCCCAAAATGTATTCAAATCGGCGCCAAGCGAAGTAATGACGCCCATACCGGTAACTACGACTCTATTCTTCATTTAGACCACCTCTATATAAACAGCATGCTTGATTAACCCTTATGAAAAAATAAAGATATTATGAGGAAGAGTCCCGTTGGTATGAACGAACGGGACTTGTCTGATGCTTACGTGCGCGACGTTATGTAATTCACTACTTCTCCCACGGTCGTAATCTTCTCAGCATCTTCATCA
>CAZESH010000231.1:0-7248 GCA_964514665.1 uncultured Caryophanales bacterium
GTGAGAGGGAGAGCCATGACTATTTTGCGTCAGGAATTGCAGGAAAAGAAAAATATCGACGAGCTGATTGCCGGGGGGTATCGGATCACGCATATTTCTGAAGAGCTAAGCGGTGATCGAATCCGTTTTGAACGCCCGTCCTCCGGTGGTGTGGCAACGGCTGTTGAAGAGCTTTTGCTGCTGACGGCAGATGCCCGCAAATATATCGGCGGCGTCCTGATCGCCCGCATGGGCAAGGGATCGGGGAAATCCGGTTTGGCTAAGTAAGCGGTCCGTAAAGATATTCATATGCGTAAATTGCCAATTCCAGCGTGAGCCGTTTTTCCGGAGACATGAAATCCTTGCCCAGCAGCTCGGAAATTCGGGCAAGCCGGTGATACAGCGTCTGGCGGACGATAAAAAGCTCTTTTGCGGTATCTTTTTTCAAGCCTAACTGTTGTAAATAGACTTTCAATGTTTTCAACAGATGGTGATTATTTTTACTTTCGTATTGCAGCACCGGGCCCAAATAATCGTTGATAAAAACGGTGAGCTGTCCGGTTTTTTCCATATAGGCGATAATCCGGTACACATACAGCTCCGAGTAAAAGGGTTGACGAAGCGGTCCGATCGTTTTTTGAATCGAGATTGTTTCACAGGCGGCTTCATAGCTGTCTTTCAATGCAGAAAGCTCCTGCAGCACGGGACCGACTCCCGCTAAACCGGAAAATAGCGCAAGTCCGTTGGGCTTGTCGGTTTTTCTCAAACGCTCGATGACTTTCGAAAGCGGCAGTCTCAATGAATTGCGCTGCTGCAGGTCAAAGAGGATGAACATCAAATGCTTGTCGAGCAGCGCCGAAATGAGAAAGAAACCGGACTGTTCGACGATGGAGCGCGCCTGGATGATTCTTTGGATCAAAGCGGTCTCGAACTCGGAGGCATGAGTTGTTTTCAACTCCAACTCGAATACACAAACGGCAATGGACCCCAGCTTGATGTCGGGCTTCATCGAACGAATGAAATCGGTAATTTCCTTTTCCTTGAGCTTGCCGTTCAACCAGTCCTGGATCCAGAAATTATCCTTGTATCTTCTTCTTTCTTCGACATATATGGTTCTCATCATTTCTTGTGCGACAGCTGTTGCGCATCGATCCAAAGCCAATATATCATATTCGCTCAGTTCCTCCGATGAATGGACAACAAGCTCGGCAAAGGTTTGGTTCATCACAAGAATGGGGCGTTTGGCGGTGCGGTTTGACGATTCGGCGGCATTTTCCGGCTTTAGCTCATTCAGCAGCCGCTGCTTAGCTTGCCCGGATATCGACGGATACAGCAGTGGATCTCCATCCGATGGAATGAAAGCAATCTGCTTTCGGGTTTTTTCCTGCAGCAGCCGGAGCAGCGGCGACATTCCCCTGCCGGAAAGCTGCAAACGATTGAACTGAGCGGTCAGTGATTCCAAATCCGAAATCATTTTATGATGCTGATTGATAAAGAATGTGTGCAAATCACGGGTGATGTCGACATAACGGACCTCTTCATGAAACAGAATCAGCGGAAAGTCCGTACGGAAGGCAAGCTCTCTCATACGTTCGGAAGGAGTTGTTGTATAAGTGCCGAGCTCTATGCATAAGCCGGCGGCGTTGAGTTCGATGAGCTGGTTCAGGAAAGAAATGCCTTTGTCCTCCACATCCTGCCAGCCAATGCCTGTGGAAAGAATCAATTCGTTTCCGTTCAGCAGCTGGCCGACGCGAGTCACTTCCATAATGTGAACCCATTTGACCAAACGTTCCAAAGCTTTTTCGCTTGCAATAATTTCAGCGTTGCGGAAATAGGGACGTTGAATAATATCACGAACTTTTACAAATAAGGCATCACTCATGTCAGAATACCTCCCGCAAATAAATCATGTCTTACAATTATTCGTGTAAAAGCATTTTGATTCCTGCAAAATTGCACTCTTTTTTTGGAAATAACCGAATTCCCAGCCGTATATGTGAGTATATCTTCCATATTGAATGATTTGATCAAAAAAATGATAAGTTTCAAGGAGAGGTGAACAAGAGTGGAAATCGGAGTTCCGAAGGAAATTAAAAATAATGAAGCCAGAGTGGCCTTGACACCCTCGGGAGTAAAGGATTTGGTTCGCTG
Organism: uncultured Caryophanales bacterium; assembly: GCA_964514665.1. Taxonomy (GTDB): domain Bacteria; phylum Bacillota; class Bacilli; order Paenibacillales; family KCTC-25726; genus CAZESH01. Next base: position 2,131 of record CAZESH010000231.1, read on the forward strand.
CGGCCATCGTGTTTTTGTCGAGACGGGGGCGGGAATCGGTTCGGGATTTGCGGATGCCGAGTACTTGCAGAGCGGAGCGGTAATCGTGGCGGGGCCGGAAGAGGCTTGGAACTGTGAAATGGTGATGAAGGTGAAAGAACCGATTCAGGAAGAATATGAATGGATGCGAAGCGGAACCATACTGTTCACCTATCTTCACTTGGCGAGGGAGCCTGAACTTACCCGGGTTCTGTTGGATAAGAAGATAACGGCGATTGCTTATGAAACGGTTCAGTTGGATAACGGCCAGCTTCCATTGCTCACTCCGATGAGTGAGGTTGCAGGAAGAATGTCGGTACAGGTCGGCGCGCAGCTGCTGGAGCGTTCCAAGGGCGGGAAGGGAATCCTGCTCGGAGGGGTTCCCGGAGTGAAAAAGGGAAAAGTTACGATTATCGGAGGTGGAGTGGTCGGCACCAATGCGGCAGCCATGGCTCTCGGATTGGGTGCGGAGGTGACGATTCTGGACAGCAATCCCGCACGTCTGCGGGAACTTGAGGCCTTGTTCGGGGCACGAATCCAGACATTAATGTCCAATCCGGCCAACCTTCATGAAGCGGTCATAGCCGCAGACCTCGCTGTCGGTGCGGTTCTGATTCCCGGCGCAAAAGCGCCGAAGCTGATCGAAGAAGCTACGGTGAGACAGATGGCGAAGGGTTCGGTCATCGTCGATATCGCGATTGACCAAGGCGGGATATTCGCCACCATCGATCAAACCACGACACACGATGCGCCGGTATACGATCGTTACGGTGTACTGCATTATGCCGTCGCCAACATGCCCGGTGCAGTGCCGAGAACGTCAACGATCGCTTTGACCAATGTGACGATGCCTTATGCGTTGAAAATTGCCGCAAGCGGAGTGAAGGCTTCATGCTTGCAGGACCCGGCGCTTAGGCGAGGTTTGAACGCGATGGAAGGCAGACTGACGCATGAAGGCGTGGCGCTGGCGCACGGGCTTTCCTATGTCAGCTCGTTGGAATTGGTTTCCGTTTCCTCTTGAGGAATGTGTTCAAGGCTAAGAGAAGATTGCTAATAATCTTCTCTTATTTTTTTGTAGTAATGCACGGGGGAGACGCCTACGTATTTTTTAAACACCTTGCTGAAATAGTAGGGATCACTCAATCCGACCAGGTAACCGATCTCGCCGATGCCCATATGCGTGGCTTCTATCAATTCCTTGGCATGATTGATGCGTACCCTGTTCACGTACCGGGTGATCGTATGGCCGGTTACTTTGTTGAAGATGCGGTTGATATAATCGTAATTGCATTCGAATTGCTGCTCGATTTCGCGAGCGGTTATTTTTTGCGAATAATGTTGATGGATGTAATCGAGCATGGCATGCACCTTCATAAAAGATTTTGTGTTTCTGCTGTCATCCCTTCGCAGCTCCGTCAATAAATGCTCGCGCGATATCTCGATACATAGTTCGGAAAACTTCAAAGCGATCAGACTGCGGTTGAAATGCTTTCGTCTATAAAGCTGAAGCATTTCATTCAAGCTGTGAAAGGTTTGATTCATGCTTGTCTTATTAATTAGCGTAAAACGCTTTGGAAAATAGCAAATATCACCGTCCGGCAAAGCTTCTTGGGAGCCTTCTTCAAGGATAACACGCCTGGCCAGGGCCGGAACGTCTGCAACGGACTGCGGTTTAAAGTCCGGGTGCAGGAAATGGATGTAGTAATAATCGCAAAAATGTTTTTCGATGCCCTCATGGTCCATGTCCGGCTCGAGCAGCAGGATATCGCCCTTTTTTAATACATGGGGAATTCCGTTCTCGCGCATATGAAGCTCGCCGCTTTTGATCAGATAGAGGATATGCTCGTTTGTATTTCTTTTGAAATGAATCCACGGCGTCTTATACGAAACGAACCCCATCAGCTGTATGTTTGCAACATATTCCATGTTGATGGCCAGCAAGAAAACCCCTCCTCATTCCTCGAAAAGTCGATATTGTACAAAAAGAGTCTGATTCCAACATTCCCGTTTATTGTACCACAGCTTATACTGAGGATGAATTTTTGATCATTCTTACATTATGGAACGGAGGTTTTTACGCATGACTGCTATTCACGTCACGGTATGGAACGAATATCGGCACGAAAGAGAAGACGCTCAGGTGGCGAGTCTATATCCGGAGGGGATTCATCAAGCCATCGCAGGTTATTTAAACAAAAATGAAGCTTTTGAAGTGAAGACGGCGGTGCTTGATGAACCGGAGCACGGATTAAGCGATGAAACGCTGGAAAATACGGACGTGCTGATCTGGTGGGGGCACTTGGCGCATGAAGAAGTGAAAGACGAGATCGTGGAAAAGGTAAAAAACAGAGTGTTGGACGGCATGGGGCTGATCGTGCTTCACTCCGGTCATGGCTCCAAAATTTTTCGAAGCCTGCTTGGCACGCAAACCGGGTCCTTGAAATGGCGGGACGACGGGGAAAAAGAAAGGTTATGGGTGATCGAGCACGGACATCCGATCGCCAGCGGACTGGGCGAGTATATCGAGATTCCGAAAGAGGAAATGTACGGGGAACGATTCGAAATACCCGCGCCGGACGAGCTGGTGTTTATTTCATGGTTTGAGGGCGGAGAGGTGTTCCGCAGCGGATGTTGTTACCGCAGGGGCAAAGGGAAGCTTTTCTATTTCCGGCCCGGACACGAGACTTTCCCGATCTATCATCAGCCGGAAATTCTTCAGGTCATATCCAACGCGGTAAAGTGGGCTGTTCCAACGTCCGGCGTGCAGGGCATTTACGGCAGAGTGCTGCCGCTTGAGACGGTTCGCCAATCCATCGGGAGGTAAGAGAATGTCTATATATAGAATTGGTTTAATCGGCCTGGGCGGGATGGCTCAATCGCACATCAAGGGAATGAAGCAGGTGCCGGGAATGATGATATCGGCCATTTGCGATGTATCCCCGGACGCACTCGCCGCAGTCGGCGAACAATTGGATATTCCAGCGGAACAGCGGTTTACGGACTTCAACCGTTTGATCGAGGACGACAAGGTGGATGCGGTTGTTTCTATTACCCCGAATGTCGTGCATGCGGAAATCATGAAAGGCTGCTTGCGGGCGGGGAAACCGTTTTTGTCCGAAAAGCCGTTTGCGATGACTTATCGGGAAGCGCAGGATTTGCTGCCGCTTTATGAGATGAACCGCATTCCCGCGATGATCGGTTTCAGCTATCGCTATACACCTGCCTTCAGATTTTCCAGAAAGTGGTTGAAGGAGGGGAAGATCGGGGCAGTGCGCAGCTTCTCGGTTCAGTACCTGCAGGACTGGGGCTCAGCGGCCTATAACTGTCCGTTCCTTTGGCGATTCGATAAAAAGGTGACGGGGACGGGCACGCTGGGTGATTTGGGCTCGCATATGATCGATTTGGCGCATTATCTGATCGGTCCGTTCGATAACTTGTCGGCGCAATTGGAAACGCTCATCCGCGAAAGAAAAAGCCTGACCTCCGATGACATGCTGCAGGTGGAAGTGGATGACTACGCCGGCTTTCAAGCGCGTATGGAGAATGGAGCCGCCGGTATTTTCCATACGACCCGCAATGCGCTGGGGTCGGGGAATCAGCTTGAAATTTCGCTTTTCGGGGATCATGGCACGCTGCACGCCAGCACACTCCGCCCGGATGAGCTGGTCTGGATCCACATCGATGAGGTTACGGGCGATATCGTTGAAGAGCGCATGCGTGTTCCAAACGAGGTAAGACGAACGCAATGGGAGGACTTTGCCCGACTGCTGTCAGGCTTCCCTGGTGACGGCTTGCCGGATTTCATGGACGGTTATCGCAACCAACGGGTGCTGGAGGCCATCGTGCTGTCCGACCGATTAAAAAAGCGGATTTCCCTCAACGATCCTTTCCTGTTAAAATAGGTTAGGGGTGAAGCCGATGAATTATATTCGCTTAAAGGGAAATCTCGATCAGGCCAGCCTGAATATCCGTCTGCAGTACAATCCGGAGATCATCGAATTTTTTTTGAGCGAATCGGAGATCGAGCAGCCGGAAGCGATCCGCGATCGCATCCGCCAGCTGCATGCAAGAGGCATCAAAACTTATTTGCACCATCCTTCCAAATATCAAGGAAGCTATCTCGACATAATGAGCGGCAATTCGGAAATGCGGTGGTTTTATCAGCATTCATCCGAGCTGTTGGCTCAAATTTGTGTGGAAGAACAGGCAAAATGCGTGATTCACGCTCATTATACACATTCGGAATGCAGCGGCAGTGCATCCCGGGAACGGACCATTCGATTGCGCGAGGAAATTCGTCATGTGCTGTCCTACGCTCGGGACGTTTTCGTTTGGGAGGATACCATAGAGGGGTTGTTCAGCTATTCCAACCCTTATTTGTTCCAAGATTTGATTGAACCGCTAGAGCTGCCGCTTAATGTGGATGTCAGCCATACCTTTATCAGCTTTCGCGGAGATAACGGCATGCTGCGCCAAACCTTGGAGCGGACTGCTCCATATGCCCGCTACTACCATCTCGTCGACAGCATGGGACTGGTTCACGATTCGCTGCCGCTTGGCAAAGGCAGCATCGACTGGAAGATGGTAAAGCCGTTTGTGCTGGGCAAGGACTTTATTTTCGAGATCAATCTCAGCGGAGATCATATGGATTGCACGCCGATGGTGGAAAGCGCGGAATATTTTGCAAATGTGCAAGTTTGATCATCTGCTAAGTCAGAGCTTTGCCGGGAAAAGGATGCTTGAAGCAGAGCAGCCTTTATCCCTGCATAGCTTTTATATTTTTATGACAGCTCCGCCTGCTGCATAAAATCGGATTCACTTAGGCGCTTCCCTTCATGCCGCAGCCAGGCTTCATAATTCCTCTTTCAGATTTGAGCATGAATTGATAAGATGGGGATATACATCCATTTTTTGATAGCTTTCAATAGAATGAGGGGGTTCGTGGATGGAGGAGGAACAGCGGATAGCCAACCGCTTGAATTATCGGAAATTATTAAAGCGGAAGAAAAGATTCATTCTGACTGCAACGATTTTCTTTCTGTGCTATTATCTTATGCTGCCGCTGGCCATCACCTTTTTCCCCGGGCTGATGGGCAGGCC
>CAZESH010000232.1:0-7240 GCA_964514665.1 uncultured Caryophanales bacterium
GGAAAACGTTGGCCCAGACCCCGCTGAAATGAATATGCCCGCCGAGCGGCAAGCCTTCAATCGGCATGGCCCCGGCCAGCATGTGCAAATGATCGGCATCCGTTTGCTCGGAAGCCTTGCGCAGCAAACGATGAATACGGGCAAGCAGCTTCAGCGGATCCTTGTCGGGTGCGGGCCGCAGCTCCACCAGCGGAAACCAAATGCCGCCGTTTTGCGAAACAACGGCATCGCAGCCCAGCTTCCCCCTGCGGGGGAAAAAACGATCCGCCGGTGCGAGCCCTCCGTCACCGTCAACCAGCACCAGCTCCAAATCGGCGCCAAGCATCACTTGCCGGCTGCCTTCCTGTCCGCCCGTTTCCGCCCTCAGCTCGCGGTCAAAACGGTTCATCGCCTTGACAAAGCATTGTCCAATACCGCCGGACAGGCTCGGATAGGGATCAATCTCGGCAACGTAAAGGCGGCTGCCCGCTTCTCTGACAATAGAGACAACCGCATAATCGAGGTCCAATGCATGAACCGCTTTCTGCGCCAGCGAGCCGATTTTGTTCAGCCATCTTTGCATGCGGGAATCGGCCAATTGCAAGTAGGTATTCCCCGAACGCAGTCCTTCCCGGGCCGATTCCCCCGTTGAAACGGAAACGCCGGTTTCGAAAACGGACAAAGCTTGCAAATTAAAGACAGGAACCGCATACCTTTTCATGAACAGAAAAGAATTGCTTTTCCCGCGATTTTTGCGGTTTGAGCGCATGTACCTAATACCGTTGAGCGCCAAGCGTTCTCTCATTTCCTCACGGTCAAGGCAAGCTTGAACAGCCTGCTGGGAATTCAGGCTGACCGCATGATCCGGCACCGGGACGCCTTCCCCCCAAGGAATGATCACCCGGCTGCGAAGCTCAGCGGGAAGCTTTTCGCCATGCATCACGTTAAGATTGTCGATAGCGGCAGCCTCGTCCCGACGGCGAAACCAAACATAAGCTTCCATGCAAGCTCCTCTTTTCCATACGGATCCGCGGATCTTAAAGCAAACAAGAGGGCTTTCGCGCCCCCTTGCATACCGAAAAAGCCCGGCTTTTACGATAAAAAGGCATTCGCCCTGCCCAAGCACGGGTTTTCGGCATATCATACTGCATCACATTAACTCAAATCATCTTCAAGCAATTCGGGATCAAGGTCTTCATAGTCGTCATCTTCATCGCTGCCCGCAAAATCAAAGTCCTTATCCTCAAAATCATCGCATCCTCCCGGGACAACGGCTACACAGACTTTGGTTTCAGCGATCATTTCCACCTGGAATTCCCGTTCGACACGAATGGTTATGCTGTCACCCGAGGAAGAAACGTTGGCTTCCACGCAGTTCGGCTCCTGTGTGGCCAAAGCCGTGACTTCCTCCGTACCTGCCCTGTACTTGGGATCCAGATAAGTCAGCGGAACCAGTTCAACATAAGATATGGTTTCCTTTGCAACGTCCGTTTTCGAATTTTTGTCGTAGGAATACCAAATGTTGGTATCGTAAGTACCGATTACTTCAATCCCGTCGCCTGATCTGCTCGCTTCGTACTCATGGTTAATAATCCAGGCGCCGAGTATGCTTGACGGTTTATTGGGCGGAGTAATGGTATGCTTCGTTTGGGAAAAACTACGACCTTTGCCGCTTACAGCTTTTGTGATGATTTCTCTGAATTCCATATCTTTATCCGCAATTGACATCCTCTCAACCTCCTCCATACAATCAATCGAATCATTCACTTAAATTGTATGCAGGGCATTCGTCTAGAGTGACAAAAACTTTGGGCAACTTCTATTGCGACAGCTTGAAAAACGCAAAAAATCCGGTGCCATCCGGTTTTTTTGCTGATAGGAAGCGGTTTAAACGCTCTGCTTGACCTCTTTGGAAATCTTCAAATATCCTTTTAATTCAAGAATAAGCTGAAAAATCGAGGATCTCACCTCAAATTCGCTGCGGCTGGCCGGCAGCTCCATCCGTTTAAACTGCTCTTCCAAATGCAGCAGCTTTTTCTCCACATTGCCCATATAGTGCTCTTCCTTGACATCCCGGCTCAAATCATCGAACAGATCCGCCACCATGCTGCAGTGCGGCAAATTCTCGTATACGCGCGACATCAACGCCAGCATGCGCTGGATGGAATCGAGCTGGGTGCGCCTCATTTGGAAATAAGGCGTCCAGTGATCCTCTGTTCTGAACAAGGCATTCTCCAGCGTGGCAGCGGCCAAACGGCAGCCTTCGGTCACACCGGCATTGGCCTCGATGATCTCGCTGCCTAACCACAGATAGTCAATATCCCGCAGCTGCGTGGCCATTTGGCTGAAAATGGTGGAAAAGCTCTCCTCTACCCGCTTTCGAATGTCTCTCAGTTTGTTTTCCGATCCCGGCATGTAAATAATGTTAAACAAGGTCGCCGATCCGAATCCGACAGCCAGCAGTGCGATTTCGTTCAGCATGATAGGAAAGGATAGCTCGGGCAGCTGATACACATGAAAGAGAATGACCGAGCCGGTCACGATACCGTCCTTCATCCTCAGCTTTGAGAGCAGTGGATAAACGACCAGAATAAAAATCGCGATCGACCATAGATAAAAACCGAACAAATAGAAGATCAGAGAACCGAACAGCAGCCCCAGTATCGAAGCTCCGATGCGCTGCACCGCGCTGATCAGACTCCTTTTTCTCGTCACATCCACACCCAGAACAGCCAACAAACCGGCGGAAAAGACAAAGTTCAATGAAAAAAACTGGGCCGCATAGATCGCCGCAATCGCGGCGACGGCTGTCTTGAGCACCCGAATCCCCATTAGCCATCCCTCATTTTGACTTTCTTGATGTGCTAGGAGTCTGTCCAACGCAGAGATTTAAGTGAATATTTATTTAAATCCTGTTATGCGAAAGTTGCTTTGAGTATTTAGCACGCTAACGCTTGCGGACATTACGGAGTAAGCAGGGGAGAGTCCCGATTCGGGTTCTCTTGCTTTCCACAAGGGTGTCTGTATGACCAGTCCGAACCTGACAGACCAAGAACCATCGAAGCATTTTGCATAAAGGGAAGTTCTCCGACATTTCATGGTTCTAGGTCTCTCAGGTCCTCCCTTTTGTAAGGAAAGCAAAAAAAACCGAATCGGAACCCTCCCCTCTTTCTTTGAACATCCGCAAGCTCTGCAAGCTTATACGATCTTTCAAACCAACTGCACGATGTTGTTTAAATATTCATCCTTTTATCCTCGTCGGACAGACCCTTAGGTTTTATATCTTGTAGATGCCTTTGAATTTCCGTTCCAGATAGTCGGTCAGATAGCTCGGATTCAGCTCTTCACCGGTTACGCTTTGAATGATTTCGGCAGGCGTCAAGAGCGCGCCGAAGCGGTAAATCTTCTCACTCAGCCACATCTTGATCGGCGCCAGCTCGCCGCGTTCAACCTTTTGCTCCAGATCCGGCATTTCCCGCTGCAGCGTGTGCATGATTTGAGCCGCATACATATTGCCGAGCGCATAGGAAGGAAAATATCCGAAGTCGCCGCCGGACCAATGCACATCCTGAAGTACGCCTTCGCTGTCATTGGAAGGTGTAACGCCCAAGTATTCAGCATATTTGGCGTTCCAAACCCCGGGAAGCTCATCGACCTTGATTTCGTCGTTAATAAGTCCTTTTTCCAGCTCGTAACGCACCATAATATGCAGATTATAAGTCAGCTCGTCAGCTTCAATGCGGATCAGACCCGGCTCCGCTTCATTGACGGCGCGGTAGAATTCCTCCGCATCCCGTCCTGCCAGCTCCTGCGGAAACAGCTTCGCCAAATCGGCAAAATACCGCTTCCAGAAAGGCCGGCTCAGGCCGATAAAGTTCTCCCAGAAGCGCGACTGCGATTCGTGAATGCCCATCGAAGCGCCGGAGCACAAAATCGTGCCGCGCAGCTCGTCGGAAATATTCTGCTCATAAAGCGCATGTCCGCCCTCATGAATCGTGCCGAACAGAGCGAAGGTCAGATCGTTCGGCTTGAAATTGGTGGTGATCCGCACATCTCCGGGGTTGATCCCTGTGGCAAATGGGTGCACGCTCTCATCCAAACGGCCCGCGGCAAAATCATAGCCCATCTGCCGCAAAATAAATTCGCTGAATTCGCGCTGCTTCTCCTTGGCGTATCCTTTATATAGGAAGCCGGTTTCCGGTTTATCCGCGGCATTGCGGATTTGCGCCACAAGCGGCACGGTTTTTTCCTTGACAGCCGCGAATACCCGTTCCAACTGCGGCACGGTCATGCCCGGCTCATAGATATCAAGCAGCGTGTTGTATTTGTTGCCCTCATAGCCCCAATATTCCAGAAACTCCTGCTTGAAGCGGACGATTTTCTGCAAATACGGGCGGAACAAAGCAAAATCGGAATTGTGCTTGGCTTCCTCCCACACCGATTCCGATTGCGAGACCAAAACGACATACTGCTGATATTTTTCCGCCGGCAGCTTTTTGCTGCGTTCATAATCCTTTTTGCATTCCTCGACCAGTCTTTGATCGATCCGCTCGAGCTTCTCGAATGCTTCGGGCTGGGAAAAGCGCTCGATATATCCGCCCATTTCATCGGATACCGACATTTTGAACACTTCCGTGGAAAGCTCCCCGATTACCTGTGAACGCCCCTCTACGCCTTTTTTCGGTGCTCCGGTGCGCAGATCCCACTGCATCAGCTCAACGGCCTCGCTGTAATGCTTGATCTTTGCGACAAGGGCACGAAATTTGGAATGCTCATGCAGCACTTGCTGTTCGCTCATTTTATTGCTCCTTTCTTTGCCAAAAAACGGATTCTTTCATCGATCATAAGGTTATTTTAACCAATCTTCAACAAAAAAACGAGCATTCGCCGCAATCGACTAGCTTTCGCGTTCCACGGTCTTCAGCATGGCGAATTTCTTTTGTCCAGCTCTTGTTGGCGTTTGGCGATCACATCGGAGCGGTCGCGAAGCTTATGCCGATCGATCAGCTCCCGGCTGCCCGGGTCGCTTGGTGCGCACCAGCTTGTTCCCAAAGCTTCACTGCGCAATCGGCAATAACACAGCAGGCCATCATCTTGGATCGGCAGGTCGAGATCTGTAAACTTCCAGTCCATGCCTTCTCTGCGCGCTTCCAATAGCTGCAGCCTGTCCCTTAGCATGGCGATTAAAAGCGGGGCATCCAGCCCCAGCTGTGCAAGCACATCCTGCCGCGCGTTGCGCAGCGCCGCTTTGAGCATTTTGACCGCGCCGGCTGCATTTCCTCTGCGCTCGTGGTAAACGGCCACCGCGATCTGAATCAAAGCCGCCCATGTGGTCGAGCGCTCGCTGTCCGCATCTTGTTTCCAGTTCCCCTCCATGATCTCGTGGCACTCAAAATAATCCCTGTATGCATGAAACTGGATTAAGTAATCGAGATAAGCCTGCGGATATTGTTTCAAGTTGATCCATCTCCTTATTTCTGCGTGTGCAATAGAGGGGGACTGTCGTTTCGGGTTCGACTGCTTTCCGGCGAGGATGCGTCAACTGTCCAGTCCGAACCTGACAGACCAAGAACCATCGATGATTTGCTTAAAGCGGAGTGTCTCCGACATTCATGGTTCTAGGTCTCTCAAGTCCTCCCTTTGGCAACGGAAAACAAACTCACCCGAAACGACAATCCCCCTCTGCCTTCAGTGAATATCATCCCAAACTCGCAATGGATTCTAGTATTTTCCATCGCAACTATTTCTTCCGCATATCGTCTGATAGAGTAAATAGATTTGAAAGAGGGCGAATCATGTTTAAAGGTTTCAAGCACGTTGCACTGCTGACACTGATTGCTGCAATGCTGGTCAATCTTCTGCCGGCGGCTTCCGCCTCAGCCAAGGATTTGACGACGAAATACCGCGTTTATCAGTTTAACCGTATTGTGATGGAATACGCCGATAAAAACAAGGCCGTAGCCTACGCCAAAACATTGGCGTACAGCCATGTGGAGGAAATTCAGAGCCGCAAATGGCTGTGGGATAATTTCCCCCGCTACCGCGTCTATCAATATGATAACACACTGCCTGCCTGGCAATTCGCAACGCTTGAGGAAGCGATCCGGGAAGCCAAGAAGTGGGATCACGCCAGCGTCAGGGACCTGCAGACGACCGGCTGGGTATGGAACAATTATCCGAAAGAGGCCAATTTCCAGGTCTATCAAGGCGACAAGCTGCTTAAAAAGGGCTCCTTCGACAGCTTGAAATCTGCCGAAAAGGAAGCGAAAAAATGGGCCCGCTCCCATATTATCGATCTGCGGACGAACAAGTGGGTATGGGACAACTTAAGCGAACAGGACAAGCAAAATGCCGCTGCCGGCGGGAAAATCTATCAGATGTATATCGAGGGATACACCCAGGATGATTGGAAATATGCCTCGCTGAAGGAGGCGGTCGGCGCCGCATCGCAGCAGTTCAATGCAGAAATTCTGAACAGCGAAAGCGGAGAAATCGTCTACCGCAACAAAAAGAATTACCAGATTGCGATAAACGGGCAATTTGTGCAGGAATTTCATCATTTGACGGAAGCGATCGCCTTTGCCGAAACAAAACCGAATGCCGTTATCTCCACGAATGGACGGAAAATCTGGCTAAATATTCCCTATTATCAAGTGTATCAGGGCAATCGCGTCATTCAGCGCTTTAATATGTTTGGCTCCGCGCTCAAATACGCGGTAAAATACAGCAACGCTTCGATTCGCACGCTGGACGACGAAATGCTGTGGGACAACAAGCGCAAGCTGATGTATTGGTCTTGGAACGGGGATGCGAAGCCTGAGGCCATCAAAGCCCAAGTGTCGCAGACGATGGGGCTCGATGTGGACGCTCCCACCTGGTTCCAATTGAGCGACGGGAGCGGCACGCTTGAAGACAAATCCGATGCAGCAACCGTAGCCTGGCTGCACGAACAAAATATCGAGGTGCACCCGCTGCTGCACAATTCCTTCGACAGCCAGCTGACTTCTCGTTTTCTCGCCAATCCGTCGGCACAGAAGATATTCATTCAAAAATTGGTCTCACGACTGAAGCAAATCGGCGCCGACGGAATCAACGTCGATTTCGAAAGCCTTTCCGGAAGCGACCGCAGCCGCTTCACCGCGTTTATCAGCCAGTTGGCGGATGCCGCTCACCGGCAAAATCTTGAAGTTTCCATCGATTTGCCGCGCGGCAGCTTGAAGTGGAATGATAAAACGGCATTCGATCAAGCCAGCTTGTACAG
>CAZESH010000233.1:0-7187 GCA_964514665.1 uncultured Caryophanales bacterium
CATGCACGGTTTGACGGGGAGTCCGAGGGAGTAATCCCTCGTCTTACCCTACTGTTGTATTCTAAACAAGACGCATCTTTCATAGATTTATGGGGAAAGATGGCATTAGAGGAGGATTGCTGCAGATGAGAGTATTTGATGCGCATTGCGATGCATTAAGCAAGCTGTTGGCTGATCCGTCACTTTCGTTTCAATCCACACAAGGACTGGAAGTTACTTTGCCGCGGTTAGAGAAAGCGGAAGCGATCGCCCAAGCCTTTGCAATGTTTTTGGATGAGGAAGAGGAGTCTCCAAAATTCGACCGGCTGCTTAAAATGGTTGATCTGTTTTATGAAAAAATTGTCTCTCATAAAGAAATGAAAATGATACGCACTAAAACGGACCTGCAAAATTTGCAGCCAAATCAAATCGGCGCATTGTTGACACTTGAGGGTGCAGGCGGGCTTGAAGGGGATCTTGATCATCTGCGCGTGCTGCAAAAGCTCGGCTTGAGATGCTTGGGCCTGACTTGGAATTACGCAAATTGGGCGGCAGATGGAGTGAAAGAACCCAGAAAAGCGGGATTATCCGTGAAAGGGCGCGAATTGATCCGTGAATGCGAACGTCTGGAGGTGATTCTCGATGTTTCGCATCTTAATGAAAAAGGATTCTGGGAACTGGCCGAGCTTTGCAAACGTCCTTTTATCGCTTCTCATTCCAATGTATACGAGGTGTGTCAACATCCGCGAAATTTGCGTCAGGAGCAGATCCAAACGATCATTCAAATGGAAGGATGCATCGGCATTACCTTCGTTCCCTATTTTACAGCCGATTCAAAAAACGTGACCATTCACCAACTGCTGCCTCATATCGACAGAATCTGTTCGCTTGGAGGAGAAAAGCAGTTAGGCATCGGCTCGGATTTTGACGGAATCAGCCAATGGATCGAAGGCTTGCATGATCCCGGAGACCTGTATCGCTTAACCGATATACTGCTGCGCTACTATTCAGATGAACAGGTAAAGGGTTTTATGTATAAAAATTGGTATCGTTTTTTTGAAAAAAATTTGCCTTGACCGGCTTTGAGAAGCGAACAGATGGATATGCTATTACTAGGGGATTGTCCGGAGGAGGATTTCTGTTTAACCGGACTCACGTCAGAGCGAGATCGAAACCGATAGTTCCGTGTATTTATTTGCTTTCCATTCATCGAAAATGCGTATGAATTTAATCTAAAATTACTATTCGTATGATTTCCCGAAACCCCTTGCTTTTTACCTTCCGTAGTCATAAGATTTATTAGGATCAATGAAATTAAATTTTTCATTCAAATTTCATTGTTTTGTGACAAAATTTGCACAATGGATAAGTTGCCATTATTTTTTTGTTTAATTAAAGGAGTGGACTTAGTGATCAGTCAATTGTCTTGGAAGATCGGAGGACAGCAAGGGGAAGGAGTGGAGAGCACAGACCGGATTTTTTCCACCTCTTTGAACCGTCTCGGATATTATCTTTACGGATATCGGCATTTTTCCTCCCGCATCAAGGGGGGGCATACAAATAACAAAATTCGCATCAGCACAAAACCGATTCGATCCATTTCCGATGATCTGGACATTCTTGTGGCATTCGACCAGGAAACCATTGATTTCAATGCTCATGAACTGCGGCCGGGTGGAGTCATTATAGCGGACGCGAAATTTGATCCGAAAGTTCCCGAGCACATCGATGCCCGATTATTCGCTGTTCCGATTACGGCTATCGCCGAAGAACTCGGAACGTCGTTATTCAAGAACATGGCCGCTTCCGGCGCATCTTGGGCGCTGCTCGGATTGCCGCTTGAAGTATTTAATAAAGCTGTTGAAGAAGAATACGGACGCAAAGGCGCAGCCATCGTCGAGAAGAATATCGAGGCTGTACGCAAGGGCGCACAATTTGTGCTTGATGCCGCGGGCGGACCTTTGGAAGAATTTCGCCTTGAACAGCCGGATGGAAAGCAAAAGCTTTTCATGATCGGTAATGAAGCGATTGCTCTGGGTGCGATCGCTGCCGGCTGTCGTTTCATGTCGGCCTATCCGATTACGCCTGCTTCGGAAATCATGGAATATTTGACCAAACACCTGCCGAAATTTGGCGGGTCTGTTATCCAAACCGAGGATGAAATCGCAGCGGTTACGATGGCAATCGGGGCCAACTACGGCGGTGCGAGAGCTTTTACCGCTTCCGCAGGGCCGGGTTTGTCTTTGATGATGGAAGCGATCGGTCTTGCCGGCATCACGGAAACCCCGGTCGTTATTGTCGATACACAGCGCGGGGGACCCAGCACGGGGTTGCCGACGAAGCAGGAGCAAAGCGATTTGAATGCGATGATTTACGGTACGCACGGTGAAATTCCGAAGATCGTGCTCGCTCCGAGTTCCATCGAAGAATGCTTCTACGATACGATTGAAGCTTTCAATCTGGCCGAGCAATATCAGTTGCCCGTCATTCTGATGACCGATCTGCAGCTTTCCTTGGGCAAGCAAACCTCGGAAGTATTGGACTTTAACCAAATCAAAATCGAACGCGGACGGATCGTTTCCGATTTGCCGGCGCTTGAAGAACATAAATTGTTCAAACGTTACGAGTTTGGCGAAGACGGTATTTCTCCACGCGTATTTCCCGGAGAAAAGAACGGAATTCACCATGTGACGGGTGTGGAGCACGATCAGGAAGGACGTCCGTCCGAAAGTGCGGTAAACCGCAAGAAGATGATGGATAAGCGGCTTAAAAAACTGCAGACGGTCAAAGTGACGAATCCGATTATTGCAGACGCTCCACACGAAAATCCGGATTTGTTGATTATCGGCATGAGCTCTACCGGAGGCACGATCAACGAAGCGAGAGCCCGCTTTGACAAAGACGGAATCAAAACCAATCAATTGATGGTGCGTTTGATTCATCCGTTCCCGGTTCAAGAAATCAAGCCTTATCTGGAAAAAGCCAAGAAAATCGTGGTAGTCGAGAACAACGCCACCGCTCAATTGGCTTCTTTAATCAAGCTCAATGCCGGATATGCCGAGAAAATCGATCACCTGTTAAAATACGACGGGACACCGTTCCTGCCTTCTGAAATTTATAACCATTGCAAAGAGGTGAATTGAGATGGCAACATTTAAAGATTTTCGCAACAATATCAAACCGAACTGGTGCCCGGGATGCGGAGATTTCTCCGTACAAGCCGCCATCCAAAGAGCCGCAGCAAGCGTAGGATTGGAACCGGAACAGCTTGCGATCGTATCGGGAATCGGCTGCTCGGGAAGAATTTCCGGTTACATTAACGCTTATGGATTTCACGGTATTCACGGACGTTCCTTGCCAATAGCCCAAGGCGTAAAAATGGCCAACCGGGATTTGACGGTTCTGGCTTCCGGCGGCGACGGAGACGGCTTTGCCATCGGGATGGGGCACACGATTCATGCCATTCGCCGCAATCTTGACGTCACTTACATTGTTATGGACAATCAAATCTATGGCTTGACCAAAGGCCAAACGTCACCGCGGAGCTCGGAAGGCTTCAAGACCAAGAGCACGCCATTAGGTTCAATCGAGTCCGCTTTGGCTCCGCTGGAACTGGCGCTTGCTGCCGGAGCAACTTTCGTGGCGCAATCCTTTTCCACTAATTTGAAGCAGCTGACACACTTGATCGAAGAGGGCATCAAACACAAAGGCTTTTCCGTTATCAACGTATTCAGCCCTTGCGTTACCTTTAACAAGATCAACACATATGATTGGTTTAAAGAGCATATTATCGATTTGGAGGAAACTCCGGATTACGATTCTTCCAATCGGGTTCAAGCCATGACCAAGCTGATGGAAACAAACGGGATGATTACCGGACTGATCTATCAGGACAAAGTCAAGAAGAGCTATCAGGAGCTGATCCCCGGCTTCAAAGAAGAACCGCTCAGCAAGCAGGACGTTAAGCTTACAGAGGAACAATTCAACAGCCTGGTCAAAGAGTTTATTTAATCAAACCATAGGGGCATGTGAGCGATCTCACATGCCCTTTCTTTAATTAAATGTATCATCAGCTTGTACATATTTTTAAATAGAGATGGAGTGGGAAGCATGATGTTGGTGCCGATCGGAGTTTCAGCGCGACATATTCATTTATCGAGAGAACATATAGAAATCCTGTTTGGAGAAGGGTATGAATTGAACGTGTTAAAGCCGCTGTCCCAACCGGGACAGTTTGCAGCGGAAGAAACCGTGGCAGTTGTCGGGACAAAGGGAAAATTCGATAAGGTGCGTATTCTGGGGCCGGCCAGAGGCGCTACGCAGCTGGAAATTTCGCGCACCGACGCTTTTGCTTTAGGCGTAAATGCGCCGGTAAGACAATCCGGCAACACAGCCGGAACACCTGGGATTAAAATCATCGGACCGAAGGGCGAGGTAGAAACGCAGGAGGGCGTGATCGTTGCTGCCCGTCACATTCATTTCCACATTTCCGACGCGGAGCGCTGGAACATCAAGGACGGACAGTTGCTGAAGGTAAAGGTCCAGGGAGAGCGCCCGCTTATATTTAAAGAAGTTATCGCCAGAGTTTCCGCGCAATTTGCGCTGGATATGCATATTGATACGGACGAAGCGAATGCTGCAGGTGCAAAAAATGGCGACCAGGCAGAAATTATCGGTTAGGACGCGTGACAAAATTAGTTCCCACTTTTGTTGGCAAAATATCAACGGGTTAATGATTTTTGCCAACAATTTAGTGGAAGTTATATTGTCGCGCTTTCTTAGTTCGGAAGCCTTCAAGAAATGTTTTCTTTTGAAATATGCGAGCTTTCAGTGCTATAATGAAGCAACGAGCACACATAGAAAGCGATATTTCATAAAGAAAGGAAGGTAGCCATGAAAGGCCCCGCACAATCCGAAAAGGATTTTTCGATATATTTTCAGCCGCCCTCCCTTTCCGACGCCAAAAAGCGGGGGAAAGAGGAGATCAGTGTTCATTACCATTTCGACATTCCCGAAGAGATGAAAGACTTCGGCAAGGGCAAGCATTATTTGATCCGTACGTACGGTTGTCAAATGAATGAGCATGATACGGAAACGATGAAGGGCATGCTTGAACAGATGGGCTATACAGAAACGGAAGACAAGCTGCAGGCCGATGTCATTCTGCTGAATACATGCGCGATTCGCGAAAACGCGGAAGATAAAGTATTTGGTGAACTAGGGCATCTCAAGCCCTTGAAACTTGAAAAGCCTGGACTTCTGTTGGGAGTTTGCGGATGCATGTCGCAGGAGGAATCCGTGGTCAACCGGATCCTGCAAAAGCATGGATTCGTTGACATCATATTCGGAACGCACAATATACACCGGCTTCCCCATTTGCTGCAGGAAGCGATATACAGCAAGGAAATGGTTGTTGAAGTATGGTCCAAGGAAGGCGATATTATCGAGAACCTTCCGAAAAAAAGAGAAGGCTTGAAGGCATGGGTCAATATCATGTACGGCTGCGACAAATTTTGTACGTACTGTATTGTCCCCTATACCCGCGGCAAAGAACGGAGCAGACGGCCCCAAGATGTGATAGATGAGGTAAGGGAATTAGCCCGTCAAGGCTTTAAGGAAATTACGCTGCTGGGTCAGAATGTTAATGCTTATGGCAAAGATTTTGAAGATATCGAGTACTCGTTCGGAGATTTAATGGACGATATGCGCAAAATCGATATTCCGCGTATACGCTTTACCACCTCGCATCCGCGTGATTTTGACGATCATCTGATCGAAGTGCTGGCCAAAAAGGGAAATTTGGTCGAGCATATTCATTTGCCCGTACAATCGGGGAATAATGAGGTGCTGAAGAAAATGTCCCGCAAGTATTCGCGGGAAACGTATCTGGAGCTTGTTCGCAAAATCAAAAAGGCGATTCCCGATGTGGTGCTGACGACCGACATTATCGTCGGTTTCCCGGGAGAAAGCGACGAGCAGTTTGAGGACACCTTGTCATTGGTGGAAGAGGTCGGTTTCGATTCGGCTTATACGTTTATATATTCGCCAAGGGAAGGCACACCGGCTGCCAAGATGGAGGACAACGTGCCGACGGAAGTGAAAAGGGCGCGCCTCCAACGATTGAATGAACGGATCACCGAGCTAAGCCGCCAAAGCAATGAAAGATTGATCGGATCAACCGTGGAGGTGCTGGTTGAAGGAGAGAGCAAGAACAATCCCGAAATGCTTTCCGGCAGAACCAGAAGCAACAAGCTGATCCATTTTGCAGGCCCGAAACAACTGACCGGTTCTTTTATTAATGTGCGCGTGTACGAATCCCAATCCTGGGTCATTAAAGGAGAAATGGTCGATTCGGAAAAAACGGCAGTCGTATAATCTATCGAGAAGCTAAGGGGTGTTGAAAGTGGCAGAAGAAGCATGCCGTATTCCATCAAAACCAATGGAAGAGTATATGCTGCGCGATCTGGTTGTAAAGGAAGATATCATGCAGAAAGCCCATGAGCTGGCGAATTTGATATCTTCTTCGGATGAAGCGCAGACGTTCCAGCAAGCGGAAAAAATGATTCAGGAAAATAAACAGATTCAAACGTTAATCAGCACGATCAAGAAAAAGCAAAAGGAAATTGTCGCTTTCGAATCTTTCGAAAACCCGCAGATGGTGGCGAAAATCGAAGCGGAAATGAGACAATTGGAGGATGAGCTTGACCGTATTCCGATTGTGAACCAATTCAAGCAAACCCAGGATGATCTAGATTATTTGCTGCAAATGGTGATATCCGTCATTCGCGATTCCGTATCGGATAAAATATCCGTGGAAAAAGGAACGTCAGCGGCTCCTGCTTCCTGTTCGGATTAAAAGCGAAAACCCCTTTGTTTTGTAAACGGAGGGGTTTTGGATTATAATGGAGAAAATATAAGCAATAGGAATTCAACAAAATGAGCAGCTTCCGACTTAGCAATGAACGCCGAAAATGATGGATTCGTTGATCACAAAAGGAGGAAGGTCAGAATGAGACAGAGTTTTAAAGCAGAAAGAAGATGGGTTTTTAAAGGCGCAGGTCTGCATAAACTGCGGAAGGAAGGCAGGGTGCCGGCAATCGTTTACGGCAAGCACATGGAAAATGTCGCGGTTCATGTACAGGTAAAGGATGTGCAGCGCTGGGTATATTCCGGCCATGTCGAATTGATTGATCTGGATATTGCCGACG
>CAZESH010000234.1:0-7101 GCA_964514665.1 uncultured Caryophanales bacterium
CGCCAGAATGCAGGAAAGCATTCTCAGCTTGATGCAGATGGCCAAGACGAGCGCGGCTTTGGCCAAGTTGGATCAACAGGGCGGCTTGTTTATTTCCGTCATCACCGATCCCACCTTGGGCGGCGTATCGGCAAGCTTCGCCATGCTGGGCGACTACATATTGGCGGAACCGGGAGCGGTCCTCGGCTTTGCCGGGAGAATCGTGATTGAACAGACGATGCGGCAAAAGCTGCCGGAAAACTTTCAGACTGCGGAATTCAATCTTCAGAACGGACAATTGGACATGGTCGTCCACCGCAAGGAAATGCGCAGCACTTTGATCAAGTTATTGGATATGCACATGGTTAAAGGAGGTTTGACCGGTGTCCATTGATCTGCCGTTTGAACAGCCTCTTGCCGAGCTGAAGGCGAAAATCGCCGAATTAAAAAGCTTCGGGGATGAAAAGAAAATTGACTTTTCCGATGAAATCGCCAAGCTGGAGCAGAGATACCAAAAGCTGGAGGACGAACTTTACACTTCTCTCAGCGCTGCGCAAATCATGCAAATCGCAAGGCATCCGTCGAGACCGAAAACGCTGGATTACATCCAGGCGATCTTC
Organism: uncultured Caryophanales bacterium; assembly: GCA_964514665.1. Taxonomy (GTDB): domain Bacteria; phylum Bacillota; class Bacilli; order Paenibacillales; family KCTC-25726; genus CAZESH01. The sequence continues at coordinate 600 of CAZESH010000234.1, forward strand.
AGCGATTTCATGGAGCTGCACGGCGACCGCCATTTTGGCGACGATTTGGCGATAGTCGGGGGTATTGCCAAGCTCAATGATATTCCGGTGACGGTTGTGGGGCACCAAAAAGGAAAAGATACGAAGGACAACCTCGCCCGCCATTTCGGAATGGCCCATCCGGAAGGCTTTCGCAAAGCGCTGCGTTTGATGAAGCAGGCCGAGAAATTCAAGCGGCCGATCATCACTTTTATCGATACGCCCGGAGCGTATTCCGGCGATACGGCGGAAGAGCGCGGCGTTGCCGAGGCGGTTGCCCGCAATCTGATGGAGATGTCCGCTTTTACCGTTCCGGTCGTCTGTGTCGTGATCGGAGAAGGCGGCAGCGGCGGCGCGCTGGCGCTTGGCGTCGGAAACCGTGTGCTGATGCTGGAGAATTCCATTTATTCCGTCATATCGCCGAACAGCGCTGCTGCAATCTTGTGGAAGGACGCTTCACAGGCGGACCGGGCCGCAGAAGCTATGAAAATCACTTCCAAGGACATGCTGGAGCTTGGTATTGTCGAGGAAGCGATTCCCGAGCCGAAGGGAGGAGCCCACCGCGATTTTCCCAGTCAGGCGGAAAAAGTCAAGGATGCGATCAGCCGGCATTTGCAGGAGCTTTTGCAGTTAGATGGAGAAGCGCTTGCCCAAGACCGGATGAACAGGTTCAGAAAAATCGGCAGCTTCTCGTTTATTAAGGAAAACTTATAAAATATATATAGCAACTTGCTTGTCATTCGGATAAAAGGGAAGCTGCATAACATGCAGAAAAACCTGTAGGAGGAACCCCATGCGTAAAACAAAAATTGTATGTACGATCGGACCGTCGAGCGAGTCTTTGGAAATGTTGAAGAATTTGATGACGGCAGGAATGAATGTGGCCAGGCTTAATTTTTCCCACGGGGATTTTGAGGAGCACGGCAGGCGGATCGTCAATATCAAACAAGCGCGCAGCGAGCTTGGGTTGGCCGTGGCGATTTTGCTCGATACCAAAGGCCCCGAGATTCGCACAGGCAAGCTGAAGGAAGAGCCCATCGAATTGATTCAGGACCAGCATATTACGCTGACCACAGAAGAAATTCTCGGAGATGCGAATCGCCTTTCCGTTACCTACAAGGACCTGCCGATGGATGTTGAAGTCGGATCCACGATATTGATTGATGACGGTTTGATCGGCTTGCAGGTTTTGGAAATACGCGGTACCGAGATTGATTGCCGCATCGTCAACGGCGGAGCGATCAAAAGCAGAAAGGGCGTTAATGTGCCCGGGGTCAAAACCTCTCTGCCGGGCATAACGGAAAAGGACAAGAACGATATTATCTTCGGAATCGAGCAGGGTATTGATTTTATAGCCGCATCCTTTGTCAGAAAAGCCAGCGATGTCTTGGAAATCCGGGAAATTCTGGAACGTCATAACGCCTCGCACATTCATATCATCTCCAAGATCGAAAATCAGGAGGGCGTCGATAACCTTGACGAAATTCTCGAGGTTTCCGACGGATTGATGGTGGCCCGTGGCGATCTTGGCGTGGAAATTCCCGCTGAAGAGGTTCCGCTTGTGCAAAAGCGCATGATTGAAAAATGCAATCTGGCCGGAAAGCCTGTCATCACGGCGACGCAAATGCTCGACTCGATGCAGCGCAATCCCAGACCGACGAGGGCGGAAGCCAGCGATGTGGCGAATGCGATATTTGACGGTACGGATGCGATCATGCTGTCCGGAGAAACGGCGGCAGGAAGGTATCCGATTGAATCCGTGCAGACGATGGCGCGGATAGCCGAGCGGACGGAAGGCGCACTGGAGTACAGGGAAATTCTGGTACGTCAAAGCATTGCGCAGCAAACCTCCGTTACCGAGGCGATCAGCCAGGCGGTGGCCAATTCCGCGCTTGATCTTGATGCCAATGCGATCATTACGGCGACAGAAAGCGGCTATACGGCACGCATGGTTTCCAAGTACCGTCCCAAGGCTCCGATTATCGCCGTAACTCCGGTTGAACAAGTGATCCGCAGATTGGCGCTCGTATGGGGCGTGCTGCCCGTCAAGGGCGAGGAGGCCAGAACGACGGATGAAATGTTCGATATGGCCGTTGACCGGGCAATGAAAACCGGGTGCGTCAACCTTGGTGATGTTGTCGTCATTACGGCGGGCGTTCCGATAGGCCGTTCCGGTACAACCAACCTGATCAAGGTGCATCATGTCGGGGAAATGGTAGCCAAAGGCCAAGGGATCGGGAGCCAGCATGTGACGGGCAAGGTAGTGATTGCCAGTTCTCCGCAGGAAGCCATCGACAAGGTGACGCGGGATTCGATCCTGGTTACGGTCTCGACGGACAAAGAATATATGCCTGCATTTGAAAAGGCCGCTGCGGTCATCACCGAGAACGGCGGCATTACCTCGCATGCGGCGATTGTCGGATTGAATCTGGGCATTCCGGTTGTAGTGGGCGTTGAACGGGCGATGGAGATATTGAAAGGCTATAACGAAATCACCGTTTATGCCGAATTGGGAGCGATTTATCCCGGGAAATTACGTCACATGAATTAACTCCAAACATGGGAAAATATCAAGAGCGCTTCAGATGAAGATTCTGAGCGCTCTTTTTCAATCATAGGGTAAAATAAGCATGGCCAAAATTGATGCAAGGAACAGAAGGTGAGCAGATGTTTCGTTTGATTGTGTTTTTGTTTATTTTAATACCCGCAGTAGAAATATGGGGACTGATCACGGTCGGAAAATGGATCGGGGCATTGCCTACGTTTGGGCTGGTGCTGCTGACCGGTTTTGTCGGTGCTTTTATGGCCAAAAAAGAGGCGCTTCGGGTATGGCAATATGCAAGATTTCAAATGGCTTCCGGACAAATTCCCACGCGTTCGATTCTTGACGGCATTTGCATTTTCGCAGGCGGTCTGATGCTTTTGACCCCTGGATTTGTTACCGATTTTCTTGGTTTCCTGCTGATTTTCCCGCTATCCAGAGGGTGGTTCGCCGCGAGAATTTTGGCGTTCATCCAGAAGCGCATCCAGTCGGGCGGCTTTCATATCTTTTTTCGTAAAAATTGATGCTCTTTTAACAAAAGAAGGATATAATAAAGCAAAAAATGACAGGATTCGAGGGATGACGGTTGATTAAAGATATCAATGCTGTTCAGCGAGAAAAGTCAAAATATTTCAACCGTGATTTAAGCTGGATTGAATTTGATTTACGTGTACTTGAAGAGGCTCGCGATCCATCAACGCCGCTTTTGGAGCGGGTGAAGTTTTTATCGATCTTTTCCAGTAATTTGGACGAGTTTATGAGTGTCAGGGTGGCCGGCATCAAGGAGCAGGTGAATCTTGCTCTGGGAAAAACGGATTTCTCCGGTTATACGCCCAAAGGATTGTTTAAACGGGTAATGAAAAAAACCTCAAAAATGGTTTTGGAGCAGTATAAGGTATATCGTGAGCTTGTACGCGAACTATCCAAGCAAGGCGTTAATTTTTGCGATTACGATGAGCTCAACGGGAATCAACAAAAGGAACTGGACCAGTATTATCACGACATCATCTTTCCGGTATTGACGCCGATGGCTGTCGATCAAAGCCGCCCTTTTCCATTGGTCCATTCACTAGGCCTTTATCTGGCGATTATTTTGACAAAAGAAGGAAACGGAGATGAAGAGGAACCCTATTTTTCATTGCTGCAGGTGCCTTCCATTCTTCCCCGCTTCCTGCAGGCGCCGCTCAGGCAGAACAGCCGAAAGCGGGAATTCATTCTCTTGGAGCAGATCATCGAGCGGCATATCCAATCTTTGTTCAGCGGCTACAAGCCGATTTCCGTTCATGCTTTCCGCCTTACGCGCAATGCAGACCTGACCTTGAATGAGGAAGGGGCCGAGGATCTGCTCGATGAAATTGAAAAAGAGCTGCGCAAACGAAAATGGGGAATGCCGGTAAGGCTGGAAGTGGAAAAAGGGATCGATCCGTTTGCCCTCGAGCTTTTGAAGGAAGAGTTCGATATTACGGATAATGTGGTGATGATTGACGGACCGCTGGACCTCAGCTTCTTTATGAAATTTGAATCTGCGCTGTCGGGGCTGGATTTTTTGCGTTATTCACGGATCGAGCCGGTTTATCCGATGGAATTCAGGGAATCGGTTGATTTGTTCGCCGTTTTGCGCGAACGCGATGTGCTGATTCATCACCCTTACGAATCGTTTGACGCAGTAAACGATTTTTTGCATCAGGCGGCGACGGATCCCCAGGTGCTGGCGATCAAAATGACGCTGTATCGTGTGAGCGGAAACTCAAGCTTGATCCGCTCTTTGGCGATTGCAGCCGAATCCGGCAAGCAGGTCACCGTCGTGGTGGAGCTGAAGGCGAGATTTGATGAAGAACAAAACATTGCCTGGGCCAGGCAGTTGGAAAAATCGGGATGCCATGTGGTTTACGGACTGGTCGGTTTAAAGACGCATGCGAAAGTGCTGCTAGTCATCCGTAAGGAAAACCAGCAGTTGACGCGGTATGTGCATGTCAGCACGGGCAACTACAATGACAGTACGGCAAAGCTGTATACGGATGTCGGATTGTTCACGACCGATCCGGAAATTGGCGAGGACGCGTCGGGATTGTTCAACGAAATCACAGGGTATTCGTCTCCGCATGATTGGAAGGCGATTTCCGTTGCGCCGACAGATTTGCAGATCAAGCTGTTCGATAAGATCAAGCGGGAAATCCATATGGTTAAAGAAGGAAAACGCGGGAAAATCATTGCCAAGATGAATTCGCTGTCGAACCAGCAGATGGTGGACGAACTATACAAGGCTTCGCAAGCCGGGGTGCAAATCGATTTGATTATTCGCGGCGTTTGCTGCTTGCGTCCGGGTATCAAAGGGCTCAGCGAAAACATAAGAGTGATCAGCATCGTGGACCGTTTTTTGGAGCATTCGCGGATTTTCTATTTTGAAAACGGGGGGAATCCGGAGATTTTGCTGTCCAGCGCCGATTGGATGACGCGGAACTTGACGAGGCGTGTGGAACTGATGTGCCCGGTGAAGGATCCGCGGCTGCAACAAATGCTGATCAATGTGTTGCAAATCAGCCTCCATGACAATGTGAAGGCAAGGCAGCTTTTGCCCGGGGGCAATTATCTCAAAGTCGGCAATGAACCGCCTTATATCCGCAGTCAATTTGAATTGATGAAGATCAGCAACTGGAAGAAGAGTCATTTATAAGGAAAGGAACGGTACCCCATTCTTTTTTGAAATCGGCAGCGATTTCTTCCAATTCCCGTTGTTCGATGGACATGGAGTGCTTTGAGCGGATGAAGAGATTCAGCCGCTCTTTTTGTTTGCTCGCTTTTATCGAGCTGACCGGTTGGGTCTCGCTGCGGTCCAGTGTCTTTGCCAAAATCAGCAGGGAACCGAGCAGAACTACGCTTTCAAAATCCGTATTCGTCAGAATATCCCTATGCTGGAGAATCAGCATTCGGGTTCTCTTCTTGTTTTTGTACGAGGCGATCAACGCGACCATGAGGATTTCCCTGTGGGTCAGTCCGCCTATCCGGGAATGGGCAATTAAATAATACGTATGCTTGTGATAGTCGTAATAATTAATCGAGGTGCCGATTCGGTACAGCAAGGCTGCCGCATGCAGCAAGTCCTTGAAACGGTCGGCAAAACCATGGACCCGGCCAAGATCGTCGAAAAGCTTGGACGCGATTCGATCCACCTGCTCCACATGCTGAATCGGTACGGACGGGTGCAAATACAGGAGGTTGCGAATATTGTGCTCAAGTACATTTTCCGTTTTTGGGGAATCCGGGTACAGGGTGCTGAACATCAACCCGTCGCGCAAACCCACACCGCTGGTAATATAATGAGAAGCTTGGCATGTTTGGAAGACGCTTTGCAAAATGATCAGCCCCGGCAGGAAAATGTCGGCGCGGTCCTTGCTTAAGCCGTCGACATGCTTCCTTTCTTCGCCGCTCATTCCCTGAAGCATGTCGCACAGGGTGTTTACCGTTTCTTCGGCAAATTCGTAATTGTGTGTAAGCGGCAAGGAATATTTAATACGCCGCTGGTCGATTTTACTGATCGTACGCATCGTGCCTCCAAGCCCGATTAATGGCAGCCCGGGTTTTTTCGCGATCCAGGGATGCTGCCGCAGCGCCTCGCGCACCATTTTACTGATCCCGTTTCGCTGTTCCTCGCTGCTCGCACCGCTTCCGGAGAATGCTTTGGCCGTGTTCACCGCCCCAAAGGGAAAAGAAATGGAGCGGACGATGGCGCGGTCCTCGAACAAGGTGATTTCCGTGCTTCCTCCGCCGATATCGATAATATAACCGTCACTCACATTGATGGTGTTGATGATAGCAAGAAAGCCCAACCGTGCTTCTTCTTCTCCGGATAAAATATGAATGGCAAGCCCGGCCTTTTGCTCCAATTGCTTGACCGCTTCCGAGCCGTTGGCAGCATTGCGGAAAGCAGCTGTGGCTACGGCA
>CAZESH010000235.1:0-7053 GCA_964514665.1 uncultured Caryophanales bacterium
CCGCTGGCCCCGATTACATAAGAAGGCGAAATGGAAATGATCATGGCAATAAAACCGACCGCCCGGTTGTCGTTTTGAATTTCTTCGTCTATTTTAAAAATCGGAGTGAGAAATTCAAAGATGAAATAGGCTGCCAGCAGCAGAACAAATCCGAAGCACGCCCAAATCAAAGCATGGTAAATCGAATCGTTGTTCTGCAGGGCGAAGCGGAAAATGTTGCTGATGCCGAAAATTTTACCCCCTGTGGCCATGGCAACCGCCATATTGCCGCGTTTGATTTCCTGCCAGTTTTTATATTTGGTCGCAAACTCGAAAACGGCCAAAAACACAATCAGAGCCAAAATCGTCACGGAAAAAAAAGCGATCGTTTCCAAATAAGGATTGGCCAGCATTTGATCCACCTCGCTATTCATGATCTTCACCCCGTCAATCAATGATATCACCCCAATTCAACAACCGTTACCCCTGTCCCGCCTTCGCCGAAATTGCCCAATCTGTAATTTTTAACGTGCTTGTTCCGCCGCAAATAATCTTGTACGCCGCTGCGCAGCACGCCCGTTCCTTTGCCGTGGATAATGTAAACCTGATTGAGATTGGCCAGAAAAGCTTCATCCAAAAAGCGGTCGACCTCGTGCAGCGAATCCTCCAAATTGGAGCCGCGCAAATCCAGCTCGCTCTTGACATCGCCATCCCTTGTGCGTTTGACAGTCGTTACCTGCTGAACCTGCTTCTGCTTTGCAGGAGCATCCAGCGGTTCGATTTCACTCCGCTTGACTTTCATTTTCATGATTCCGAGCTGTACGACAAGCTCGTTGCCCGCTATCTCAGTCACAAACCCCTTCTGTCCCAGATGTGGAATCAGCACGTCATCGCCCGGCTTGAGATGATTCGCGGACTTGCCGCTCTTCCGCCGTTCCTTCGGTGCGGGGAGTGCTTCCTCGAGCCTTTTTCGCGCTTCAATCAGCTTATGCTCCTTGATTGAGGCCGCTTCATCCATCGCCATCCTCCGCAAATCGGCAATAATCTCCTCCGCTTCGCGTCTGGCTTTGGCCACAATCTCCTCCGCCTGCTTGCCGGCCCGCTCGCGCATTTGTTCACGCTGCTCGTCAAAGCGCCTTTTCTCCGCATCCAGGCTTTGGCGAAGCTTTTCCACTTCCCGCCGCAGCTGTTCCGCGGTGCTTCGTTCCGATTCGGCACTCAGGCGGTTTTCCTCCAGGGAAGCGATCATATTGTCCACGCGCAGATCATCCTCATGGACTTGTCCCCGCGCAAGGTCGATGATTTCCCGTGGAAGTCCCAGCCTTTCGGCAATCGCAAAGGCGTTGCTGCGTCCGGGAATGCCTACTAGCAAACGATAAGTCGGAATAAGCGACTGGATATCGAATTCCATACTGGCGTTGATGATGCCTTTGCGCTCATAGGCGTAAGCTTTCAACTCACTGTAATGAGTCGTAGCCACGAGCCGGCATTCCATTTTGTGCACATACTCGAGAATGGCGATCGCCAGGGCTGAGCCCTCAGCCGGATCCGTACCGGCGCCCAATTCGTCCAAAAGCACGAGACTTTTCGGCGTAATTTCCTTTAAAATCCCGATCATGTTGGTCATATGACTGGAAAATGTGCTCAAATTTTGTTCAATGCTCTGCTCATCGCCAATATCGGCGAAAATCCCGTCGAACACGCACATTTGCGTGCCGTCTTCCGCTGGCGCGAAAAGTCCCGACATCGCCATCAGATGCAGCAGGCCGATTGTTTTCAAGGTAACGGTTTTTCCGCCGGTATTGGGACCGGTGATAATCATTGCGGAAAATCCGTTGCCCATTTCAACGTCGGTTGGCACCGCTTTGCCGCTAATAAGCGGATGACGGGCTTTTTTCAGCTTGAAAAAACCGCGGTCGTTCATCATTGGCAGCGTCGCTCGAATGCTGTGTGCATAACCCGCCTTGGCAAAAATAAAATCAAGCTCTCCCAGCACGCCGATATTGCCGAGCAATTCCTCGCCGGCTTCAGCCGTTTCAGCGGTAAGGGCGAACAAAATCTTCTCGATTTCCCTTTCTTCCTTGAGCTTGAGCTCACGCAGCTTGTTGTTCAGCACAACCACCGATTCCGGCTCGATAAACAAAGTGGCGCCGGAGGCCGACTGATCATGGATAATTCCGCCGAATTGGGCGCGGTATTCCTGCTTGACCGGGATCACGTAACGATCGTTGCGCATCGTGATCAGCTGCTCCTGAAGCATCTTCTGTACGGAATGGCTGCGCACCATTTGCTCCAGACGCTCGCGCGCACGGTTTTCACCGCTGCGCAGCTCGGAACGGATTCGCTGCAGCTCCGGACTTGCACTGTCCATTACTTCGCCCTGCTCGTCAATACAGCTGCGGATGGACTGCTCCAATTCCGTCAGCTCGGCGATTCCCTCGCTCATCGCGCTCAGCAGTGCAATCGGAGAATGCTCGTGAAGCTTATGCAAAAACCGTTTAAGCTTGCGTCCTCCACCGATCGTATTGGCTGTATCCAAGAGCTCTTGGGCATTGAGCATTCCGCCGATGCCAGCTCTTTTGACCGATGGTCCGATGTCACGGATGCCCGCGAAGGATGCGCCGCCCTTTAAACGTACAACCTGTGCGGCTTCGTCGGTTTCCTTCAAACGCCGTTTGACCTCCTCCAGATCCGGACTGGGGAGCAGTGCCGCCGCCCGTGATTTGCCCATGGATGTCGAGGCAAAGCTTTCTATTCTATGTAAGATTTTATCAAACTCCATCACGGATAAAATTTTTCCGTTCACTTTGCAGTTCCTCCTCCATGTCTCTTCGTGCGGCTTAAGCTTCTCCTCCTATTATATCCAAAGCGCCGCGGGGAATCTATGGAACAAACGGATCGCCTGCCTGATGTTGGCTAGGATAATCGAATATGCAGAGGGGAAACTAGATGTTGCACCGATTTAATTATCGCCAGCGAATCCTAATAATTTAAAAAGGAGGTCACCGCAAAGATGAATTTTCTGGGTCATGTCGTGCGATTTATCGTATCAGCGTTGGTGCTGATGTTTGTTGGTTTTATTGTTCCACAGTTTTCCGTAGGTGGTTTCTGGAGTGCTTTGCTGCTTGCTTTGGTTATCGCACTGGCCGGTTGGGTGATCGAAGGAATATTCGGCAAACGAATCACGCCGTTTGGCCGGGGGATTGTAGGTTTTATCGTTAGTGCCGTCGTTATTTGGCTCGCGCAGTTCGTTGTGGGCGGAGTCAACGTCACCATGATCGGTGCAATTTTGGCGGCTCTCGTCATCGGGATTATCGATTTGTTTATCCCTGTCACCACTCCTTTTGAAGCAGGGAGAAACCGGGACAAGGAAGAAGCAAAATAGATCGGTAATTCCCGCAGCTCGTGCCCGTTCCCATAAGGAATGGGCTTTTTTTATGCAGTTCCAAGGCGATTGTCAAAGGATTGTCAAACCTTGGCTTGATTTGCCGATTAAATTTAAAATAAATTTGATATGATAAATATTGTTAATTACATATGGTTATCGATTTCAAATTCGGAGGACAAAATAATGAAAAAGCTTTTTGCGATCATCACAGCCGCAGCCATGCTCCTGGCGCTTTCCGCCTGCGGAAGCAAGGAAAGAGCCGCAACCGAGGTGACGGATCCGAATGTTCAGGCCAAATCGGAAATCAAGCTGATTGCCAGTAATTTCCATTACGATCAGCCGGAATATCATGCAAAAAAAGGCGAACCCGTCAGAATTACTCTGGAATCAAAACAAGGCGTACACGGAGCGCTGATCAGTGAATTAGGCGTCGAGCTTCACGGCAGCCATTTAAGCACTGTGATCATTCCCGACAAAACCGGAACTTACGAAATCAGATGCGACGTCCCTTGCGGATCCGGCCACTTGAATATGGTTTCCAAGCTGATTGTCGAATAAAGCCTTGAATGAACCCGCCTTCCGGCGGGTTTTATTTTTGTCCTTTATGAATGGCATAAGAAACTTTGATAAACCCTATGTCTTCTTAAATCCCGAAAACCTGTTATACTTGATTTAATTACAAGTAAGGAGGTATGAATTGTGGGATTATTGATGCAAAGGGTTGTTATGATTACAGGCGCGGGCAGCGGATTAGGCCGGGCACTTGCCCTTCATTGCGGCGTGGAAGGCGCACAGCTCGTGCTTTGCGGAAGACGGCAGGACAAATTGGACAGAGTGCGGAAAGAACTTGAGACGGCAGGTGCATCCGCTTTCACCGTACGAGCCGATGTTTCTGAAGAAGCGGATGTAGCCCGTCTGGTCGATGCCGCCGTCAGCCGTTTCGGTCGCATTGACGTGCTGATCAACAATGCCGCGATATATGAAGCGGGACTGCTGCAGGAGACGTCGCTGCAAAGCTGGAACGATCAATTTGCCGTCAACGTTACCGGACCGTTCCTGCTGACCAAAGCTTGCCTGCCCCATATGCGCAAGCAGCAGTACGGAAGAATCGTCAACATTACCTCCTCATTGTCGCTAAACGGAGCCGGGGGGTATGCCGCCTATGGGGCAAGCAAAGCCGCCCTTGAATCGCTGACGCGCACGACCGCGGACGAGGAAGGCGAGCGCAATATATTGGCCAACCTGTTTGATCCTGGACCGATCAAAACGGGAATGCACGCCACCGGCAAAGATCCGCGGCAGGTAACCGAAGCGATTGTCAAGCTGGCCGCGCTGAAGAAAAAAGGCATCAACGGCCAATTGATCGTCACCGGCTAAAGCGCGCTGCGAACGCCGAGAATATATTTGGCGCGGTCAAGGGGGTTGACGCCGCGTCTTTTTCTTGCCGCTCCAAGCTCCAAGGGACAAGGTTTGTAGCCGTCAAAACGGGCTGCCCATGTGCCGTATCCGGCTGTCAGCGCGCTTAAGCGCACGGGAAAATCAAGCGAGCTTGCCACGGGCACCCGGCCTTCGATGACGATACGTTCCGCCGACACGAACGGATTGTCCAGCTCCGCCCGCATTTGTGAAAGCTCGCTCAGCAAGCGGCCGCCGGTGTGCTCCGGAGCCGTCAGCCGAAAAGCGGCAATCGGCTCAAGCAGCGTCGTGCCGGCCCGCGCCAAACCGTCCATTATGCCCATCGGCGTGGCTACGGCGAAATCAAGCGGATGCGTGTGCCAAACGTGATGCTCCCCTTCGACCAAAGTGATGTTGGCATCGGTCACTTCCCATCCATACAGGCCTTGACTCAAGGCTTCAGGCAAGCGCCGCTCCACTTCATTCTGATAGCGCTCCAGCAAATGCTCCGTTCTGACAAGCGAACGGTATGATATGCCGCTGCCACGCTCCGCAGGTTCAATCCAAAATCGCAATATCGCCCAGCACGGCTTCGGCATCGTATAAGAAACGTAGCCTTCTGCTGCCGCAGCAGGCGTCTCTTTATAAATGACCGACGGACGGCCGAACTCCGCTTCAATCTGATAGCGCGAACGAAGCATGCTCGTCAGCACTTCAATCTGGATTGCACCCATAATCTTCACATGCATTTCCCGCTCGTTCTGCAGCCACTGCAGATCAAGCAACGGGTCTTCCTCCGACAGCTCGTGCAAAGCCGCAGCCAATGCCGGATAGTCGCTTTCCTCCTTCGCCGTCACCTGCACCGTGAGCAGCGGAACCGCCATATGATGCGCAGCCGGAATATCTCTTCCGTCCCCGATCACGTCTCCGATGCACGCGGCCTGAAGGCCATAGACGACGCCGATGTCTCCCGCTCGCAGCATTCCCGTATCTTCGTAGTGAAGCGCATGCGCCTTGCGGATTTGCGTCACCTTTTCCTCCACATTCCGCATCGCGTTAAACAGTGTGTCGCGGTTTTCGATTTTCCCGTTAAAGAGCCGGACATAAGCCATCTTCCCCATCGCTTTGTCGCGCTCGATTTTGAACACCAGACCGGAAACCGGCTTCTCTTCATCTCCGTCCGGCGCCGGCAGATAGTGCATCACGGCGTCAAGCAGTTCGGCAACACCGATGCCTTTCAACGCCGATCCGAAGCAAACGGGAAAAAGCTTGCTGCTGCGCGTCAGCCTTGCAACCTCATGCTCCAGCTCCTGCACGGAGAAGCTTGCGCCGGCGACGAATTTTTCAAGCAGCCGTTCGTCGGCGTCGGCAAGCTTTTCCAGCAGCTCGTCGCTTTCCAGAAAATGACGCACGCCCGTAAAAGCTCCTTCTGCCCCCGCCACCTGCTGAATCGCCGCGGCGAACGGAGAGAGCTGCTTTTGAATATCGGCGACCGCCTTATCCTGCGAAGCACCGATGCGGTCCATTTTGTTCACGAAAATCAAGGTGGGAACACGCATTGCACGCAGCGCCTGCCACAGCGTCTCGGTATGGGGCTGTACGCCTTCTGCGGCAGATACAACAAGAATCGCCCCGTCCAGTACACGGAGCGAACGTTCCACCTCCGAGGAAAAATCGACATGCCCCGGGGTATCGATCAAATTAATCCGGCAGTCCTTCCAGTGCAGCTCTGTTGTTGCTGCCCGCACGGAAATGCCGCGTTCCTTCTCAACCTCCAAGAAATCGGTAAAGGCAGTTCCGTTATCCACTCGCCCGGGGGTTTGAACTGCGCCTCCCAGATAAAGCATTTGCTCCGTAACCGTCGTCTTTCCGGCATCGACATGTGCCAGAATTCCCACGTTGCGCAAGCGCGTGCGGAATGTCATGGCAATCAAGCCCCTCCTTTATTCACTTCAAACCATCTTGCTGTTATTCCACAATTCCCGCAGCGTATCCATCACGACGGGATAATACTGCATAAACCAGGTTACCATGACCGAATCTTTCAGCAGGTTTTGCACCTTCAGACTGGGCATCGCGCTCATCACCCCGACGGCAATCACCACGATCACGGATACTTCCAGAGCGGCAAGCAGAGCTCCGCCCCATTTGTTGAAAAAGGATATCCCCGGTATTTTGGCCAGCACATCGAACAGATTGGCCAGAATCGACAACCCGATTTTGACGGCGAAAAAAATCAGCGCAAAGGCGATCGCATTATAAAACATCTTGTCAAGCTGCATGCCCTGCAC
>CAZESH010000236.1:0-7044 GCA_964514665.1 uncultured Caryophanales bacterium
CTGTTCGGATCCGGTCAAAGCAGCGAGAATTTCCGTATGGCCGGGATAAATATGGCCGCCTTTGTGCAGCGCCTCCTTATTGAGCGGAGCGGTGCAAATCGCATCGATCTGTCCCGATTTGGCAAGCTCGATCGCTTTTTCCAAAAAACGAAATGCAGCGTTCCCGCTGACGGCGGAAATTTCGCCGAAGGGCAGATCCTCCGGCACCAGATTCATATGCAGGCAGTAAACCGTTTGCTTGGCCTCGGCGGCGTCATCCGCGCCGCCAATCTCCACGATGTTCATGCCGGTTTGCAAAAATGTCTCGACACGTCGCAAGCTCTTGATATCGCCGATCACGATCGGTCTGCAAATTTGCTGAATCTGCTCGTCCGCCAAAGCCTTCATGATAATTTCCGGACCTACTCCGGCAGCATCGCCCATGGTAATGCCGATAACCGGCTTTTGCATCCTGATTCACTCCTCATATAGGTTTATTGCTGCTTGATTTTTTGTACGGACTTTAGCAGCGATTGCTCGTTCCCGAACGCACCGGCTTTGGTCACGATCCAATACGGAGCGCTTCCTGCCGGTCTGCACAATGGAAGGCCCTCCTCAACCTGATCGATAATGTCGAGCGAGCGTATGCCGAGCTGCCTGCAGGTGCTGAAAGCAATGTCCCCGCCGGTCAGCACCATGCCGGAGAGCTCGCTTTGCGCAATCACAGCGGCGGCGAAACGCCCGAGCTGTTCGGCGATCCGGTTGCCTGCCGAGAGCATGCTCCATTCGCCGCTTTGCCGTACGAACTCCGCAACCTGCTGTTTTTTAGACTCGGAAGCATCGATTGTGATAATGAGGTCCTGCCGGGAGCCGAGTATCTGCAAAGACTGTTCCGTCGACCGCTCCCAATGCGGCAAGCGGTTGTCCGCCGCCAGCAGCTCGACAGGGTCCAGCGTGACGGTTTCAAATCCGCTTGTTTGCAAATAGGCGACTTGACCGCGGGTCACTTCACTCAAACTGCCGGCAACTACTAGAACGGGAGCCGCAGCACCGGAGCCGGGAAGCTCCATGCGCTTCGACGCATCCCCATTCGCCAGCTGTCCGGCCAATGCCGAAGCCAATCCCGCCGATCCGACCCACAGCACGTTTCTTCCCATTAGCGTTGCAACAATTTGCTGCAAATCCGCATCGGTCGCGCTGTCTACCGTTATAATCCTGATTCCCGCGGCAAGCTGATCGTCCAGACGGCGCACCAGTTCGCCGCTTCGCAGTGCACGGATATCGATATGCCCGATCGGCGAATCCGTCTGCTGCTGCAAAATATCGGGTATATACGAGATTTTCATCGGATATTTGGGATCCCGCGAAAGCTCGCTGTCTTCAAGCAGCCGGGCTTGTACCAGATGGTACCCGCCGATCGTAACCCGCCCGTTCCGAGGATAAGCGGGAGCCACTATCGCCGCTTCGAACATCCCCGTATCCAGCAAAGGCTGCAGTTCCTCGGCGATATTGCCGCGCAGGGTGGAATCTATTTTTTTGAACACGGTGCCGCAGCTTGCCAGATCGACATTTGCGATTACCTCGCGTAATTTGGCGACAGCCTCAGCAGAATCAAGTGCCCTTGTTTCCGTATCGATCACAACCGCTCTTTGTGCATCGGACAAAGCAAGCAGACTTGTATCGCGCTCATCCATGCATACGGTCGTCACGATTCCCTGCATGGCAAACTGGACTCCACTGTCGCCCGCTCCCGTCAGATCGTCTGAAAGAATAAGTATATGGTCCAATTTCCCGTCCCTCCCCGCATCGATGATTCCTTCGCATAAACAGATCATAGCAAGCAGGCTTTGATTTTTCCATGCAGCAGATCACTAAAACCAAAAAAAATTAATTGATGAAAAAAGCTACCGCATCAGCGATAGCCGGATCTTGTTTTTTATTCAGCCAACTGCTCAATCGGACGAGCCGGATCGACCTCCGCTTGATAATCAACAGTGGGAAGCCCGAAGCCGAACAGCTTGACAAACTCGTCGCGGTAGCCCTGAATATCGGACAGCTCGGCCAAATTGGCGGTATCGACCTGCTTCCACAGCGCATCGACCTCCTGCTGCACCTCCGGCAGCATCTCCAGATCGTCAATGCGGATCCGTCCTTTTTCATCCGTTTCCGTCGGCGCTCCGCTGTAGAGTCGATCGGCAAACAAGCGGTGCATCTGCTCTATGCAGCCTTCATGCAGCCCTTTCACTTTCATTACCTTATACAGCAGGGAAATATACAGCGGCACAACCGGGATTGCCGAGCTTGATTGCGTGACCAGCGCCTTGTTCACGGAAACGAAAGCCCTGCCGCCCTTTTCCTCCAGCTTTTTCGTCAGCTTGTGCGCCTTGGCCTCCAAATCGTCTTTCGCTTTGCCGATCGTGCCTTCGCGGTAAATCGCATGGGTAACCTCCGGGCCGATATAAGAATATGCTACGGTCACGGCTCCGTCGGCAAGCACTCCGGCCTGCTGCAGCGCTTCGATCCACATCTCCCAATCCTCGCCGCCCATGACGGCAATTGTCTGGCGAATTTCTTCCTCTGTGGCGGAATCGATCGTCACCTCTGTCACCTCGCCGCTGTTGGCATTGACCGTCTTGCTCGTGAATGGCTTTCCGGTAGGCTTGATCACCGATGTGAGAGCTTCCCCGGTTTGCGGATGAGTTCTGCGCGGTGAGGCGAGGCTGTATACCACCATATCCACTTCGCCGAGCTTTTCCTTGATTAATTGAATGGTTTTTTGCTTGATTTCATCGGAAAAAGCATCTCCATTTATATTTCCCGCGTACAATCCCGCTTCAAGCGAAGCTTTGGTGAATGCGGCCGTATTGTACCATCCAGCGCTTGCCGTGCGGTCGCCCGCTGCCGGACGCTCAAAAAACACGCCGATCGTTTGCGCGCCTGAACCGAAAGCGGCGGCAATGCGCGAAGCCAGGCCGTATCCGGTAGAGGCTCCGATCACCAGCACCTTCTTC
Source organism: uncultured Caryophanales bacterium (assembly GCA_964514665.1). Classification (GTDB taxonomy): domain Bacteria; phylum Bacillota; class Bacilli; order Paenibacillales; family KCTC-25726; genus CAZESH01. The sequence goes on from CAZESH010000236.1 coordinate 2,991, forward strand.
GGACCTTTGACGGCAGGCTTGCTTTTCACATATTCGATTTGTTCCGCTACGTGCCGCTCGCAGCCGAGCGGATGAGCCGTAGTGCAGATGAAACCTCTGATTTTCGGTTGAATAATCATCATGATTTTCCTTTCTGTATACAAAATGAGTATGACGTGTGCTCAATTACGGGACCAGTTGTCGGATTTTGAATAACGGGGATGTGCCAGGTCTAATACGAGAAGGCAACATCCCTGTATCCCTCTAAAACGGCAATTCCACTCCAAACTCTTCAGCGGCTTTTTGCAGCACCCCGCGATGATCCTGGTCAACAGGAATACCTGAAACACGCCAATCTTGCTCGCGCTCCCACTCAAGAACGCCTGGGAGAGTAGCACGGTCACACCCCGGCATCGGCTTCATCTGGCCGCTCAACTGTATGTAGGCATCCATCTCCTGCTTAAAGTCATCGAGCTTAAAGAAACGGGAGATGTCCAGCGCTACAATCAGCGATCCCTGATTGGCACCTTGAAACTGCCGAATGGCCCGTTCTTCTTCCACCGGCACACCTGCCAAGAAACCGCCTAATGCCTGACACATGAATCCCAATCCCATATTACGAAATACAAGTCCCGGCGCCAATTTAAAAAGCTCCGGTACATGGGGGGAATCTTCATACAGGTCATGCATGGCACCAAAATCAAGAATCATGGAAGGCTCTTTGCCGGTAGGTACTGCAAACGACATGGGCGAGCCGCCGGCCGCACGCATAATGGATTGGTCCGGACTTAGAGATAACTGGTGCCCGGAGGTGACATAAGCAATCAGGTCATGTTCTGCCAATAGCCGGGAATAGATTCCTGCCGCTCCGAAATGTCCGTGATTGCGCGTCACCGCCACGGCAATACCGTTCTTGCGGGCGCGATCCACCAGCTCGGATGCCGCCCGATGTGCAGGAAAATAGCCCAAACCTCCGTCACCATCAACAAGCAGCGTCGTCGGAGATTCATTAACGATGCGGACTTCAGCAGTAGGATTGATCAAACCGTCCCGCATGATGCGGGCATAAGTGGCAATTTGTCTGGAACCATGGCTGAAGACACCCCTAAGATCGTTCTTAACCAGCAATCCAGCGAGAAAGTCCGCCTTCTCTTTCGGCATTCCCGCCTTCTGCGCCATGGTGCAAACGAAATCTTGCATAAGCTGCGGCATTACTCTGGCAGCTTCTTCGGGTACAATATTCATCGAACCGATTCCTCCTTTAATGCATCCATACTTGAAAGCTCCGTTATGTAGATGCCTCCCTAAATTAACTATTATATTCTAACATTTGAAGTTGCCGCATACCAGTACAAAAACATATTGCGCAACAGGAGCAATCGGCCCAGCCCGCCGCCGCTTTCGCAGCGGACAGGACCCTTGTCGGCTTTACAAACCCTTATGCCCGTGATATTCTAAAATAAAAACGTAATGATGGGATCAGTAGAAAGCTGTACAGACGTTCAGAGAGTAAATTTCCCGGCTGAGAAAATTTACCGTCCATGCTTTTGAACCCGCCCCTGAACGGCCAACGACGAGTTGGACAGTCCCCCTCCTGTTACCAGGGCAAAAGTCGGATGAATCAGATTTTCATCAAATAAGGTGGTACCGCGGAAGCCATGCTTTCGTCCTTTAACAGGACGGAAGCTTTTTTACGTTTATTCACCATTTCATTTTCGGAGGTGTCAGCCCATGCAGCAGCGCATTATCGTGAAAATTGGAAGCAGTTCGCTGACATCGCAGGAAGGCGGATTAAATCGGCGCAACATCGAATATTTTGCCAAAGAAATCGTTGAACTGCAGAATCAGGACATGCAGATTTTGCTTGTCACTTCCGGAGCCGTTGCGGCAGGCTTCAAGGCGATCGGTTACCGGCAGCGCCCGAAGGCGCTGCACGAGAAACAGGCCGCCGCATCGGTCGGTCAAGCGCTGCTCATGCAGGCCTACCAGGAAGCATTGGCCTTATACGGCAGAACTGCGGCGCAAATTTTGCTGACACGCTCGGATTTCTCCAACCGCAGGCGTGTACACAACGCTTTGATGACTATCGAAGAGCTGCTGCAGCACAGGGTGATACCGATCATTAATGAAAACGACACGGTATCCGTCGACGAGCTGAAATTCGGCGACAATGATTCGCTTTCGGCGCTTGCCGCCAATTTGGTCAAAGCCCATCAGCTTTTGATCATTACCGATACGGACGGTCTTTATACGGCCGATCCGCGCAAAGATGCAAGTGCCAAAAGAATCGACCGCGTCGATCAAATCGATTCTGAGATCATGCGCATTGCCGGCGGTGCGGGCAGCGCGGTGGGCACGGGCGGCATGCGCTCGAAGATTGAAGCGGCGCGTATTGCCGTACGCGGCGGCGTTCCCGTATTTATCGGCAAAGCCGACGATCCGATGGACTTGAATAGCGCGGTGAACGGCCGGGGAAAAGGCACCTATTTCGGCACACAGCTTCATACCCTGTCCATGAAAAAGCACTGGGTCGGGTTTCTCTCCCAAATCCAGGGTACGCTCATCGTTGATCGGGGCGCCGAAACGGCGCTGCTGTCTGCGGGCAAAAGCCTGCTTCCCGCAGGCGTCAGCGAGGTGCGGGGAGAATTTGTTCCCGGTGATGTCGTTGAAGTCAAAAATCCGGACGGAATCACGATCGGACGCGGCGTGATCAATTATACCTCTTGGCAAATCCGCGCCGTCGCCGGCCTCTCTTCGGGAGAAGTGGAAAAAAGGGTGGATGTCCAGCGCCTCGAGGTGATTCACCGCGACGAGTGGGTAGCGCTTAAGGATTAGACGAATGACCGATAACAAAACCATTGCAAGGAGGCTGCCAAGATGCCAAGAATGAAAGAAGTCAGTGAAGTCAGAACAAAAGCGGAGCTTGCCAAGAAAACAACGCCCGTGCTGGGCGGATTGACAAGCGACGAGAAAAACAAGGCGCTGCTGCTGATGGCGGAAGCGTTAATCAGCGAGCGCCAGTCAATAATCGACGCCAATAAGGAAGATTTATTCAACGGCCGGCAGACCGGATTGAGCGCTTCCCTGCTCGACCGCCTTGAGCTGAATGAAGCGCGGATCGAAGCGATGGCCACCGGACTGCGGCAGATCGCAGCTTTGACCGATCCGGTGGGAGACGTGTTGGAGGTCATCCAACGTCCGAACGGGCTGTTGATTCAAAAGCAGCGCGTCCCGATCGGAGTGATCGGCATCATCTATGAAGCGCGTCCGAATGTGACCGTGGATGCTGCCGGATTATGCCTGAAAACAGGCAATGCCGTACTGCTCCGCGGCGGATCGTCGGCGCTTCGCTCCAACCGCAAAATTGTCGAAGTGCTGCACAATGCGCTGCGCCGCTCGGCCATCCCCGCGGATGCGCTGCAAATGATCGACAATCCCGATCGTTCCTCCGTGGATGAAATGCTGAAATTAAACGGTTTGGTCGACGTTGTGATTCCCCGCGGCGGACATTCATTAATCCAGAATGTCGTGCAGAACGCCACCGTGCCGGTAATTGAAACCGGAGCCGGCATCTGCCACACTTATATCGACAAGGATGCCGAAGCAGCGATGGCGACAGCGATCGCACTGAATGCCAAAGTGCAGCGTCCTTCCGTCTGCAACGCCATGGAAACACTGCTTGTCCACGAGGATTACGCCCGGCACCATCTTCCCGAGCTGGCCGGCATGTTCCGCGAGCAAGGTGTGGAGTTGAGAGGCTGCGAACGGGCCAGGGCGCTGGTGCAGGACCTGAAAGCGGCCTCCGCAGCAGACTTTGCCACCGAATACAACGATTATATTTTAAACGTCAGAGTCGTTGAAGATTTGGATCAGGCGCTACTGCATATTCGTGAGTACGGCACAATGCATTCGGAATGCATCGTTACCGAAAATAAAGTGCGGGCGGAACGGTTCTTGCGCGAAGTCGATGCGGCGGCGGTGTATCACAATGCTTCCACCCGTTTCACCGACGGCTTCGAGTTCGGGTACGGCGCCGAGATCGGCATCAGCACGCAAAAGCTGCACGCCCGCGGAC
>CAZESH010000237.1:0-6994 GCA_964514665.1 uncultured Caryophanales bacterium
GAGCATACCAGGCGCGAAGACGAACATGAACGGAACAATAAAACCGGCCATCGCCAGTTTCATCGCCTGAAACCCGGTTTTATTCGGGTCGCCACCGCTAATCCCCGCACCCGCAAAGGCTGCCAAAGCTACCGGAGGTGTGATATTGGCGAATATTCCGAAGTAAAACACGAACATATGGGCAATGAATATCGCATTCTCATTGGAGCCTGCCAGCTCCACGAATAATGGAGTCGATAACAAAATCGGCGCCGCCATCGTACTGGTGATAATGTAAGTCGGAATACTCGGCAGTCCCATTCCGAGCACAATGGATGCAATCATGGTAAAGAACAAGGTGATGATTAATTGGAGCAACGGGGACGAAACGTTCTGACCAAGAGCAGCGATACTGTTGGCTACATCCAAAGCGACTCCGGTTAATGTTGCAATACCTACGACAATACCAACGGCCGCACATGCCAATGCAACCGATATGGATGTTTTTGCTCCCTGTTCAAGCGCATCCTTGCAATCCTTAAGGTCCATTTCTTCAGTAGAAGTAATGTTCAGCCGCTTCCTTAACAAATTAATACCCAAGGGTAATAACAAAATGATCGCCAACAGCCACCAGTCGGAGCGAACATGCGGTATATTCACACTGCCGCTAAGCAAGGAAACAATCTGTTTTTGAAAAATAGCGTACACGAGTAAGGGAATGATGACGACCAGCATTCGTCTCGTTCCGGAAATGATGATCGTAGCCATAATTGACCAGAAGGCGGCAAATAGCGGTGTCTTTCCTGCAAATAAAAGATAAATCAGAATAGCCATCGGAATCAGCAAATGGCCTCTTTGCGCCAGCACTTCTTTTATGGAAGGCAGCTCGCTTTTCTTCAGTCCCGTTAAATTTCTTTTTGAAGCTCTAAAATGTACCTGCAGCAACACTCCCAAATAAAACAGCAGCGCCGGGATAATGGCCGCCAGTATAATATTCGTGTAAGGGATCCTGAGATTTTCCGCCATGATAAAAGCGGCCGCTCCCATGATCGGAGGTAAAATTTGCCCCCCTACACTGGCCGCAGATTCCACGGCTCCGGCAAAATTTTTATGGTAGCCGATCTTTTTCATTAACGGAATGGTAAAAGCGCCGGTCGTAACGACATTGGCCACGGCAGCTCCATTGATCGAACCGAGAAATCCGCTGGCTATGACCGCAACCTTGGCAGGTCCGCCTTTGGTATGACCGGAGATGGCAAGCGCCAGATCGTTAAACAACTGCCCCATCCCCGACTTTCCCAAGAACGCGCCAAATAAGATAAACAAAATGATGTAGCTGGCTGACACTCCGATTGCGGTTCCCAGCATGCCTTCGGTAATAAATACCAGATGTGAAACAATCGACTTGGTGACGTTGTATACGATTGGCATCGACAATTCGGGATATATCGACAGCTTCACATAAAAACCATAGATCAGAAAGGATAAGGCCAACAGCGGCAACCCCCATCCCGTTAACCTGCGTGTCGCTTCGATCACCAAAAGAATGGCCACAATCCCGACATAGAAGTCCATCGTATTGATATTCCCGCCAGTCAGAACGATTCGATTGGTTGTAGCAAGCATATACATCCCGATTCCCAATGAAATCAAAGCCAAGAAGATGTCGTACAGCGGCAGACGGGATCGATCGGACTTTTTGGTAAGCGGATATAGAACAAAAGCAATCATCAGCAGGACATAGAGATGAATCGATCTCTGCTTGATATTCACCAACGGTCCCATAAATGAAGTGTATAAATGAAATAACGACAGTCCCACAGCAAATACAGCGATCCATAATGCAATCGGTCTTGCTATAGACGATCTGGTAACCGATTCCCGATCGTATTTTTCGAGAATTTCCTTAGAATCGGACATGCGTATCACCTCTGGAATTTAGTCAGAAGAAGATGTGTGAGATAACGATAAATGGGAATATTCTCAATCATGAAATGATAAGGTTTTTGTTCATCTTCAACGGATAGTGTATAAACCTTACCCTTCATATAAAGACGATGATTTGTTGTGGATCCGGCTCTGACATGCAAATCATCAATTTTTCTATCGATTCCCACCATATAGAGCCATCCGTTTTTTAGATAGGAAGCTTTGCCCGCTTGATTTGGAACACCCGCCCCGAAAGTTTTGAATCTTGTGGAATCCACATAAATGGAATGATCTGTAATCCTGAAAAATTCTTCCCATTCTTCTTGCTCAACGGAGTGCACCCAGCGAAGTGAAAAAGTGGAATGATCGGTTACGGGGAACATCCATACCAGTTGCTCGTTGCTTCTTATAGTGAGAAAAGAAATGGAGTGCATGAACGCAGCAGCTAACGTCAGAAGAAGAATGAATAGGACAATTATCTTTTTTCTCATATTTTTTTATGAAGAGGGTATCCGCAGGATACCCTCCCTTCCGATTATTTTAAGAGTCCCTTTTCTTCATAGAACTTTTTCGCACCCGGATGAAGCGGTGCAACCAGACCATTCCCCATATCGTTCCGATCAAATTCCTTTAGGGCGCCGACGGAAACAGTGTCTGTCCCTAAATAATCATAAAATCGTTTCGTCATCTCATAGACAACCTCTTCATTCAGTCCAGGACTTACCACGAGCATATTCTTGATCGCAACCGTATTTAAAGATTCATTTAAATTATATCTTGCCGTATCGCCGGCAGGAACGACGTAACTTTGATAAAAAGGAAATGCATCCTTTACATTTTGCGCAATTTCACCGTCAATCGGTACAAAGACGATTTCCATCGACAGCTGGATATCTGAAATATTGCTGTTGGGAACACCCGAAGTGAAGAAAGCCGCATCCAGATTGCTATTTTTCATCGCTTCTACGCTGTCTGCATAACCTGTATGAGTTACTTGCTCCAAGTCATCATAAGTCATACCCGCTGCCCCGAAGACAACCTTCGCGCTTGCTTCTACACCGGAGCCGACTTGACCGACACCGACACGTTTGCCTTTCAGATCAGCGACTGTCTTGATGCCGCTCGCTTTGGTAGCTACCAACTGAACAACGTTTGGATACAATCCGGCAAGCGACTGAACGTCTATTTTATTACCCTCGAAATTGCCTGTTCCGGTTACCGCATCGTAGGCGACATCGCTCATCACAATGGCAATTTGGTTGAGCCCCTCATTGATGTTCTGAATATTTTTGACCGAAGCGCCGGTGGCTTCCACAGTGACGCTTTTGATCCATTCGCTCGCTTCGAAGACTGTTTTTAACGCCCCGCCAATCGGATAATAAACGCCGGAGGTCCCCCCAGTTCCGAAAACAATCTTTACCGGCTCGACTTTAGCTTCGCTAACTTTTTCATTGCTTGCAGCTTCTTTGTTTTCAACACTCGGGTCAGCGGCTCCGCTAGCCGCCTCTTTCTCTGAACTGCAAGCAACCAAGGAAATCGTCAATACCAATGCCAGAATTGAACTGAACACTTTCTTCATTTTATATACCCCCTGAATGTGATTGCTGCAGTCAATGGAGTATACCAAGTTGACGATAATATTTTTCGGCGCCGGGATGCAACGGAACGGTTAAGCCTTGTTGACTGCTGGAGAGTTGAATATGCTCCGCGGCAGGATGAACGCTTTGCAGTTGTTCGATGTTGTCAAAAATGGCTTTGGTCATCTGAAAAACGAGTTCATCCGGCAGATCCCGATGTGTAAGCAGCAAGTTCGTAATCACCGCCGTAGGGATGTCCTTCTCGTTTCCATAGGTTCCGGCCGGGATTGAATCGACGGAATAAATGGCATCATCAGTGATCGGTATGAAGTATACCCGATTCGTACCGCTTAATTGCAGCACCATGTCATTAGGAAGCCCTGATGTCAAGAAAGCCGCGTCAATGCCTCCATTTTTCAGTTCAGTCACCGATTCCCGATAGGACAAATATTGTTCTTCAATTTGAGAATAGTCGATGCCATTTGCTTTCAGGATTGTTCTGGCATTGATCTCCGTACCCGAACCAATGTCACCGATTCCAATTTTCTTCCCTTTTAAGTCTCCAACATCCTTCAATGAGGGGTCAAGGGTGATCAAATGAACATAATTGGGATATAATGCGGCTACCGCCCGCAGTTTGCTTCCATTCTCCAAACCTTGAATTTCTTTATTTCCTTCGTAAGCGAATGAAGCGATATCAGCCATAACCAAACCCATTTCAACTTTTCGCTGCGTGAGCAGCTGGATGTTGTCAACACCGCCTCCTGTAGATCTTATCGATGTTGTAATAAAAGGAAGCGTTTCGTTATAAATATCCGCAATACCATTGGCAATCGCAAAGTAAGGTCCGGTTGTACCGCCTGTCGCTATGGTAATTACCTGCTGTTCATTAGCTTTCTTCTCAGCACCGTCAAGACTGCAACCCCCTCCGTTGACAAGGATAATCAGTAGCAAAGCGCCAAACAAAATGGACCGAAACATGGTATCCCCCTCTTCCCTGATAACGCTTACAAAAATGGAAAGAGTCTTGCGTGATTTCTGCAGCAATAAAATATGAAGCAAAATTCGTGCCAACTTTAATTGTCCCTAAGCATACACGTTTTTTGCTTTTTTTGAAGAAAACATTGCCGAAAAAGACCGGTTTTGCCCTGCAAATTTTGCCGCAAGGCAAATAATGCCGCTTTTATCGCTTTTCTTCTTTTATTTTGCGCAGTTTATCACGAAGACCTCTTTCGCTGATTCCCAAAATCTCTATCGCTTGTTTGCGGTTTCCTTTGGTTTTCCCTAATGTGAACAGAATCATGTTCTTTTCGACATCCTTTAAAGATTGTCCGAAGGAAAAGCAAATTTGATCGGGATCTTGCTTCATCCTCATCGTCGCTATCGTTTTATCGAAGGCTCCCTTCATCAATTCTTGGGGTAAATCGGAAATATTGATTTTGACCCCTTCGCACAAAGCTACTGCTCGTTCAATTATATTGGCAAGCTCCCGTACATTTCCTGGATAATCATAATTCATCAATACTTCCATGGCGATTTGTGCGGTATCCTCAATTTGCTTCTTCATCGCTTGATTGTTAAGAGAAATAAAATGCTTCACAAGCAGCGGAATGTCATCTTTCCGTTCTTTCAGCGGGGGGATATGCATCGGGATTACATTCAGACGGAAGAACAAATCTTCGCGAAACCTCCCGGCTTCCACTTCTTTTTTCAGGTCACGATTGGTGGCGGCGATAATTCTCGTATCGATTTGAATTGCCGAGGTAGAGCCTAATGGGACCACTTCTTTCTCCTGTAAGGTACGCAGCAGTTTGGATTGAAGTGAGGCGGGCATCTCGCCGATCTCGTCGAGGAACAAGGTTCCGCCGTTGGCCAGAACAAACTTTCCCGCTTTGTCTTTGTGAGCGCCGGTGAACGCACCTTTTGTATAACCGAACAATTCACTCTCCAACAAATCATGCGGGATTGCTGCACAGTTAATATCGACAAAGCGCCCGTTACTTCGCTCGCCGCTGTAATGGATCGTCTTCGCCACCAGTTCCTTTCCCGTACCGCTTTCCCCTTGGATCAAGACGGTTGAATGGATATCCTTCACTTTTTCGATCACGGTATACAAGTTTTGAATCGTTTTGCTGTTGCCAATAATCCCTTGGTAATGGTACTTTTCCTGCAATTCCTTCTTCATCTCATCGATTCGCTGAGACAGATAACGCAATTCGAGACATTTTTTCATCAATAATTTCAGTTCATCCATATAAATGGGCTTCTCAATATAGGCATAAGCCCCTTTCTTCATCGCCTCCACAGAAGATTCAACCGTTCCGTAAGCGGTCATCATAATAATCTTCAGATCAGGTTGAAGCGCCAAAATCTGCTCGATCCAATCCAAACCGGATTGCGTTCCCAGACGCAGGTCAAGCAGGACAATGTCAATCACATCTTGCTGAAGTATTCTCAACCCTTCCTGCGGCTCTGTACACGTAAAAACGCGGAACTGATCCTCAAATGTATAGCGAAGGGAGGCGCAAATTGCTTTTTCGTCATCAATGATCAACAGTTGACGGGGGTTCATTCGCTTCTCCTCCTTCAGGTAAAACCAACGTCACTTTCGTTCCTTGATCTTTTTCGCTTTCAATCCACAGGTCGCCGTTATTCTCTTTCATATACTGCAGACTTAATGACAGCCCTAACCCGGTTCCCGCCTTTTTATTCGTATAGAAGGTCTCGAACACCATTTTCAACTGATCTTCGTCGATGCCGACACCATTATCATCAATTTGCAAGTAAACCTGATCTTGATTTTTATGACTTGTTATAGTGATTTCCCCCTCCGCTTCGATCGCCTCCATTGCATTCAACAATACATTGACAAGAACTTGTTTAATTTGCCCGTAATCGGCATAGACGAAGTGTTCGGCGTTCACATTTTTTTTAAAGATGATCCTTCTCTGGTCAAGCTGCAGCTGAAACAAAGTTAACACAGAGTTAAAACAGCGCTCCAAGGAAAAAATTTCCTTTCGCGGCTCTTGCGGTTTGGCATAATCCAATAGATGGTTCAGCAAGGTATTCAATCGGTTGATTTCTTGCGGAACAAATGTCGAAACCTCCTCACGGAATTGGCGATTTTCATACTTGTTCGGGATCAATTCGACAAATGCCTGGATAGAGGTTAACGGATTTCTGATTTCATGTGCGATACCTGCCACCAGTTGGCCTAAAGAATGCATCTTTTCTTTGTGAACAAGCTGCAAGCGTGTGCGTTTTTCTTCCGTAATTTTCTGCTCCAGGATTTGATTGGCGCTTTCCAATCTTCGCGTATGGATCGCGACTTGCTTCTTCAAGGTTTTATTCCAGCGTGTAGTTATAAACACATAGAGCGCTGCAATAATTAACACGATGACCAATACTTGTATGATTCCTTTCAAGCGATTCGTGACAGGCGAATAATCGATACCGAACCATTTGTTATAGATGGACTATACAATACACTTGCTTATAACCATACAGCA
>CAZESH010000238.1:0-6968 GCA_964514665.1 uncultured Caryophanales bacterium
GATGCGTGATAAACCAGGGAGGAATCATCCGTCCGCCCCAAATCTGCTTGGCCCCTCCCGCTTGCAGGATGCCCGTGACTTTCTCATAGAAAAAACGATGCATGTTCTGCAGCTGCGGACTCCACTCGATGGTGATTCTGGGCAGAGGAAAACCGGCTCCGTTCCTGGCGGCGGGATCCAAATCAATGCTTGAGCCCAGCATCGGGGGATCGGTCAAAAAGGCGTGAACCTGATAATAATGCGCATAGCTTTCCTGAATAAACCGTTTGAAGGGCGCTCCCCAGGCAGGTACGCCCGGCGGCAAATCAACCGTTTGTGCGAATTCTATCGGAAGCCCTGCATTGCCTGTAGCTCTGGCTCCATATATGTACCCGCCCATGATAAAATCAAGTCCCGTATGGTCAAAATGATTTTCTTCGAATTCCGTAATCGCGGTCACCGACTCGGACGGTCCGACATGCGCCTGCATCCGCTCGGCAAACAAACCATTCACCCCAAAACGGGGGTGGTGATGAAAATATTTGCCTACCTGTCCGTACGCATTGCCGATCCCTTCAGGGGCGAACCGGCTTTTGGACAGCAGCAGCAGCCAAACGTTGTATACCGTGTTGGCGGCAAGGATGACGATCCCGCCTTTAATCGTCTTGCTCTTCCCCTGCGCGTCCAGACATTCGACGCCCGACACATGCTCCCGGTCCTGCATCACCAGCCGTACGGCATAATGCTCCGCAAGCAGCGTGAAATTCGCTTTCTTTTGCGCTTCCCTGAGCTCCGTAACGCGCGTATTCGACTTCGCATCGAGCGTGCATCCAAAGCTCTGGCAAAAGCCGCAGTAACCGGTTCGGCTTCTTCCTTGATAATCCCTGGACAGGATTGCGGTGGGCAACGGGAAAGGCTTATAGCCCAAGGAACGGCATGCGTCTGCGAAATGATTTGTTGCATAGCCCTGCTCGATAGGCGGATTCGGATAAGGTTTTTTGCGCGGCGCACCATGATGCATCTGATCGGCGTCGCCCGACACCCCGAAGCGGTATTCAAATTTTTCATAATACGGCTCCAAGTCTTCATAGCTGATCGGCCAATTGGCAATAGCTCCGCCCGGAATCTGTCCCCACACGTCCAACTGGCGAAAGGTGTCTGTATCAAACCTCCAGCATACGCCGCCCCAGTGGTTCATCGTTCCGCCGGGTCCCCAACCGTCCATCATGTGCGTCAACCGGGGGAAAACCTTTTCCGTCTTGGCGCGCGCATGGGGCCGCCAAGTCATCCCGCCAAATTTGGGCGTTGCCCAAAGCAGATCTTGCCTGATCGGGAAGCGCAACTCGTCCATGGAAAAATTCTTGGTTTCGAATAAAGGCCCCCTCTCCAGCACGCAAACCTGCAATCCCGCATCCGTCAGCTCCCTGGCCAGAATGCCTCCGGCTGTTCCCGCTCCGACAATGACTGCGTCAAATTCGAAGTCAGCGTTCATATACAATCCCGTCTAGAGAGTAATACAGCTTGGGGTGTTGAGGTGTTTCGTTGATTTCTGCGCCCGTTCGGAACCGCGAGCCTTCAAATCCGATCAGCCGCCAGCCGTAAGCCTGATCGTTGCCCCCATAGATCGGATCGGAAAAAACCCCTTCCAAAGTGTGATCCCTGACAAAACGGAAAAAATCCGTTTGCTCCTGAGATTTCAACAAACCGTATAACTGCTCGCCATTCAGTTCCGGCAGCGGACGCCGGTACATCTGAAACGCTTGCGCCGCAAACCTGTTCAAGCCCTCCCGGTAAATACCCAGCAGCATCGGATTGGCCTCCATATCGCGCTGAATGAAAGCATAAGCTTTCGCTTCCGCCGCACCGGGAAAAATCATCTCGTTTATCCTTTGAATCAGCCGAATTTCCATATCGGAAAGCACTCGCAGAACCCCTTTACATAAAAGTTTACAAAAATTATATGCAGATAACGGGGGTTTCTTTCCAAATAAACAGAACCCTTGCCGAAAGGCAGAGGGGCTCTGGGAGATAAATTCGATATGATTTTCCTGCACAATCGGCTATTTCTCGAATACAACTTCCTGCAGCGGCTTTCTGGTGTTGGGATGTTCCCTTTCCTGCAGAATCGCGTCGAGCATTTCCTTCTCACCGCGGTAGCCGATGGAGATTATCGCATGAAGCTCATAGGAATCGGGAATCTGCAGCATCCGGCGGGCTTCGTCTCTGTCAAAACCGCCGATTGCATGCGTGCTGAGACCGAGCAAAAGCGCCTGCAGCGCCATATGGCCCCAAGCCGCACCGGCGTCGAAGGCGTGAGCGCCGTTCGGATCTCCGTTTTCCCTTTTCGTATCCGAAGCCACCAGCACAAGTACAGGAGCTTTGGAGGCCCAAGATTGATTAAACGGATTCAAAAATTGCCGGAACAGCTGCAGCCGTTCTTCCGTATTCGCCACGTAAAAGCGCCAAGGCTGGTCGTTGTACGATGACGGGGCCCAATGCGCTGCCTCCAAAATGGAGTAAAGATCCTCATCGGAAACTTTGCGATCGGCATATGCCCGGGACGACCAGCGGTTTAAAAATAACGGGCTGACGCCATGTTCAGACTTGCGGTATACTTCTACCTCAGGCTGCTCGGCAAGATGTACGGTAACACTCATTAGACTTCCTCCTATCCATATATCATTCGTCTAATAATAACATATATATAGGAGCTAATCAAAAGTTAGTATAAATGTTCGCTATGAACTGGCTTTGGTGATCCGCTGCGCCTGATTTTTCGGCTCCCGCTTCTGTCCGCCCGGCCCGCTCTTTTTGTTCGCAGAAACTCTTATCCGCAGGACGATGACTGCCACAAATGCTGCCGCCGTTATGACGTAGAATGCTTGTGCCCATGCATGCTTCGTATCCGAACCGACCATCAGGCCGTGAATCAGGGAGAGCAAATAAGCGGGAAAGGCCAAATAATGAACCGAACGCCAAAGCTTTCGCCCGAATTTTTTCATCCAATCCGAAGTAACCAGCAGAAGAAAAAAGAAATACAAGGAAAGCGTGCCGAATCCGCTTGCCCAAGGTTGATAACCGGCGGTAAAAGGAACAAATACCGCTTTCAAGGAAAAGGGTTGATAGCTGTCAATCGTCAATACCATGCCATGCAGCAGGCCGAATAAGAATCCGAGCCAGCCCGTCAGCTGATGAAGCGGCATAAATACGCCGCGAAGATTGGCAGAGAGCAGCTTGCCGTAGCTGAAAACACCGAAAACAACGGATAGAAACAGCAGAAAGTATGAAGTCATTCCGGCCGCTTTGATCACACTCCATGTAGACAACCAGGTCACCGTAAAACCACCTTTTCTGCATAATCATAAAGCTTGCGGTTAAGCAGCATTTCTCCGTCGCGTTTCACAACAACATAGCCGAGTCGGGGAAAATGGGTTTCCATCCAATCGGGAATTTGATCGCTTTCGAGCATGCAAAGAATTTTCGACGCGATCTCCGCCTCTCCCGTTTCCGTGCCCAGCACGGTGGCTTGGACGACGTCGCTTTGCGCGGGAAGTCCGGTTCTACCATCCAAAATATGATGGCGCGGCACTCCCCCCTGCAGCCAGCTGCGATGCAGCACATTGGAAGTGGCGATTGCCGCTTCCCTCACCCAAAGCTGCAGCAGCTCCTCCTGCTCTTCCTGCGGATGCTGAATCCCGATATACCAAGGCTCCGCATCGCTCCATACGAACAGATCACCGCCGCCATCCACCATTCCCTCCGAAATTGCGAATTCCCGCCGCATCATGGCGCTGGCGCGATCGACCGTCCAGCCTTTGCCGATGCCGCCAAGGTCAAGCTCTGCATCCGTATGGCGGGCAACTTTCCAGCCCGCTTCGCTGAAAGCGAGCGCATCCGGATCGGTAACGGGGTAAAAGGCGGCAAGACCTTCGACCGGCAGCTGGGTATCTTGCAAGTGCTCGAATGAGCGGTCGTAGCCGAGCCGGCGCAGGCTTTCGGCAATAAAGGGCTGAAACCTGTAGCCGGTTTTGACGGCGTACTCCCAAGCTTTCTGCAGCAAGCTGTATAGAGAGGGCGACACTTCCATATATTGACCAGGGAGAGCCTGATTTAATCGGGACAATTCGCTGTCGGGCAAAAAACGCGAAGCTTTACGCTCGATTTCGTTAAACCATTGGATCACCGGCCGCTGCCAGTACGCGAGCGGAGTTTCCGTCCTGCCGACAGCGCACATCTGTGTGTTCATTGCGCGGAATTCCACTCCCGGGTAATGATCGGCGGTAGAAGCCGGGGAGCGCCGCATGTCAGGATCTCCTGGTGACACGGTTACTTTTCACAGGCGGGGGCGTAGGTGCAGGAGTGCTGACCGCAGCCTGCTGCTTATTCGCCGCAGGAGGCTTGACCGCCGTCTTGACGGGAGTCGGAGCCGCGACCTGAATGGTCGCAGTTTGAGCGGCAGTGCTGCCCGAAGAATCCCAATTCAGCTGTTCAAGCTGAAGCTCCCGCTGCTTCTTGACTTCCGCCGGCAAATTCTCGACCTTGAGGAATTCCGTCCGCGAATGGACGAAAGTTTGGATGGCAGAACCCGCTTTGGGCGCCGCAACTTTCTCTTCCTTGGATACTGGCACGAGCGGCGCCGCATCCTCTGTAGGGAGCGGCAAACTGTCAGCCGCCGCTGCGTCCGCCGTATTCGCTGCTCCCGTTGTTTGATGGCTCTGGGTCATATACAAAAATCCGGTAAAGGAAAGTACGCCGGTAATGCCGGCCGCCCATTTGGGCCATTTTTTCACCGCCATGCTCAAATCCCCCTTTTCAGGTCAAACGCATTGGTTTGCGGATTCCACTTTACCGAATACTTCAATTCATCCGCCAGCACGTTCAAAGGAACATAATAGTGTTGCCCTTTGGAAAAAGGAGCTGCAGCAATCGATTTTTTAACCCCATCCTCGTAGAACACCTTTTTCCCTGTATGGAAAATCAACTGGCGCCCATTCACATACACTTCCAGCAATGTTCCTTTGCTGTATTGAACAAAGGGGATTTGCAGATGATTCAGAACCGCATCGGCAGGCACCAACGGAGTGCCGCCGCGAACGGCCACGGTCACTTTTAACGGTTGGTCCGAATCTTGGAACAGAAGCCCTGCCGTTGCCCCATCCTTATAAGTATAAGCAGGTTTTGCAGTGGCTTTGGGCGTCGGTTTGATTACCGGAGCCGGGCTTGGAGTCGGACTGGCCGCCGGCGATTCCGTTACGGCTTGATGCTCATTCTCATAACCGTCGTCTTCATGCTCGCTTTCTCTGTCTCCTCCGCGGTATTCCCCTTGATCCTCGTATTCATCATCTTCCGATTCGCCATGCTCCTCATAAACTTGCGTGTTTGTTTCATATCGATGTGCATCCTCGCCTTTTTCGGCATGTACGAACGTGCCGTGCAGCGCCGCCCAAAATAATAAAATAAAGCTGAACAGCAGCATTCTTTTGACATTTTTCTTGGTCTTCGCGGCTTCCATCATAGTGTTCTTCCTTTCTTGAGCTTTTTTTTCGAGTTTACAAGCAAAGGATGAAAATTTACTGAAAACAAAAAATCCTATATATACCATTCGTAGCGTGCCGATAAAATGTGACGCAAATATTAAATTTTCCTGAAAAACGTATCTCCCGATACTGGCTCGGGTTCAAAGAAACAACTTTCCGCCGTACCGACTATTGAATCCCAAGGGGCTGTCCCATAAGGTCTAATTTTTTGACCTGAGGGATAGCCCCATTATTTTAAAATTCGAACACAAAAAGAAACCGTTTCTTGGTAAAATGGAAGTGACGAGCAACCATTTTAGTAAAGGAGCCGTTTCTTTGTACATTTAATATACCATGGATCAAATCTGCCTGCCAATGGATTTAGAGGAAGATATTCCGCCAAATCATCTCGTTCGAGTCGTCAATACTGCCGTGAATCGGTTGGATGACGGGATCTTTGCATCCGCCTATTCCGGCGGCGGACGTGACAGCTACCACCCGAAGTTGCTCACCAAAGTCATCGTTTACGCCTACACCCAGCGGATATACTCCTCCCGCCAGATTGCCAAAGCCGTTCGCGAAAACGTCATGTTCATGTGGATTGCCGGGCGGCAGCGTCCGGATTTTCGTACCATTAACCGGTTTCGTTCAGAACGGATGAAAGAGGTTCTGGAAAAGGTGTTCACCGCCATCCTTCAGTTTCTGAAAGAAGACCACATGAGAAACGGACAGCTAAAGCCGGGATATAACGTGCAAATCGGGACCGAAAATCAATTTATCGTGGGATACAGTCTCCATCAACGGCCTACGGATACGCGCTGCCTGAAGCCTCACCTCGAGAAGCTCAAAGCGAGCCTGGGAAAACTGCCGCACACGGTCATCGCCGATGCAGGCTACGGAGGCGAAGAGAATTATGCTTACTTGGAAAGCGAGCAAGTCGAGGCCGTAGTGAAATATGGGACTTACCACAAAGATAAGTCGAAGAAATGGAAGAACGACATCAGCAAGATCGACAATTGGACGTATTTCGAATCCAGAGACGAATGGATTTGTTCGGCTGGACATCCGCTAACGTTTCGTTATGAAACCCAAGCGAAAACCGACAGCGGGTATACGGTTCAACAGCGAATATACCGAAGTGAACATTGTATGGATTGCCCGCTCAAATCCTCTTGTACGAAAGCCAAAGGCAACCGTGAGATTCATGTAAGTCTGCCCTATTTGCGTTACAAGCAGCAAGTACGTGAGAAACTGCGAAGTGACGAAGGTTATGAACTGGCAGTTCGGCGTATGATTGAACCGGGGAGTGTTTTCGGGCAAATGAAAAATAACCGGGGGTTCCGGCGATTCCTGCTTCGCGGCTTATCGAAAGTAAACTTAGAGGTCGGGTGGCTTTCGCTTGCCCACAACTTGTTAAAAAAAGCGGTAATAGACCAAAAAACAAAAACGGTTGGAGTAGGATAACCCCTAATC
>CAZESH010000239.1:0-6931 GCA_964514665.1 uncultured Caryophanales bacterium
CCCCACAATGCCGCTTGTAAGCATGACCTTAATGCCATGAGGATGAGTGGATGAGTTTGTGAGTATTCTCGAAACCACGCCTTCTGTCAGCTCCCCCGAACGCTGGTCTTGTTTTTGCACCACTCTGACTTTCGTGCCCTGCTTTATATTTTCCCGTTTGGTACCCGGCAGCATGACCATTCTCCTTTAGGAAGATTTATCCTGTTATTTTATATTCTTATTCCATTGTATATAATGAATGAATTGAATGCATAAAAGCCGGAATGGGGAACAGAAGTTGAAAACCTTCAAAAAAGTATATATCGAAATTACGAGCGTGTGCAACCTGGCGTGCAGCTTTTGTCCGCAAACCAGTCGGCAGGCGAATTTTATCAAGCTGGATACCTTTACCCGTATTTTAAATCAAATCAATCCCCATACAAACCATATCTACCTTCATGTCAAAGGCGAGCCGCTGCTTCATCCCAAGCTTGATGAATTGCTGGATGCGAGCCACGAGAAAGGATTCAAGGTCAATATTACAACAAATGGAACACTGATTCAAAAAGCCAAGCACAAAATACTTGGAAAGCCGGCAGTCCGCCAAATCAACTTCTCGCTTCACAGCTTTGACGGGCATGTTGGGTCAACGAATCGCGAGCAATACTTGACGAATATTATTTCCTTTATCCGGGAAGCGGCAGATCAAGACATCATTTTTTCATTCAGACTGTGGAATTTGGATCAAGACAATGCGGCGAACCTGGAAAAAAGCAGAAACCGGAACTCGTTGGAAATTATTGAGAAAGAGTTTAAGCTGGACTACAAAATCGAAGAAAAGGTCGTACGGGGAAAAGGGCTGAAAATTGCTGACCGCGTTTATTTAAACCAGGACCATGAATTTGAATGGCCCAGTCTGCAAGCACCCGAAGATGACGGAAAGGGATTCTGCCACGCGCTGCGAAACCAGGCCGCCGTTTTGGTCGACGGAACGGTCGTACCCTGTTGTCTTGATGGCGAGGGCGTGATTAACTTGGGCAATATTCATGATTCGGCTTTTTCCGATATCGTCGAAAGCGAACGGGCCAACAACCTCTTCGACGGATTTTCCAGAAGGGAAGCCGTTGAGGAGCTATGCAGGAAATGCGGATATAAAAAGAGGTTTGGTGCTTGAGGAAAAATGCTGATCTCTTCGATAGGCTGATATTATCATTAAATTGCCTGGAACACCGAAAGATCAATCTGAAACTGAATACAAGACCATACAACCAATGGGGTGACTTTTTGAGCAAACGCTGTTATTATTTTACGATGCATTGATTTTGCGCTTTAGACCGCATGAGTTTTTTTAGAAATTTGAGGTCTTTCATGCATTGAGAAGAGAGGTCGATTAAATTGGTTCGAATCGGAGTAATCGGTACTAATTTCATTACAGAAAGATTACTTGAAGCAGCAAGGGATGTAAAAAATTTTGAACTATCGGCAGTTTATTCCCGCACCAGTGAGAGAGCACGAGAATTTGCAAGCCGATATGGAGTAACAAAACAGTTTACAAACCTGGAAGAAATGGCAGCCAGTCCAGACATTGACGCGGTATATATCGCTACTCCCAATTCATATCACGCCAAACAAGCTGTATTGTTTTTACAAAATGGCAAACATGTTTTATGTGAAAAGCCGCTTGCTGCCAATGCAGCCGAAGCAGCGAGGATGATTCAAGCCGCAAAAGATCATAACGTCTTGTTGATGGAGGCCATGAAATCAACATTGCTCCCAAGCTTCAAGGCCATTCAAGATAATCTGCATAAAATTGGTCCTATTCGCAGATACTTCGCAAGCTGTTGCAAGTATTCATCCCGTTATGATAAATACAAAGAAGGAATCGTACTTAATGCCTTTAATCCAGAATTTGCCAATGGTTCATTAATGGATCTCGGAGTTTATTGTCTTTTTCCACTCATAAAATTATTCGGCGAGCCGAACGAAGTGAAGGCAACCGGCCTTATACTTGACTCAGGTGTGGATGGTGAAGGCAGCGCCATATTAAGATACGACGATAAAGAAGCGATTGCGATTTATTCCAAAATAACCAACTCTTATTTGTCAAGCGAAATTCAAGGAGAAAAAGGCAGCATGATGATTGATAAGATTCATACGCCTGAAAAAGTGGAGATTCACTACAATGACGGCACCGTTGAACCATTATCCGTCCATCAATCCCATCCTGCCATGTATTATGAAATAAATGAATTTGTTGAATTGATCAATCGCGGGAAAACAGAATCTGATGCGAACTCCTATCACAGTTCATACACCACGATGCAAGTGATGGATAAAATTCGAAATGAAATAGGTCTTGTATATCCAAATGACCATAGCGAACCTGCACATTAAACGGGCATATCCCTCACCATTTTCTATAGGGAAGAAATTTGCCGTCAAAGGTCACAACCACGCGATCTCCCTTTGGATCCTGCTTCTTCTTGACATCGATTTCAAAATCAATCGCGCTCATGATTCCGTCTCCGAACATTTCATGAATGACGGCTTTTAATGTCGTGCCATAAACTTGAGTAATTTCATGGAAACGATAAATCAAAGGATCTACCGGCACTGAGCTGTCCAACGAGCCTTTCATCGGAATTTCCTCCAGAGCTAAAGCTACATCTTGATCCAAGTCAAGAAAATGAGTCAATTTTTGAGCTTCTTCCTTATTCATGGAAGCCTGACCCATAATTGCAGCCGCAACCCACACTTTATCACGGCCCAGCAATTCACCGAACTGCTCAAAAGTAACCCCCTTTGCTTTTTTTGCATTGAGAATCAGATCAGTTGCCTCTTTTTTCGTTAGCTTCGCTTTGTCCATCGATGATACACCCTTTCTTTCCAATGTAATCTGTATGTAATTTAACATCACACATATAAATTATACAATTTTTTAAATAAAATATGTGAGTTTTGTTTACATGAAAATAAACAAATTTTAACGGTTTTAAAAAAAATCATAGGTTTAGTCGGTTAATAGAATGACATGAACTTTGCCCGGACCATGAACGCCAAAGGCAAGATCCATTTCGATATCGCCTGTCCGGCTGGGACCGGTAATGAAATTGATGCAGGCCGGCAAACCGTGTTCAACCTGGCGGTGAACTTGGGCAACCGCTTGCGTCAAACGGGGGTGGATCTGCGCTTCCTGCAAAACGGCGACAAATACGGGAGGAAGCAAGCTCACCAACCGCCCGCGGCCGCCTCCGTTCCACAAAACAACCGTGCCGGTCTCGGCCAAGCCCATTTCCGCGAAGGCAATCCCCATATCCACTTGCGCCGCGTATGCCCGAAGCTCCTGTTCATCCTCTGTCGAGCGCCATACCCGGTGCTCCACGCCCGCTTCTTGCAAACATTGATCGAGCTGCAAGGCATGAAACCGCTCATCCTCCCAAGACATCACGGAATGCGCATCGAATTTGTCAGTTACTTTTTGCAGCACCTTGCCCAGTTCAGACCTGGGGATCCGATCGACCTCTGTCTCATTCAAAGCAGCCAAGCTGTCCATAAATTGATGCACCAAATCCTCCTGGCTGAGTTCTTGATAGAGATGCTCATACGGTTTATTAGGCCAGATTGGAGGCGTCACGCCGCGGCGGCGGGGGCGACCCAGCTTTTTGGCTATGCCATCAAGGAAGGCTTCCTGCCCTTTCTGCGAATCCATGCTTAATCCCTCTCCTTTTTGTGAGTCTTCCACCAGTCGTGGAAGGATTGCTTGGCCGGTTGGGGAAGGTCCCGCGATCCGGTCCAGCCTGACAAGAGTCCCGGAGCTTTGGAAATAAATCCGTCTTTGGCCCACAAGCCCGTTCCCGGGCGGGCAATCTTGACAGCTTTTTCATATGCGGCAGGATGGCTTGTGACAAAACCGAATCCTTTAAAGGCAAGCTTTTCCGACAAAGGAGT
Source organism: uncultured Caryophanales bacterium (assembly GCA_964514665.1). Taxonomy (GTDB): domain Bacteria; phylum Bacillota; class Bacilli; order Paenibacillales; family KCTC-25726; genus CAZESH01. The sequence continues at coordinate 3,928 of CAZESH010000239.1, forward strand.
ATATCCCTGCTCCACCTCGTCCTTGCGGTGCTCCAGAAGCAGATCATGCAGCGGGATTTTGACGGGACACACCTCCGTGCAGGCGCCGCATAAACTTGAAGCAAAAGGCAGATCCTTGGTCTCCCCATAGCCTTCCAGCAGAGGGGCAAGCACGGCGCCGATCGGGCCGCTGTAAACGCCGCCGTAGGCATGTCCGCCAATATTGCGGTATACCGGGCATACGTTTACGCAAGCTCCGCAGCGAATGCATTTTAGAATTTCCTGATAAGCCGTCCCCAAGATGTCGGATCGGCCGTTATCCAGAACGATTAAATGAAACTCCTCGGGGCCATCGGCATCCCCTTCCCGGCGCGGCCCGTTAATCGCGGTCATATATACGGAAATTTTCTGTCCCGTAGCGCTCCGCGTCAGCATGGAGACCGCGATATCGAGCTCATTCCAGGTAGGGACCATCCGTTCCATCCCCATGATGGCAATATGCACTTTGGGGAGGGTTGTCGTCAAGCGCGCATTTCCCTCATTGCTGATCAGGACGACAGAGCCCGATTCGGCGACCGCAAAGTTGCAGCCGGAAATGCCGATATCCGCTTCCAGGAAATCCTCCCGCAGCTGTCCTCTTGCAAATTGGCACAACTCCTCGGTCTCCTTGGAAAGCTGGCGACCCGCCACCTTCGAGAAAAGCTCCGCGACCTGCTCTCTTGTTTTGTGGATCGCCGGAGCAATCAAGTGTGAGGGAGTCTCCCCCGCCAATTGAATGATATACTCGCCCAGATCGGATTCCACGATTCTCAGTCCCGCTTCTTCCATGTGTTTGTTGAGATGAATCTCTTCGCTGACCATGGACTTTGATTTAATTACCTTCTTGGCCCCTTTTTCTTTGGCGATTCGCAGCACATAATCAACGGCGTCCTCAGCCTTGGCGGCGAAATGGACATGGCCGCCGTTCTTTCGCACATTCCCCGCCAGCTGCTCCAGATAGCTGTCCAGGTTTTCAAGCGTATGCATACGGATTTGCGAGGCCTGTTCTCTCCATTCCTCCACATTGCCCAGTTCTTCTGCCGCCGCAAACCGTCCGGCGCGAAGGCGATCCTGGGTGAAAGGAACCGCCTTTTGCAATTGGGGATCGTCCAGCGCTTTCTCTACGCGATTAAAAAATGCTTTGCTGTCCACACTCATGGCTGTTTCCCCTTTGCCAAGACTTCCGCGATATGCATGACTTCGATCTCTTTTCCCTGTCTGCGCAGACGACCGCCGATATTCATCAAACAGCCCATATCCGCTCCGATCAGCACTTCAGCTCCGGTGGACTCGATATGCTTGATTTTTTCGTCGACCATTTTCTCGGAGATATCACTCATTTTCGCGGCAAAAGTGCCGCCAAACCCGCAGCAGTCTTGACAATAAGGCAATTCCCCGACTTCCAGCCCCTCCACTCGGGACAACAGCTCAAGCGGCTCATTCTTAATGCCAAGTCCCCGGCTCATATGGCACGATTGATGATAGACAGCCGCTGCACGAAGCTCCGCCCCCATATCGGTGATGCCTAAAACGCTTACAAGAAATTCCGTGAGCTCATAGGTTTTTTGGGATAACTCCTTTGCTTTCGCATACCACTGCGCATCGTCTTTGAACATCTCTTTGTAATAGTGGCGCACCATCGAAGTGCAAGAGCCGGATGGGGCCACGACATAATCGCTGTGGCTGAACGTGCGGATCATCTGCTTGGCGGCTTTCTTGGCATCCGTTTCATAGCCGCTGTTGTAGGCCGGCTGTCCACAGCAGGTTTGCCCTTCGGGAAAATCCACTTCCACACCGTGGCGTTCCAAAATTTGCACGGCATATTTCCCTACCTCCGGAAAAAATATGTCCGATAGACAGGTGATAAACAATGAAACCTTCATAGCCGCTATCCTCCATAAACAAAATTTGAGTTTTTCAGCGCTTTTATTATTTAGTATAGCAAACTACCATACTCATGGGGAAAGCATTATCTATTTAATCAAAGAAAAAAGAGAGGCGCCCGCCCCTCTGTATTATTATTGTGATCTCTGATGATGGGTTGCAGTAATTACTCACCCGATCTTAAATTTTTCACCGGATTAGCTGAATATTCGAAGGAATCAAAAGCAACTTTACAACCATTTCCTATCGGAGATTGTGCGACTACACCGACCTTCAGCTCAACGGGTGCTTCCATCCGGAAATATCTGACCAAAGTCCACCGCTTCCCGTCAAGGGAATAATGAAAAGCGAAGCAATCGCCGAAGCGCGTAGCTCTTAAATAAGGTTTTTTCTCCCGTACTTTTTCCGAATTACTATCATCGGAAGTGCCTTTTGTCACTACACTGACTATCGCCGGACTTTTATAGGGAAATTCGAAACAGAGCTTTGCCCAGTTTTCATCATCAGCCATAATCATGATGCAGCCGGAGTCGGCTTCCTCGATCATATCCACTTCAACTCGGGTTGATACCGTAAAATCTCCCTTGAGATGGGTATATAAAAAGGGAGCGGAATCTCTGACGATCTCCCCCGCGGGATCACGGAAAAAATCCCCTAAAGGCGGAGCAAATACAGTCAACTTTCCGTCCCCATCAAATTCCCATGCGTCCGGTTGATTGATCCAATACAAGTCCGGTGTTAATTGCTGATCCCGACATGATGCAAATAAATTCATTCGTTTACCTCCTCAAGTTATTCTGAATTCTAAATCCCCCATTGATTTCGGGCGTCTTCCATAGCCACCGTATTCCCTTTTCCCCAAGCATAATGTCCTTTGGGCTTTTGCCCGATCCACCGCTCGTCAACCGGTTCACCGGCTGCTTGGTAACGTGTGTCTACGCTGATGCGATAGCGGTTTGTTTGGTTTGTCAGGGAACCATGCATGGTAAACATGCCGAAAATCAATGCATCGCCGGCTCGAAATTCCGCCGTTGCCCACTGCCCACCGAACTTATCAATGATTTCCACAGGATCGTTGGAAAACCAACGCACGACATTATCC
>CAZESH010000240.1:0-6922 GCA_964514665.1 uncultured Caryophanales bacterium
GTCCAAGGATCCGGAGATTTTAAAACAAGCGGATGCCATTGAAATTCATATTGGACAAGGCGCACATGCTTCCTCTTCCTCCAAAATCGCACCGCAAAATTTGCCGGGAAGGGCACGGGAAATCATGGGATTAGAGCCGCTGGAAACGGCCGTTCTTCCATCCCGGCACAAAGAGTTGAACAGGAAGGAAGATCTTAAAAGCCTTGTTGATAACCTGCGGGACATAACAGGAGGCGTCCCGATCGGCGTTAAACTTTGTGCCGGTCAAAGGATAGAGGATGATCTTGAAAGCTGTATTCACGCCAAAGTTGATTTTATCTCGATTGATGGCGGACAGGCCGGAACCAAAGGTTCCCCGCCGATTCTTGAAGATGCTTTCGGACTTCCGACGATCTATGCTTTATCCCGCGCGGTTCAATACCTGGAAAAAAGAAGGATGAAAGATAAAATAAGCTTGCTGATCGGCGGAGGTTTTTTTACGCCCGAAGATTGTTTTAAAGCGCTGGCTCTCGGCGCCAATGCGGTTTATATGGCAACGGCTCCCCTTTGGGCAATGACGCATACACAGTTAACAAAAGCGGTTCCTTTTGAACCGCCGACACAGCTTATATATTATACTGGAGAGTTGAAGGATGATTTTGATGAAGAGAAAGCAGCCTTTTATCTCAAAAATTTCTTCCTCTCATTCGTGGAAGAGATGAAGACGGCGGTTGAAGCCCTTGGGAAAACCTCGATTCAACAGGTCAATAAAGAGGATCTGGCCGCATTGGATGAGCAGACAAGCAAAATCACCAAGGTGCCCTTAGCCTATCAAATAGAAGAATAAGGGGATAAGTGGCGGGAATTCACATGCGCTAATGGTGAGCAAAGAAATAGTCGGACGGTTGGTCGCCGATCGCTTCAATATGACCGGTTTGGCAATCTAGAATATAAAGTTTATGCTGGACAAGCGAGTCTATGACTTTGCGGAACAAGACATGCTCGCCATCGCGGGATATTGCGTCGACCGTGCCGTGGATCTGAAAGCGTTCGGTTTTCTTCGTCGCGATGTCATAAACGAGCAGTGAACGGTCTGGAGCCGCTTCGATAAAAATCCGATTGCCTGACGTATCCTTCAACATCGGATATTGAATGTTTGCAGGAAGAGGCAGCACTCGTTCGCCGGTTCCATCGTCATGGATTAATTTCAGTTGAAATCCGCCTGTTCCGGAGAGCAATGCATGCTCGTTCGATACAAACACAATCGAGTGACCGTCAGAAACCGGCATCGGACTTACAGCCAAGTATGGAATCGGTTTATATTCCTTTTCGCTGAGTTCCGATGCTTTTATTTTCTCCATCAGTTTGTCGAAGCGTTCTGCGGCAATCAACGTGCGGATTGTGCCGTCGGGTGCTTGCAAACGGATGGTTTGCGAGCTTGGATCTGCCAAGATCCGCTCTCCCGAAGCAATCGTGCGGGAATCGCCGGGGTTGACGAATTCCAATCCTTGATGCCGAAAAACCGCCGGGCGTTCGTCCAACGCTTTGAGAGCGAGCATTTTCCCCCCAGCCGACTGCAGCTCCGTTTCGTAGGGCACATAGCGATTGTCCATTAATCTGTAATGATAACGCAAATATCCTATCGTATCCGGGTGGCTGATGCCGATTATTCGCTGAACCGTAATAATTTCGCTGCTGCCCTGATCACTTTTCAGGAAGATGAATTCGGAAACGGGATCGACCCACGGGGTCATACCCGACAACCATTTATGCAGAAGCTTCTGATCCATTGCTTTATACTGGGTCATATCCAGCGGAATATTCGCCTCAAGCCCTGTGCTGCGATCGGAAAATCGAATGGAGCTAGATGCAGCTTCGTAACTTGTTTCATAACGTCCTGATTTTTCTCCGCTTTGCGAGCTGTCGGCGAAGGGAGCGGCCATATTGAATATCGTGGCCCACTTTTGCCGCGGTTGATAAATCCTTAAGCCAGCCGCACCGCCCGACCCTGTGGAATAACGATAGACAAGGATTTCCGGATTGCCGTCTCCAGTAAGGTCCTCCGCCTTCAGGACGGCGCTTGGGCCTATAGGGTTGTTCTGATCCTGCTCTATTGGGCGAACGACCGTTTGTCCATCGACCAAAACCGACCATTGAAGCGGATTGCCGTTTTCATCGGACTTTAAATAGAGCGAAACGGTTTGCTTGCGGCCGGATCCCGCAAGATCTGCTTCCACTTTGCTGAGCAGTTGCCCCTCCGGCTTGTCATTCGAAGCTATTGTTTGTACAGGAGCAGGATCCATACTTACATCAATGGCCGATGAGCTTGATGAAGAAATTGTCGGATTTGCCGAACCTGCCCCGCCCGCTGTTTCCTCACTGCAGCCGGAAGCCAGACAGAGCACTGCTGTCAGGATGCCGATCACAATCGTCTTTCGCATTTCAATTCCCCGTTTCCGATTTTTTGCTCGAGTATAACTTTATCTATATGACGTTGCAGGATCACTTTTTGTTACAGATAAAAAAGGCGAACCTTGCGACTTGGTGACATTTCATTCTTTGATGCAGTTAGACTAACAGCAAATGGAAAAGCTGTTGGTGGAGGATATGGCAACTCGGAATTTGAAGAATGAAATTCGTCGATTTTTTTCTTAGCATCTTGATTATTCACAAAAACGCATATATAATATGAATTGATCATATATAATCATATACGATCATAATTGATCATCGCAATGAAGACGTTCGAATTATATCCTGTTTCATTTTGGAGTGAATAGCGGGGATGTTTGGAGAAGAAAGAAAAGAAAAGATTGTACATTACATCAATCAAAACAACCGTGCATCCGTAGCTGAGCTGAGCAAGGAGTTTGCGGCATCGGAGGTGACCATACGCAGGGATTTGAAGGAATTGGAGGATGCCAATTTAATACGAAGGACACATGGCGGGGCGCTGTCGCTTGAAAGCGTCAACTATGAGCCGACGTTTTTGGAGAAAGAGGAATCCTGCCGGTTGGAGAAGATCGCCATCGCCAAACGGGCGGCAGAATTAATTGAGAACGGGGACACGATTCTGCTTGATTCGGGGACGACAACGTATTATTTGGTGCAACATTTGAAAGCCTTTACAAATTTGACCGTAGTAACGAATTCAACTTCATTTGTCCCGATTTTGAAGGATTGCCCCGGAATCGAGCTGATTGTCACGGGCGGATCGTTAAGAAGCTCCACAGAAGCATTGGTTGGGCCAATCACGGAATTGGCGCTCGCGAGGATGCATGTAGACAAAGCATTTGTGGCGACCAACGCGATTGATTTGGAAATTGGACTGACAACGCCGAACCTGCTCGAAGCGGCAACGAAGAAAAGCATGCTGCAGGCCGCAAAGCAGGTCATATTGCTGGCCGATCACAGCAAGTTGAATAAAATTGCCTTTGCTCAAGTCGCCAAGCTGGAAAAAATCGATATCTTCATTACAGATGACAGATTGTCCCCCATAGAGAAAAAAGAAATTGAAAAATTAGGAGTGGAGGTTCATGCAGTCCCAGTTGAGGAATGACGCACAGCCAATTCCGGAAATGCTTGACAAAACGAAGGATGAACGGATTACGACAGTCACTTTAAATCCGGCTGTTGACAAGACGCTGTCCGTATCCAATTTTGTAGTCGGAGGTTTGAACCGCGTTCAGCACAGCAGGCTGGACCCTGGAGGAAAAGGCATAAATGTCGCCAAAGTGCTGCATGGATTCGGATGCCATGTGAAAATCTGCGGATTTGTTGCTGGGGAGAACGGTGTGCTGCTTGAAAAGCAACTGCTGCAGATGGGCATGATGACCGATTTTTTGACTGTAGCCGGAGAAACAAGAATCAACCTGAAAATTGTCGATGAAGAAAAGCGGATCACCACGGAGATTAATGATATCGGTTTTCCCATCAGGACTCACGATCTCCAAATGTTCTTTAAAAAATTCGAGGCATTATTGAAAGAAACTTCGATTCTGGTGCTTGGCGGGAGTATTCCCGAAGGAGTGCCGAGCCATATATACAGAAAGTTGATTGAGATGGCCAACCGCAAAAAGGTGAGAACGCTGCTGGATGCCGAGGAGGAAGCGCTTCAGGAAGGGATAAAAGGCGCGCCGTACGCGATTAAACCCAATCTGTTCGAATTGGAAAAGCTTGTCGGAAGAAAACTCGCCACAGAAAGAGAAATCATGGAGGCCGGAAGGGGTTGTCTGGATGCAGGTGTTTCCATAGTAGTCATATCCATGGGGGAAAAAGGAGCCATTGTTATGGATAGTCAAGCGGCGTTTTATGCACGGCCGTTTCCGATTATCCCGCAAAGCACGGTGGGGGCGGGGGATTCCATGGTTGCTTCGCTCGCTTATGCGATTTTGGAACAAAAGCCGCTGCGCGAGATGGCGGCATGGGCAACTGCAGCCGGTACGTTGACCGCTTCAAAACCCGGTACTCAAGTTTGCACATTACAGGAGGTTCAAGCCAATCTCCATAAGGTGCAGCTATTAGAAATAAAATAAGGGAGGAAAAGAACAATGAAAAAGCTTTTGGCAGTAACGGCTTGTCCAACAGGGATTGCGCACACGTATATGTCTGCGGAATCGCTGCAAAAGGCCGCGGCAGAGAAAAATGTAGAGCTTAAGGTGGAAACGCGCGGAGCGATGGGCGTTGAAAACGCCATTACGGAAGCCGAAATCCGCGAAGCGCATGCGGTCATTATTGCCGCCGACACCGATGTGGATGAAAAACGATTTGCCGGAAAGCCGATGATCAAGGTAGGGGTAAGCGAAGCCATCAAAAATGCACCAAGCTTGATCGACAGGGCGTTGGCTCTGGAACCCGGAGCAAAGGCTGCTGATTATGCGGACCAGATTCTGGGCATGAAGGAAGAGAGAAGCGCTCAGCGCTCGGGACCATACAAGCATCTCATGAACGGCGTCTCCTTTATGATTCCTTTAGTGGTTGCCGGAGGCTTGCTGATAGCGATATCGTTTATTTTCGGGATCCATGCTTTTGAGCAAAAAGGAACGTTTGCAGCCGCATTGATGGATATCGGCGGAGGCGCCGCATTCGCTTTGATGGTGCCGATTCTCGCCGGTTATATATCCTATTCGATTGCGGAAAAGCCGGGCCTTGCGCCGGGATTGATCGGCGGCATGCTGGCGTCCAAACTCGGCGCCGGATTTTTGGGAGGGATCATTGCCGGATTTTTGGCAGGATATGTAGTGCAGTTCATGAAGGATAAAATTCATTTGCCCAAAAATCTCGCAGGACTTAAACCGATTCTGATCATACCGTTCTTTTCCACGGCGATTGTCGGCTTGCTGATGGTTTATGTCATCGGTACGCCGGTAAAAACGATCATGGATGGTCTTGCGAACTGGCTGCAATCGTTTGGAACAACCAATGCGGTGTTTGTCGGACTGCTTTTGGGTGCGATGATGGCGTTTGACATGGGCGGTCCCGTCAATAAAGCCGCATATACATTTGCGGTGGGCTTGATCAGCAATGATGTGTTCGGTCCGATGGCGGCGGTAATGGCGGCGGGAATGACGCCTCCTTTGGGGATTTGGTTGTCCACATTGATCAACAAAAGAAAATATTCGCTGGAAGAAAGAGAAGCGGGAAAAGCAGCAGGCGTGTTGGGGATATCGTTCATTACGGAAGGAGCTATTCCGTTTGCGGCATCCGATCCGTTTCGGGTGATTCCTTCGATTATGGTAGGATCTGCGGTGACTGGCGCACTCTCAATGGCATTTGGTTGTACGCTCAGAGCACCGCATGGCGGGATATTTGTACTCCCGATACCGAATGCAGTCGGTCATCTGCCATTATACCTCTTATCGATTCTGATTGGTATGGTTGTAACCGCAATCATGCTGATGGTATTAAAAAAGGATAAAGTGGCAGCATATTAAGAAAATCGGGAGGGGGTAAAGCTTTATCCCCTCCTTAAAAGATGGAGGCTTAAGGAATATGAATCAGATTCATTCATTGCTTGATCCCAATTGCATTTACCTCAATCTCGATGTTTCTACAAAAGAGGATTGCATTCAGCAGTTGGCGGAAGGCTTGGAAAAGCAAGATTTTATCGAAGATGTGAAGCAATATGTCCGTTCCGTAATGGACAGGGAAACGATAGGAAGCACGGGAGTCGGTTTTGAAGTCGCGATTCCGCACGGCAAATCGGCAGGCGTCAAAAAGGCTGGACTTGCCTTTGCCAAGCTGGCGCAGCCGGTCGAATGGGATTCCATAGACGGGCAGCCGGTGAAAATGGTGTTCCAGATAGCCGTTCCGGCATCACAAGCGGGAAATGAGCATTTGAAAATATTGTCGGCGCTTTCCCGCAAAATCATTCATGAAAGCTTTCGGGATCAACTGCGGGAGACCAATTCAGAAGCAGAAGTTATCCGTTTGCTTTCGGACATTTTGTGAGAGAGGAAAATCCAGATGCTGAGCAAAGAAACGATACTGTTAAATGAAGAAGGATTGCACGTTCGACCGGCGCAATTGCTGGTGAAGGAAGCCGGCCGCTTTCAAAGCCGCCTGACCATGAACGCAGACGGCAATCAAGAGATAGACCTGAAAAGCATTCTGGGCATCATGACGCTCGGATTGGCCAAAGGGGATAAAGTGACGGTGTCGGCCGAAGGTGAAGACGAAGAAGAGGCGCTGCATGCAATAATCAATTTGATTGAAAGCAAATTCGGTGAGGAAGATGGTCATGCATAGTCTGAAGGGAATCGGCGCATCTGCGGGAATCAGATGGGGAAAGGCTCATATTTACTCGGCCGCTTCCATTCCGCAGTCGGATACATCCGCGGCCGAAGTGAATGTCGAACAAGAGCTTGCCGGTCTGGATCTGGCCAAAGCGGCCAGTATCGAGGAAATAAACGGGATCATCGAACGGACGAAACAAACGCTCGGG
>CAZESH010000241.1:0-6875 GCA_964514665.1 uncultured Caryophanales bacterium
AGCGGATAGTATGCAGCCGCAACAATACCGGAATACGGTAACATTGGATTTCGGCCGCAAGATCGACGAAAGGCACAGTGACGATTTGGCGGATATCGTTAATCTGGCCCGCAGTTCCTTAGAGATCTTTCAATTTGCCGATTGATTAAAAATTTCTTTTTAGCGAAGCGGAAATTGGTATAATAGGAGACGAGGTGAGACCATGAAACAGTATCTTGAATTGTTAAAGGATATTCTCGACAACGGAGTGGAGAAAGGGGACCGTACGGGCACGGGCACCTTGTCGGTGTTTGCAAGGCAGCTCCGCTTCGATCTGGCGGAAGGCTTTCCCCTGCTGACGACCAAAAAGCTGCATACGCGTTCCATTTTTCATGAGCTGCTCTGGTTTGTGAGCGGCGATACGAATATCCGTTACTTGAAGGAAAACAAGGTAACCATTTGGGACGAATGGGCCGATCCCAACGGAGATCTCGGTCCTGTATACGGCAAACAGTGGCGGGCTTGGGAAGCGCCGGACGGCAGGAAAATCGACCAGCTGGCCCGCGTGATCGAAGGCCTGAAGAAAAATCCCGATTCCAGAAGGCATCTCGTGATCGCCTGGAATCCTGCCGACGTGGATCAGATGGCGCTGCCGCCATGCCATTACGCCTTCCAGTTTTATGTGGCGAACGGCAAGCTTTCCTGCATGCTGACGATGCGCAGTGTAGACAGCTTCCTCGGACTGCCCTTCAACATTGCAAGCTATGCGCTGCTTACGCACATGGTCGCCCAGCAATGCGGATATGAGGCGGGGGAATTCATTTGGTCCGGCGGTGACGTTCATTTGTACCGCAATCATTTGGAGCAGGCCAGATTGCAGCTCGACAGAGCGCCTTATCCGCTTCCGCAGTTGATCATCAAGCGCAAGCCCGATTCAATATTCGATTATAAATATGAAGATTTCGAGATTGTCGGTTACACCGCACATCCGCACATCAAAGCGGAGGTTTCCGTTTAGACGGGACATATTTATGGACGGCTGCCGGCATATTGTTATGCGAATGTTCCGGTCTGCAGCAGGGAGGTAATGGAATGGAGCCTTATAAGGGTTTTTCCGTCATTGTCGCGATGGACAAAAATCGTGTAATCGGTAGTGACAATAAGCTGCCCTGGCGGCTGCCCGCCGAGCTGGCCTATTTCAAGAAGGTGACGATGGGTCATCCCATCATCATGGGCAGGAAGACGCATGAATCGATCGGCAGGCCTTTGCCTGGCAGAGAGAATATTGTCCTCACCCGGGACGAAGACTACAGCTCGCAAGGATGCAGCGTCGTGCACAGCGTGGATGAAGCCCGCAAGCTTGTCGGTCAGAGGGAGGCCTTCGTAATCGGAGGGGCGGAGATCCTCAAGCTTTTTTTTCCTTATGTCGAAAAATTGTATATCACTTGGATCGATCATGAATTTGCCGGAGATACTTATTTTCCGCCCATCCATGATGAGGAGTGGCAGTTGATCAGCTCGGAAGACGGGCTTACGGACGAGAAAAATCCGTATCGCTACGAGTTCAGGATATACATCAAAAAAAACGTCCAAGCCTAGGCGCGGCCGGAATCGCTCTTGGAGACGCTGGGGGAAGAACATGAACGCTTACAAGCAGCTTATTGCCGCATTTTTCGGCATCACGATCATTATCGTTGTAGGCGCGTTGGGATTTGAATACATAGAAGGAATTTCATTTTTCGATGCCTTGTGGATGACGATCATCAGTATGCTTACGGTCGGATACGGCGATATTTATCCGCATACGGAGGATGGCAAAATTTACGCGATGATCCTGATACCGCTTGGCATCGGGATAGGTACATACGCATTGGGAGCCATTGCGGCAGCAATAATCGAAGGCAAATTTTCCAAGTCTGTGGGGAGGAAAAGAATGGAACGGAAAATCGGCAGCCTGGAGCAGCATTACATTATATGCGGGTTCGGCCGCGTAGGCCAGCAGGTGCTAAGCCAGTTGCAGATGGAAAAGGTTTCCGCTGTGGTAATCGAACGGGAATTTCCCGAAAATCAGCCGCAGCCCGATTTTTTGTATTTGCAAGGGGATGCGACGGAAGACCGCATACTGCGCCAAGCCGGGATTGAAAAAGCGGCGGGCTTGGTGGCCTGCTTGCCGGATGATGCGGACAACGTGTTTGTGACTTTGACTGCAAAAGGCTTCAATCCGCATATCCAGATCGTGTCCAGGGCTGAAAAACAGGAATCCGAAGCCAAGCTGCTGAGAGCGGGAGCGGATAAGGTGATCAATCCATCCAGCATTGGCGGCAGAAGAATGGCCATGTCGATTCTTAAACCGAATAGCGTTGAGTATATCGATACGATCCTGCAGTCGCACAGTGAGGATTTTCGCGTTGAAGAAATTTTGGTTGAGCCTATCTCTCCTTATGTAAATCAATCGTTAAAGGAATTGGCGATCCGTGAAAAGTTCGGCGTGAATGTAGTGGCGATTAAACGCAGCGGACATTTGGACAGCCATCTGCATGCCGACAATGTGCTGCGGGCAAACGATATTTTGATCGTTTTCGGTTCAACATCGCAGTTGACGGATTTCGAAAAAGCGATTAACCAGACCAAGGGATAGTCAGTAACCCATTAAAATCCACTGCATAAGCTGGAAAAAAAGAAGGTGGATGAAAATGATGAATGGTTTTTCCATGTCCGGAATGAAAGAAATGACGGCTCATGCCTCATTTCCCGGTTTTACGAATTATCCGATGTTTGTGAGTGATCTGGCAAAAGCAATCGATGATCAAGCTTTTGCCGTCCGGTGGTACGAAGCGCTGTTGAGCGAAACCTCTAACCCGCTTCATCAGCGCTGGATCCGTCATGCCTATGAGGACGAGAAAAAGCATTTGCACATGTTTTCCTCACTTTACCAGCGGATGACCGGGCAAATGCATCCGATTCGGGGTGCGGAAGCGGTGAAAGGGGATTACAAGACGCAAATTCTTCATGCCCTGGAGGAGGAATTGAAAGCTTCAGAAGCGTACAGAACGATGTATCTCAACACCACCATTCCTGAATTGAGAGATACACTGTTCGAAGCGATGACCGATGAGATGGAACATGCCATGCGTTTTTCGTTTATTTACCAACAGATTTAAGCAATTCGTGATTAATTTCACATAATTTTCCCGCCAACTTCGTTATACTAGGAGTAACCCTAGAAACGGAGGGAATAATGATGGCCATGAAAGCGGATGAGCGGCGGAAAAAGCAGCAAGGCTTCCTCCTTGCATGGAAAAGGGAACATGGTAAGATCAGACAGCAGTTGACCGACATGCTGCAAAAAGCGGAAGCCGCTTTGCCGAGCGGCAATGAGCAGCGTTTGCTGCTGATGGAGGAATGTGCCGTACAGCTGAGGCAGATTATGCATGAAGTCGAGCGTCATGCCGAACTGGAGCAAACCGAGCTGTTCCCCGCTGTAGCTGGGCATGACGGTTATGATATCGGCGCGGTCGCCGTGCTGGAAAAAGAACACACCTTGGCAATGGAGTACGCCCGCGGGTTTTTGCAGGCTTTTCAGCATACAGAAACGCTGGACAATGCGGCAATGCATGAATTAATCACTTATTTACAGCAGGTTCATTATATTTTGCTGGAGCATTTCCTGAAGGTGCAAACGCAGATCTTTCCGCATATTGAACATAAAACCATGCTCTCGCGGGTCAGGGAATGACGAAGCTGCTGAGCGTTACCAAAGAAGCGGCGGACAGCTACAAACAAGAGCTCAATCTTCAAGCCGGTGATGTCGTCAGGCTGTTCGTTCAGGTCGGAGGGATGAACCGGACGCCCGTCCCCGGCTTTGCCTTCGGCGTGCAAAAGGTGGAGGCGCCGGGGCAGTTGGAGCTGTCAGAGCACCACGTTAAAGCGCATGCCGGGGACATCACATTTTTGATTCATGAAGATGAATTGTGGTGCTTGAATGGACGCCAATTGACGATATGCAGGAACGGTTTGACCGAGGAGATTCAATTTGTATATCTTGAGCCGTATTTAACCGCGACTACCTAAAAAAGAAGGAGTCTCGATTTTTTTATCGAATTCAAGAGTAAATGAAATTCCCGGGAAAGAAGGGGATCGGCATACGAATTGAACCAAATCAACCGATTCAATCGATTCAACCGGTAAAGGAGAACCTTATGCAGCTGCCGCAGGATCAACGGCAGGTGCATTCGAAGAAAGGCAGTGCCCGGCAAACGGAAAACCGCGATGCGGCATCTCCGATTCGCGAAGATTTGTTCTTCAATGGCAAACAGGATTTTCAAGAGCTGAGAAAGAAGCTGGGCGGTATTCTTAACGGTATTTATGACAACAGTATCAAAAAGGAAGATTTCAACAAGCGGATGTCAAGCATTGCCGACGATTACAGCAAAGAAGGGATGACGCCAAACGAGCTGCAGTCGGTAGTTCGCGCGATTGGCGCTTTTTCCAAGCTGGAAAGCAATATCATAGCCGGTCAAAGAGCGATGAATGATCCGGAGAAGCTGAATAAAGCGATAGCTTTTCATGATACCTTGCCTTATAACGAGTGGGTAAATCCGCAAACAGTCAAGCAATACAAGCAATCGCAAACCATGATTAACGAGTGGGCGAAAGGCTACGCCGCGGACAAAGGTCTGGATGCCGTTTCGGTCAAGACCGATAACCTTGATTGGGGCAAATGGGCTGTATACGGCGATGGAAAATCGGATGGCAGAGGCACGATTATCGACCAACTCAAATAGAAATAAGCATAACATATGAAAAGCAGACTGTGAGTCTAAGATTTATAGACTTCCGGTCTTTTTGCCAGTAATCGAGAAAACCACGACGGGTTGAGAGGAGTAAGGTGCCGAATGGCTTCCGAACGGAGAACGAATGAATTGGAAACGCTCAAGGCCATTGCAGGGACGATTAACCAATCCCGCGATGCGGCGCACATGCTGAATTCCGTGCTGGAGAAATTGCTTGAAGCGACCGGACTGCAAAGCGGCTGGATTTTCCTTGCCGATGCTGAAGACAAGGCTGCTTACACATGTGCGGCCGTATGCAATGTCCCGCCAGCCTTGTCGCGTGAAAATCACCTGCCCTTGAGAGAAGGGTCCTGCTGGTGTCTGGACCGTTACGGCGACGATAAGCTGAATCGCGCGGTAAATATTTTAAATTGCAAGCGCTTGGAAGACGCGAATTTCTATGGATGGGGAGATACCCGGGGGATTTCCCATCATGCGACGATCCCGCTTTGGTCGGGAAACCGCAGAATCGGCATCCTGAATGTGGCTGCGCCGGGAAAGCTGCATTTTTCCGAGCATGAATTGGCCTTGCTGCAGTCGGTTGCCTTACAGATCGGCACGGCCATGGAACGCATTAAGCTGTATGAGCAGGAGCAAATAAGGGCAAACCGCTTTACTGCATTGGGTGAAATCACCAAAAACCTGGGAGTAATGCTGGAATCGGGGCAAATCCCCGGGCATGCCGCGCGCTATGCTGCGCTCCTGCTGAACAGTCCGTTTACGGCGTTTCTGATGAGCGAAGAAAGTCGTTTGGCGGTCAGAGCGGTGCATGATAACGAAGCTTTGACTTGTCCGATCGGAGCCTTGCCGCTGCCGATGTCGGAAAGCTGCAGAAAAGCTTTGGAAACGAGGCAGCCCGTCATTGCAGAGCATTCAATGGACGACGAGGCATTTTCCTTTATCCAGTGCAGTGATAAGCAATTAAAGTCCGTGCTAGTCGTCCCGCTTTTTCTGCGCAGCGAGCCGATCGGCATCCTCCTGGCCGGCAGGAAGGAAACCGATAGCTTCGAGCAATTGGATGCAGAATTGGCGATCGCTTATGCCGATCATATTTCACTTGCTTTGGAAAACGCCCGCCTATTCGAAGAACGGCAGGATTTGGCTCGTTGGGAAGAGCGTCACCGATTGGCCAGGGATCTGCACGACTCGGTCTCCCAGATGCTGTTTTCCCTGAATATGACGGCCAAAGCCTTGAAGGGAATGGTCAGCGGCTTGCCGCAAATGGCCGACTCGGCGCTAGAGGATATCCAAAAGCTGTCGCAAAGCGCCATAGGTGAAATGCGTTCGTTAATTTATCAATTGCGGCCGGCCGGCTTGGAGGAGGGGCTGCTTACCGGCTTGCGGAAGTATGGAGCAGGCTTGGGTCTGCATGTCAACGTACATAAGCGGGATGTGGATGAGCTTCCCCGAAAAGTGGAGGAGGCACTGTTTCGCATTGGCCAGGAAGCGTTGAACAACATCCGCAAGCATGCCGGGACCGAGCATGCGGAAATCAGCCTGGCCAGCATGCGGAAAGAAATTTTCATGAACATCGGTGACGATGGCAGAGGAATGCCGGGATCCGGAGACATGGTACAAGGCGGGTCCTTAACCTCGGGTTACGGACTGAATACGATGCGGGAAAGAGTTGAGCAGCTGAGGGGAGCACTCGAGATCGATTCCGTTTCCGGTCAAGGCACAAAGCTGAAAATTCGCATTCCGCTGCAGCATTTTACGGGTGACGGAGGTAAACATGAAGATTAAAGTGATGATCGTGGACGATCACGCGGTTGTACTCAGGGGGCTGCATTATTTTTTGGCCACTCAGCCCGAAATCGAGCTTGTCGGAGAAGCGTCCAACGGCGAGCAAGCGCTGGAGCGGATGGCCGACTATAATCCGGATGTCGTGCTGATGGACCTGATGATGCCGGTAATGAACGGCATCGAAGCGACGGAACGGATTCGCAGCGCATATCCGCAGGTGAAGGTGATCGTGTTGACGACTTTTTCCGATCAGGATCATGTCGTACCCGCCATTCAGGCGTGAGCTTCAGGTTACCTGCTGAAGGATGTGCAGCCTGAGGA
>CAZESH010000242.1:0-6799 GCA_964514665.1 uncultured Caryophanales bacterium
AGACTGATGAAGGAAGCCGGGCTGAATGTAGTGAGGCTCGCCGAATTTGCTTGGTCGAAGATGGAGCCGGATAAGGGAACTTATGATTTCTCCTGGTTGGATAAGGCGCTGGATATCCTTGGGAGTCAAGGGATCCGAGTGGTTTTGTGCACTCCGACGGCAACGCCTCCCGCATGGTTGGTGCAGGAGCATCCGGATATTCTGCCTATGGATAAATATGGGCATGTGCGCGGCTTTGGCAGCCGCAGGCATTATTGTTTAAACAGTCAAATTTATCGTGAATATTCAGATCAGATCACCCAAGCTATGGCGGAGCACTATAAAGACCACCCTAATGTTATCGGTTGGCAGACCGATAATGAATTCGGCTGTCATGACACGACGCGCTGTTATTGCGACAACTGCCTTGCGCAGTGGCAAGTCTGGATTTCCGGCAAATACGGTACACCGGAGCAATTGAACGAAGCATGGGGGACTGTATTTTGGAGCCAAACCTATCAAACCTGGGATCAAGTTCCGCTTCCCCGCCATACGGTGGCATCGCACAGCCCGAGTCTGCTGCTGGATTTCTACCGTTTCAGCTCGGACAGCAATGTCAGCTTTCAGAAAAGACAAATCGACATCCTGCGAAAGGCGCAACCGAAGTGGTTTGTTACCCATAATATGATGGGGCTTTTCAGCGATATCGATTATTATGATTTGGGCGCGGATCTCGATTTTGTCTCTTGGGACAATTATCCCGGACTTGAGAAGAAAGTAAACCCGGTTAAGGTTGCTTTGGCAAACGATATTATGTATGGAATAAAAAACAAAAATTTTTGGGTGATGGAACAGCAGTCCGGACCCGCGGGCTGGGAGAAATTTTTCGGCCGCTCTCCCCAACCGGGGCAGTTGCGTCTGTGGACGTATCAATCCGTCGGTCATGGGGCGGACGGCATCGTCTATTTCCGTTGGAGAACGGCTCGTGTTGGAACAGAGCAGTACTGGCACGGCATTCTCGATCATGACGGAATTCCCCGCCGCAGGTATGAAGAAATCCAACGGACGGGACAGGAGCTTGCGGCTTTGGAGAACGAATTGGCGGGCAGTGTGAAGTCCGCTGATGTGGCGATTCTATATTCTTATGATAATTTCTGGGCATTTGAGATTCAGCCCCACAGTGAAATGGACAATGGAGGCTTTTGGGGGAATAATCCTTACCGGGAACAGGTCTATCAATATTACAAAGCCCTCTTGGATAAAAATATTCCCATGGCTATTGCCAATCCCGAAGGAGATTTGAGCGGATATAAAATGGTAATCGCCCCCAGCCTTTTCGTGATAAATGACAAGATCGAACAAAAATTGAGGGATTATGTGGAAAATGGCGGTACACTGATTGCCACTTATCGGACCGGGGTGAAAAGCTGGAACAACGAAGTGGCAAATCAGGCGCCTCCAGGTGTTTTATCTGATTTATTGGGGATTGAGGTATCCGAATACGATGCCTTGGTGGATGGATCAAGGCTCGATACTGCAGGCACGGAAGCATTCGGGGAAGTCGAAGGCAAAGTCCGTTTCTGGGCCGATGTAATCGAACCGCAGACGGCACGCGCTTTGGCAAGCTATCAAAGCGGCTACTTGAATGGCAAAACAGTGATGACCGTCAATGATTACGGACGGGGAAAAGCCTATTATGTCGGTGCTCTCCCCGAGGAAGGCTTGTTGTCCCAATGGCTGGATCCGATATTGGAGCAAGCCGGCGTTTCGGCTGCGATACTTGCTCCCGAAGGCGTGGAAGTGGTTGCACGGGACAAAGGGAATGACAGATATCTGTTTGTACTCAACCATAATGAAGCCGGAGTGGAATTGCAACTGCCGGTAGAGATGGAAGATTTACTGTCTCGGGTGAAAACGGCTGTTCACCAGCTGGGTCCTTTTGAAGTCAAACTGTTCAAACAGAAAATACACTAAATCAGGAAAATCAGGAAAGGGGACCAAACAAATGAAATTTGGTGTCGACTATTATCCGGAGCATTGGCCAAGGGAAAGATGGGAGGAAGATGCCAGGTTGATGCGCGAGGCCGGAATGGAGGTCGTGCGTATGGCGGAATTCTCTTGGGCCAAGATGGAGCCGGAATTGGGTGTATTTGATTTCGCCTGGTTGGATGAAGCGATTGAAGTGTTGGGCAAAGAGGGCATCAAGATTGTGTTGGGGACTCCGACTGCAACGCCTCCGATTTGGATTATCGAGCGGAATCCGGAAATTTTGCCGGTCAATCTGGACGGCACGAAACTGGGGTTTGGCGGCCGGCACCATTGCTGCCAGTCCAATTCCGTATACCGCAATCATATTGGGCGGTTTGTCCGTACGATGGCCCGGCATTTCAGCGGCAATCCGCATGTCATCGGATGGCAGACCGATAACGAATTCGGAAACAGCCACCAAAGATTATGCGCCTGTGATTCCTGTAAAGGTAGATTCCATCAATGGCTGGAGCAAAAATATCAGACGATTGACAAGCTGAATGAAGCATGGGGAACTGTTTTTTGGAGCCAGACGTATTCGAGGTTTGATCAAATTCCCGTGCCGCTGCCGACGCCCAACTCGCATAATCCCGGTATGCTGCTTGATTGGAAGCGCCATGCATCGGATTTGATTGTCGACTTCCAAAAGGTTCAGCTGAAGATTCTGCGGGAGGAGTGCCCGCATCAATTTATTACACACAATTACATGGGTTTTTTCGACAAGACCGATTATTTCGATTTGGCCAAAGACTTGGATTTCGTATCACACGATCAATACCCGAGACATTATAAAGAAGGCCGAGAATTATCCGTTCCTGCCCATAAATTGGCAGCCGCGCTCGATTTGATTCGGGGCACCAAGCAGCAAACCTTCTGGGTCATGGAACAGCAGGCCGGTCCGTCCGGCTGGGAGACCATCAGCACGACGCCGCGTCCTGGACAACTGCGGCTTTGGACTTATCAATCCGTTGCTCATGGCGCGGACACCATCGTTTATTTCCGTTGGAGAACTTGCCTGTTCGGCACAGAGGAGTACTGGCACGGCATTTTGCCGCACAGCGGGATCCCCGGCCGCCGCTACGACGAGATCGGTCAGACGGTGCGGGAATTATCTTCTGTCATGGACCGGTTTAAGGGCGGCCTGCTCGGCGCCGAGGTCGGCATTTTGTTCAGTTATGATCAGCAATGGGCTTTGCAAATTCAGCCCCATCATCCGGAACTGGACTATGTCAAACATCTGCAGGGTTATTATAAGGCGTTGTTTGACGCGAATATTCCCGTTGACATGGTATCGGAGCAGGAGGACTTTTCCCGCTATAAAGTGCTTGTTGCACCGCTTTTGTTCTTGATGACGCCTGAATTATCGAAGAAATTGGAAAGCTATGTGGCCGGAGGCGGGCATTTGGTGCTGACCATGCGAACAGGTGTGAAGGATTGGAATAATGCTGTTCAGCCTTGGACGCTTCCGGGAGATTTGTCATCCGTTTTGGGAATCGAAATCCACGATTACGATTGTTTGCGTGAGGTCGAACAGTCAGTACGATGGATCAAAGCCGGCGCAGAAACTCCTGTGGAGGCTGCTGCCAAATGGTGCGACATCATTACGCTGTCGGGAGCGGAAGCATGGGCTGTGTATGGACAGGATTATTATCGGGATACTCCCGCCATTACCCGACATGGCTATGAGCAGGGTGCCGCTTACTATGTTGGTACGGAACTGGATGAATTATTGATGGAAACTTTCATTCGACAGGTTGCCGCCGAAGCCGATGTAAAGCCTCTTGCCGCAGCGCCGGAGGGTGTTGAAATTTCGGTTCGTAAAGGAGCCGAAGCGGATTACCTTTTTGTCATGAATCATCAACCGGATTTGGCCGAAATCTCCATACCCGACGGATGGAGCTATTTGACGGGGGACGGAGAGGCGGGCAACAAGCTGTATCTGCCTGGATACGGCGCGGCAATATACGAACAACTACGGAAATAGCCGGAGGAGAGAATGAAGATGTATTTTGGCGTGGATTATTATCCCGAGCATTGGGATGAAGCGAGATGGCCGACCGACCTGCAGATGATGAAGCAATTGAATTTCAACATGGTCAGAGTGGCAGAATTTGCTTGGAGCCGTTTGGAGCCCGAGGAAGGAAAGTATGACTTTTCATGGTTAGACCGGTTTTTGTCCCTGTGTGAAAGCCATGATATGAAAGTGATGATGGGTGTCCCAGTCCGCAACATCCCGGCTTGGCTGATGCATAAAGATCCTGCTTTGTCGATCGAGGACCAAAAGGGTATGCGGGAGTCCTTCGGTTCCCGATACACCATCTGCTTGAATCATCCTATGTTGAAGCAGCTTGCATTCAGGCTGTCCAAGGCCTTGGCAGAGCATTACAAGGAACATCCTTTGGTAGTCTCATGGCATTTGGACAATGAATACGGGGATGCCTCGACGTGTTACTGCGATCATTGCCGAGGAAATTTCATTCGCTGGCTTCAGGATAAGTATGGTACGCTGGAACAATTAAACAAAGCGTGGGGGATGGTTTTCTGGAGCTTGGAATTGTCCGAATGGGAACAGGTGTGGGTGCCGAAAAAGGGGAACCATTTTTCGCATAACCCCGGATTGCTGCAGGATTATCGGCGGTTTACCTCCTGGACTACAGAGTCCTTCGTGCAAGAACAGGCGGACATCTTTCGCGAGATGTCCCCAGACCGACTCATTACCACCAATTTGCAGAGCATGACCCGTTACCATACCGATTATCATGAACTGGGAAAGCATCTTGATGTGGTCTCTACCAATTATTATCCTCCATTTTCCTATAATTCGGTTGATTTGGACATCCTCAGGGGAATCAAACGGCAAAATTTTTGGGTGGTTGAGCAGAAGAGCGGTGCCCCGGGATTTCAGCATAACGGTTTCTATACACCTGCGCCCGGTGAAACCCGGATGTATACTTATCAGTCCATCGCCCACGGAGCCGATGCGGTCTTGTATTTCCGCTGGAGACCGGCCTATTTCGGGCAGGAGCAGCTTCACCTCGGCATATTGAATTACGACGGAAGCACAAACCGGATTTATCAAGAGATTGGCCAGGTAGGGCAAGAGTTGAAAACCGTATCTGCCGAAACGGAAGGGACTACCGTTGTAAACGATGTCGCCTTGCTCATGTCCTATGAAGCCAGATGGTCTCTTGAAAATTTCTATCCTCATCCCGAATTGAAGTACAAAGATTTCTTCTTGCGGTTTTACAAAGAATTGGAGGCACAGCATATCACCGCGGATATTATCCATCCCAAAGAAAATTTGCAGCAGTACAAAGTCGTGATTGTTCCTCTTATGTACATGATGGATGCGCAAATTGCCGACAATCTTGCCCGGTATGTCGAACAGGGAGGAACTTTGATCTATACTTTCCGATCGGGTGCAAAGGATGAATACAACAGGATTATGCCGACTCTCATCCCTCCGGTATTGAAAGAGACGTTGGGTGTGGAAATCGAAGAATCGATTGCTATGCCTCCCGGTTCGGAAAATGAGCTGGAAATGGAAGATGGAACGAAATATCGCGTTTCCATTTGGATGGATTTGCTGAGGGTGAATACCGCCCGGACGTTGGCGCGATATACACAGGACTGGTGCAAGAGTACACCGGCGGTAACGGTAAATCAATACGGAACAGGAAAAGCTTATTATATTGGTACATTTCCGGAGGATTCCTTCTATAAAGAAATGCTTGCACAGATTATGCAGGAATCAGGAGTTCATCCGATTCTTCGTGCACCGAGAGAAGTTCAAATATGCAAAAGGACGGATGGAAAAAAAGAGATTCTTTTTGTTATGAACAACTCAAAATCGATGCAGCATGTTCGGTTGGAACAAGCTTGTGAGGATATCCTGCTTTCGCGAAGAGTAGAAGGATTGTTAGAAATGGAACCGTATAGTGTGAGAATTTTGAAAATTGACTATTAATAATGATAAAATAAGATTTAAGTTTATTCATGGTAGAACGCAGATCGAATGTGGAAACGATCATTCTTTTCGAGGTGAACAATGAAAGATCACTCCTTGCCTAAATATATGCAGTTAAAAAAAGAAATCCAGTCTTGGATATTCACAGGTAAACTGAAACGGGATGATCAGCTTCCTTCCGAAAAGGAAATGTCGGATCGGTTTCAATTTAGCCGTCAAACGGTCAGACAGGCGATTGGTGATATGGTTCAGGCCGGGACGCTCTATCGTATTCAGGGTAAGGGGACATTCGTGGCAAACCAGGATGAGCGACCCGGAACCGATGTGACAACGATCGGCTTGATAACTGCCCATATATCCGAATATATTTTTCCTTTGATTGTAAGAGGGGCTGAGGCCACGCTTAGGGATAAAGGATACCGCCTGCTTTTGTCCGGAACGGCCAACGATAAAATCAAAGAGCGTGAGAGTCTGGAAATGATGATGCAATACTCTTTGAGCGGTCTGATCATTGAACCGACCAAAAGCGCGGAAGGGAACCCGAACCTCGATCATTACCTGTCTTTGGAGGCCAGGGGAATCCCTTATGTAATGACCAACGAGACCTATCCTGAATTGAATTGTCCTGTCATTAAAGTGGATGATGAACTTGGGGGGTTCCTGGCAACGGAGCACCTTATTCAGCTCGGTCATCGCAATATCGCCTGCTTTTTTAAAGTGGACGATAATCAGGGGGTTAACCGCTTGAAGGGGTTTTTGCGGGCGCACCGCGAATATGATGTGCCGTTGTCTCCTGGAGCCGTAGTCAGGTATACAACTGAAAGT
>CAZESH010000243.1:0-6798 GCA_964514665.1 uncultured Caryophanales bacterium
GTCCAAAGTCGTATTGGCCGGCGGTGCGGAGAACATGAGTCAGATTCCGCATGTGATTCGCGGGGCGCGTTGGGGCATTCCTTTATTTGAAGCGCCGATGAAGGATTATTTGTATGAAGCGCTGTATGATCCGTATGGCCAATGCTTCATGGCCGATACCGCGGAGAACTTGGCCCTGCAATACGGTCTCACTCGAGAAGAGATCGATTCGCATGCCCTGACCAGCCATCAAAAGGCGCTTAAGGCGATTGAGAAAGGCTATTTCAAGGAAGAGATCGTTCCGGTTGCCGTACGGGAGCTCAAAGAAAGCAAATGGATCGATACGGACGAACACCCGCGGCATACGACATTGGAGAAGCTTGGGAAACTGGAAGCGAAATTCAAAAAAGACGGCGTCGTTACAGCCGGAAACGCCAGCGGCATCAACGACGGAGCGGCAGCGGTCGTTGTTACCTCCGCCGCATATGCCGCGGAGCGGGGACTAAAGCCGATCGGCAGGCTCGTATCATGGGCGGTGACGGGTGTGGAACCGGATATCATGGGCATCGGACCCGTACCCGCGATTCGCAAAGCGCTGCAGGCAGCGGGCATGAGTCTCGAGGATCTGGATTTGATCGAAATCAACGAAGCGTTCTCCGCTCAGTATCTGGCCTGCCAAAAGGAATTGGGATTCGATCCGGAAATTGGGAATGTCAACGGTGGCGCCGTTGCTTTGGGCCATCCGCTCGGGGCTTCGGGAGCGAGGGTTTCGCTGACGCTGCTGTATGAACTTGCAAGACGAGACAAAAAATATGGCGTATCTTCGCTTTGCATTGGTGGAGGTCAAGGAATCGCAGCCATCTGGGAACGGTTATGAAAGGGGCGGGGACGATGAACGCATATCGAAAAATCATGTCGGTCTCAGAGTTATTGGAAGCAGCGGCATCCGAAGCCCCCGATCAGGAAGCGGTTTATGATAGCTCGCGCAGATTGACCTATGGCGAGTTGCAGCAAGAAGTCGATCGTCTGGCGCGAGCCCTGGTTGCGAGCGGGGTGCAGAAAGGGGACAGGGTGGGCGTTTCGTTGCCCAACTGGCATGAGACCGTAGAACTGTTCTTCGCCATCGCCAAGGCAGGCGCGATTCTGGTACCGTTCAATCCCAAATACCGACTGCATGAAGCGCACCATATCGTGATGAATTCAGGCGTCAAAATACTGTTTGTCTGCTCGGAATTTGAAAACGTGGGCTTTGATAGTTTCAAACCTTATCTGCAGCAAATTGTAACCGTTCGCTATGAAAAAGAGGGATACTCGTCCTTTTCGACATTCGTTCAAAAGCAGGAAGCATCTATTCCGGCAGGAACGGTTGAAAGCGACTCGGATGAGGTTTACTGCATGCTCTACACATCCGGTACGACCGGAACGCCGAAGGGTGTGCTTATCACCCACCGCAGCGTGGTTCAATCCGGCATGGCGATTGCGGACAGCATGAGATGCGCCTCCAATGATGTATTTCTCGTAATTGCTCCGATTTTCCATATTTTCGGAATGGCCTGCAATCTCATGTCGGCTGTACATTGTCGAGCGAGAATGGTCCTTATGGAAAAGTTTAAACCGCAGGAGGCGCTCAGGTTGATAGAACAGGAAAAGGTGACCATTCATCATGCGGTGCCGTCCATGTTGAATCTGGAAATGAAATCCCCGGATTTCGATTCCTACGATCTGTCCTCGCTGCGGGCGGGTATGACCGGTGCGGCACCGTGTTCGCCGGATGTGATCGAAGGCGTCCGCACCAAAATGGGCATGAAGCTGTGCATATCATTCGGGACTACCGAGACCGGGTCGGTGACGATCACAGAATATGATGAAGAGGAACAGCTGCTCTTGGAAACCGTCGGAAAAGCGATTGAAGGTGTGGAAGTCAGGATTGTAGATGACAACAAGATGACGCTGCCGCCCGGAAGTACGGGGGAAATCGCCTGCAGAGGCTTCGGGGTGATGAAGGGCTACTACAATATGCCGGAACAAACCGAAGCTGCGCTGGATGATGAAGGGTGGTATTATACGGGCGATCTCGGCGTCATGGATGAAAAAGGGTATATCCGCTACGCGGGCCGCATGAAGGAGCTGATCATCCGGGGAGGCTACAATATTTATCCCCAGGAAATCGAAGGACTGCTGCAAAATCACGCTAAGGTACTGGAATCGGCGATAGTCGGGCTTCCCGATAAGGTATTGGGGGAAATTGTATGCGCGGTCATCCGTCTAAAGCCGGGGATGACTTCGAATCAGGATGAAATCATCGAATATCTGAAGGCGCATATCGCGATTTACAAGGTTCCTCAGAAGGTGGTTTTTGTTAATGAACTGCCTATAACGGCCAGCGGGAAAGTCCAGAAAAACAAGTTAAGGGAAGAAATTATGGGAATGGGAGGAACGCCATGAAGCTGGTTACTTTTACGCATGAGGGTAACAGCAGGCTTGGATTTGTTGCGGCAGGCGAGCGGATTGTCGATCTGAACTATGCCTGCCAGTCCTGGCTGAAATCGTTCGGCAAATATCGTTATCGGCAAATCGCCGAAGCTTATGTTCCACCGGATATGGTCGGTTTTCTGGAGGGCGGCGAGGAAAGCATGACGATGGCCAGGCAAGCGTCCGAGTATGCCCTGTCGCTTTCCCCCGATTCAGCCGGATGGAAAATCGTGCATAATCGGGCTGATGTCAAGCTCGAGGCGCCGGTACAGCGGCCGTCAAAAATCATTTGCGTCGGACATAATTATCGGGAGCATATTCTTGAAATGGGCCGGGAGATTCCTTCCCATCCTGTCGTTTTTGCCAAATACGCCAATACGATCATCGGTCCTCAGGATGACATTCCGTATCCGGAGGCCACGAATCAGCTCGATTACGAAGCGGAGTTCGCTTTTGTCATCGGCAAGCGGGCAAGCAGGGTATACCGCGAGCATGCGCTGGATTATGTGGCGGGCTATACCATCGTCAATGATGTGACTTCGCGCGACTTGCAACGGCGCACGCTGCAGTGGCTGCAGGGCAAAACCGCCAATGGCAGCGCGCCGATGGGACCATGGCTGGTGACGACGGAAGACATCCCGGATCCATACGAGCTGTCGGTGCAATTGCAGGTTAATGGCGATCTGCGCCAGAAGACCAACACAGCCAATTTTGTATTTAACGTGCATGATTTGGTCGAGTTTCTATCCGGCATCATGACATTGGAACCCGGGGATATCGTCTGTACGGGAACGCCGGGAGGAGTGGGAGCGGCCATGGAGCCGCCCGTGTATTTGCAGCCGGGCGACCGTGTGCGCATTGAGATTGAAAGTATCGGAGTATTGGAGAATCGCGTTGCGAATAAGTAAGGCTGCAAAACTTAGAGGAGGGGTAGTATGTCCCAGTCTGACTTGCGGAATTATGTTCATCAGACGGAACTTAAAGTGGATCGAATGCTGGCCATGATTGAAGGGGTTCCGATCGATCGGCTGCAAAAGAAGCCGGATCCCGAAGCGTGGTCGGTGATGGAGGTGCTTTGTCATGTAGAGGAAGCGCTGATGTATTGGATGCAGGAGCTTATGCGCGTCACAGAGAACAAAGGCGGAGAATGGGGCCGGGGACTGCAGCATGAAGGAAGGCTGGCCGCCGTGGCTTCTGCGGATACACGTTCGCTTCAAAGTGTCGTCGACGGATTGAAGAAAGCAAGAAGATGGGTAAACGATACCTTGATGAAGCTGGAGGATGGGGATTTGAACCTGCAAGCGCCGCACCGCAATCCCAAATTCGGTATCAAGCCGATGTCCTTCTTGCTGGACCATTTTGTCGTGGAGCATCTGGATGCCCATATTGGGCAAATCGAACGAAATTTACGCGGTTGATTTCCGTAAGTCCGCAATAGTAAGATTTGAGTTAACCAAGTTGATGTGAGAAAGGGGAGTTAATGCCATGTTTGATCTCTCCAAGCAAAAGATTCTGAAGGAAAAGATCGATGCCCATCTCAGGAAAACGGCGAGACGGATGGTTCAATTCGATACCTTGGACGAGACGTTGAACTATTTGATTGATTCGTTTCGCAAGCAGTTTGCCTGCGACTATATGTCGATCATCACCATTCAGGATCAGATGCTTGCAACCAAGGTCAAAAAAGGCGACTCCTTGCATTTCGATTCTTGTTTTCCGATCAGCACGGAAGACTGCATGCCCCGAATTTTGACGGAGCCGTTGTGTTCATTCGACGTTATTCAGGGGAAGGAGCATTGCGCTCTACTAACCTGTCTTGAGAAAGAACAATTCCAAACCTGGTTTACGATTCCCATCCATCATGAAGACGACAGCAGCCTGGGGTTGTGCGTCATCGGCTTTCGCTCGTTTGTGCCGCTGGTCATGGATGCAGGGAAAATGTTTGAGGAATACGGCAAAGACATCGCAACTGCATTCGTTCTGGCTCGGCAGAAGGAGAACGAGCATCGGAAAATTACCGGTATGGAATGGCTGAAAGAGAATGCTTATTTGGGCGGATCATCGCTATCGCAAATTGTCGGCAATATCGTGGAACGGGCCGGTAAGGGCACGAGTGCCACCTCCGCATATATCTATCTCTACGATGAAAAGAATAACTGTCTGATCTTGCAATCGCCGATATATGGCGAAGAGCATCCGGTAGAACGGGTGGCGTTGCATAAAGGGTATGACCTCAAGCCGTTCTTTCCCTATCTGGAGAAAGCGGGCGGCACGGAAATCACCATCCCGCTGATCGTCAATGTGAAAATGATCGGTGTGCTGCATGTCATTAAGGGCAAGGATTCCTTCTTCTCGGCCGATCATTTGGAGCTTTTGCAATTTTTGGCTTCCCACGTATCGGCTCTTATCGAAAATGCCAGGTTGTATATGAGTGAGAAAGACAGTAATTTCCGCATGGAAACCTTTATGCAGCACCAGCAGGAGCTGGTGAAGCATACGCTTGAGGATGAGGGCTTCGCACGGATATCGGAATTTCTGTCCAATATGATGAACTGCTCCATCTTGTTGTTTGATCGGTTCTTTCATTTGACATCCGAATGGTTCCGGCCGGGAGATGAACAGCTGAGGGAGCCGATCCTGCAAACGATTCAACGGGAAAGACGCGATATCCGGACAAACAGGCTTACGGAGATCTGGTTGACAGAGAACGACCATCCGCCAATCGGATTGTGGCGCGTGACGGCAACGGGCGATACACTGGGATACCTCGGGATTGTTTTGCCGAAAGACCGTCTGGACATCGTGCTGCGGATGACCTTGAATCATGCGCTGAACGTCTATGCCGTCCAATTCATCAAGCAGAAGCTTGTGCTGGATGTGCGCGAGCAGGTGAAGGACAGTTTTTTCAATCAGCTATTTGTCGAGAAGTTGGAGGACAAGGGCAAAATTCTGGAATACGCCAATTTGTTGAACTGGAACATCAGTGAACCGCACAGCATCGGATTGTTCGCCTTCGAATTCGACAAAACCAAGGAACAGCACCAATCGGCGAATCTCTTGGAGGAGGATGCCAAGAAAACCTGGCTGTGGGAGCGAATCCGCGATTATATCTCAAGAAGAGAGCCGGGGATTCTGTTTACCCGCAAAGACGGGTATTACATGGCCATCGTTCCGCAGCAAAAATCATCAAACGAATTCTGGAAAGCGTTCTACCAACGCATTCTGAAATTGCTCCAAACGGAAACGGGTCACATATCGGTCTATATTGGCATCAGCCAGGAGTCCAGGCAAATTGAGGATTATTATCTATGTTACAAACAGGCGCAAAAAACTTTGGCGATCCTGTGCAGCCGATTTCCGGATAAAGGATATATGCTTTTCAATCAATTGGGATCTTATTCGGTGCTCTATCATCTGGGCGATCCGATGGTGGTGCCCCTGTTTCTCAAGACCTATCTGGATCCTTTACTCCAATATGGAAAGAATAGGGATTTGTTTGACACGCTTCGGGTATATCTGTTGACCAACGGCAATATCACAGAAACCTCCAACGCTCTGTATATTCATCGCAGTTCTCTGAAATACAGATTGGACAAGATCAGACAACTGATGGATATGGATATCGACAACGCGGAGGAGCGTTTCAATCTGATGTTGGCCTATAAATTGTTTGATCTGTTCGGTGAGAAAGGAGGCTAAGCGCCATGCTAAGCAGAGTCTGGGAATTAAAGGTCAGATTTGGCGAAACCGATCCGGCGGGCATCGTGTTTTATCCGAATTACTACAAATGGATGGATCAAGCGTCCAGTGAAATGTTCGGACCTACGGAAATGGCAACCAAGAAAATTCTTCCGCAAGGCAAAGGGGTGCCTTTGGTGGAAGCGCATTGCCGCTTCCGCAGGCCATTGTATTATGATGATCATGTCCGGGTGGAGTCGCAGGTGTGCGAGGTGAGGGATAAAGTGTTCAAAATCGAACATCGATTCTACCGCGACGGGGAATTGACTGCGGAAGGCTATGAAATGCGGGCGTGGGTGGAATTTACAGACGGTCGGATCAAATCCACAGCGATCCCTGAATCCGTTCGGCGGATTTTGATGTCCGACGCTGCGCCGCAATAATCGTCCGAAAATGGAGAGGAGGAAAATATGGAGACATTCATCGAACGACTGGCAGCGATCCGTTGGCTTTCGAACGCATGGCGACCGGATAATCGGCCGGCAGCTGAATTAAAGTTAAGCGATTTCGCAAAGGGATTGGGGTTGCAGGAGATTCGGACAAAATGGCTGGATAAAGCAGATTGCGCCTGGGCTGTTGCAGCAATGGATTGGAAAAGCAGCTCCATGT
>CAZESH010000244.1:0-6792 GCA_964514665.1 uncultured Caryophanales bacterium
GCCAGACACTGGAATCGAAGGTGCGGCTGGTCGGAAAATTGATGTCGAGACAGGAAGAAACCCTCTATTTCACGGGCAGCCCGGATTCATCTCCCGGGCAGGTTTCGACGGGCAGCCAATGGCGCATCAAAAACGTGTATGCCAAAAGCGGCCAAAGCGTGAAAAAGGGCGATCTGGTGGCAGAAATCGATGTATCCGATCTGGAACGGCAGTACCGCACCCAGAAACTTCAGTTCCGCCGCGATTACGAGCTGCCGATGATTCAAACGCTCAGAACCGCCGATCAGATCGACCCCGACGAGCTGGAGCAGAAAAAGATCGATTTCGAGCTGCAGCGCTCCAAGCTGCAGGATATGCTGGATGCGATCAATCAGGCCAAATTGACCGCACCGTTTGACGGAACAGTCGTGAACGTGATGGTGCAAAAAGGAGATACGATCCAGGCTTACGATCCGGTCGCGATCGTCGCCGACCTATCCCAGCTCACCGTAGCGGCCAAGATCAGTGCCGACGATCTGCAGAAGGTCGCCGTGGGCATGGAGGCCGATGTCGATATCAATGCAGCCGGACAATTTAAAGGCAAGGTGAAGCAGCTGCCCGTTCTTAAAAACGATAACAACAATGATAACGGCGGATACTTCAATCCTTACGGCAATAATTCCAATCAACAGCAGCAGAAGGATTCGATCGAGGATTATCTGCTGGTCGAATTGGATGCATTCCCCAAAAACATGAACAGGGGAACGCCCTTAAGCGTTACCATCATCACGGACCGCAAGGAAAACGCCACGGTGATCCCCGTTGCCGCACTAAGAACGCATGCGGGGAGAAATTACGTGCAGGTTGCCGATGCGGACGGCAGCAAGCGCGAGGTGGATGTGGAGATTGGCCGGCAGACGCCGACTGAGGTGGAAATCGTCAAAGGACTGCAGCCGGGGCAGAAAGTGGTTGGTCGCTGATGGGAATGCCGCTTATCCGTTTTCTTTACCGCAAAATGTGGAATACCCGGTGGCTGACGCTCAGCTCCTTGATCGGTTTGATTTTTGCCGTGGCTTTTACGATCAGTATTCCGATGTATGCCGACGGTTCATTGAAGCGCGTGGTCGCCAAATCGTTGGAGGAAAAAAGCGACGGGCTGCCGGCGGGATCCCTGTTGATGCGCTATCAGGCCACCGGCAATGACCGAGCCGACCTGAAGGCGCTGGCGGGCTTGCAGACGTATATCCGCGAAAGCATTCCGCAAAAGATCGGCTTTCCGTTCTTTTCATATGTTGAAACGATGTCGATCAGAGGCTCGCAGCTGTCGCCGGTCGATCCTTCCAAGGTGGATCCGAGCAAACGGCGGCAAATGATTCTCACGACGATGAACGATTTGCCGCAGCACGTGGAAATTACGAGCGGCAGGATGTATGCCGATCACTTGCAGAACGATGAAATCGAGGCCGTGGTGCTGGAGGATTCGATTTATCGAAACGACTTTTCAGTCGGCGATGAATTCATGTACCCGGTCAGCGGCGGTCTGGGCATCAAGCCGATGAAGGTCAAGGTGGTCGGCACATTCAAGCCCAAGCAGGATACCGAGACGTATTGGTATCAGGGCCTGGATCCGCTGATGAACTCGCTTCTGATCAGCGGCAAGGTGTTTCATGACGATCTGCTGGTGCAGAAGAAAATACCCTTGAATCTCTCAAACTGGTACTATGCCTTTGATTTAAGAAACATCAAGACGAGTCAGCTGACGCCGTTATCGGGCACGCTGGATCGTTTGAGCATTGATCTGTATCAGCAGCTGAAAAACACGAAGGTGGATTTCTCCTTTCAGCAGATGCTCTCAGAATTCAGGAAGCAGAGTCTGCAGCTGCAGATGCTTCTGTTTACATTGGCTGCGCCAATGATCGCAATGGTGTTCTATTATATTGTGATGAACGCCAGGCAGGCACTGGACCGACAGCGCAGCGACATCGCCGTGCTGAGAAGCCGCGGCGGCAGTACCCGGCAGATCATCTGGATCTTCTTGCTGGAAGGTCTGCTGCTGGGCGCAGTTTCCTTGCTGATCGGCCCTCTGCTCGGTTGGTTCATGGCCAAGAGCATCGGCTCTTCCAGCGGTTTCTTAAGCTTTGTCGACCGCAAAGCGATTCCTGTGGACATTTCAGCAGGCACCTTTCTGTATGCCGTTGTTGCCGTTCTTATCGCGATTATGGCTTCGGTGATTCCTGCGATCGTGTTTGCCGGGTCGACGATTGTATCGCTTAAGCAGCAGATGGCGCGAATCGACCGCAAACCGTTCTGGATGCGTTGGTTTCTTGATATCGCCCTGCTTGCACTATGCGGATACGGCTGGTATTTGTTTGATCAGCGCCAGATGATCAGCTTTCAGACCGGCATGACGAGCTCCGAGCTGCAAGTCGAACCTTTGCTGTTTTTTGTGCCGGCGCTGACGATTTTTTCTCTCGGCTTGTTTTTCCTGAGAGTTTTTCCTTGGCTTTTGAGGCTGTTCAACTGGCTCGGGGGGAGGATGCTCCCGGTCCCGCTGTATCTGACGCTGACCCAGCTTTCTCGCTCGGCCAAATCGTATTATCCACTGATGCTGCTGCTGATCCTGACCATGGGATTGGGGGTTTATAATGCCTCTGCGGCAAGAACGATCGATTTGAATTCGACGGAGCGCACGTTATATAAATACGGGACGGATGTAAAAATTCAGACCGTCTGGGAGGGAGTCAGCGATGAAATGCCCAGCGATCCCGGAACGGGAAACGATGGAAACCAAGGCCAGAATGGAGGAGGCCAAAGCCAAAACGGCAGCAGCTCCGGCGGCAGCGGAAACGGCGGAGGCAATTCCGCAAACGGAAATCCGGGCGCCTTTCCGGGGGGGAATCCTGGATATGCCCCCAAAACGATCCGTTATATTGAACCGCCATTTGAAATCTTCCGCCATCTGGACGGTGTGCAAGCAGCTGCCCGCGTGCTGAATACGAAAGGAAGCGTCGTTGTTTCGGGAAGATCGGTCGGGCAGGGGAGGGTTATGGGGATCGATAATGTCGATTTCGCCAAGGTCGCATGGTTTCGCCGCGATTTGTTTCCCGCCCACCCTTACGCTTACTTGAATCTGCTTGGCGCTTATCCGCAGTCGGTGCTTGTTCCGAGCGATTTCGCCAAGAAATATCAGCTCAAGCCCGGCGATGTGATCACCATCGCGATCTCGCAGCAGTCCGTCGAGTTCGTGATTGTCGGGGAAATTCCTTATTGGCCGACGGAGTATCCGCAGCAGACGCCCTTTTTCATCGCCAATCTGGATTACATATACGACCAGGTACCGATCATGCCTTATGAGGTATGGCTGAAGCTGAAGGATGGCGCAATGCTGACGCCGATCATCAATGAGCTGCAGGCGAAGCAGATCGATATCGCCTCGATCGAGAATGTGAGGTCCGAACTGCTGGCGCAGCGCAAGCATCCGGCAAGAGGCGGCGTATTCGGCATTCTCAGTCTCGGTTTTCTGGTTTCCGTACTGATTTCTTTTATCGGCTATCTGCTTTACTGGTTTTTCAATCTGTCCAGCAGAGTCGTGCAGTTCGGCGTGCTGCGGGCAATGGGATTGTCGCGCAGACAGCTGACGGGCATGCTGCTGCTGGAGCAAATCTTCACGGCCGGCTTGTCGGTTGTGATCGGACTCAGCATGGGGAGACTGGCCAGTTATTTATATTTGCCCTTCCTGCAAACCTCCGAGGATTCGCGGCTTCAGGTTCCGCCCTTTCGCGTCGTATTCGACTTTAAGGATACGGTACAAATCGGCGTTGTCGTCATGGTCATGCTGGCCGCAGGCGCCGCCCTTTTGATTATGCATGTGCGCAGATTGCGCGTGCATCAGGCAGTCAAACTCGGAGAGGAGCGTTAAGCGATGATCAGCTGCGAGGGTTTGGTCAAAATTTATAAAACAGAGGACATTGAAGTCGTCGCGCTGCAGGGCTTGAACATTCAGGTCGAAGACGGCGAGATGATGGCGATCATCGGCAACAGCGGCAGCGGAAAATCGACGCTGCTCAATATTCTGGGAGGTCTCGATCGTCCTTCCGCAGGCCAAGTGCAGGTCGGGGAGTGGAATTTGCTGAAAATGAGCGATGAGCAGCTGGTTGAGTACAAGCGCAAGACGGGGGGCTTCATTTGGCAGAACAATGCGCGAAACCTGCTGCACTATTTGACCGCTTTGGAAAATGTGGAGATGCCGATGATGCTGAGCGGACGGTTGGATCGCACATACGCCAAACAGCTGCTGGAATGGGTCGGTCTAAAGGAAAGGATGAACAATAAGCTGCACCAGCTTTCCGGCGGGGAACAGCAGCGCGTGGCCATCGCCATTTCGCTGGCCAACCGTCCCCGGCTGCTGCTGGCGGATGAACCGACAGGATCCGTGGACAATCAGACCTCGGACATGATTATGGCCATTTTCCGCAAGCTCAACCGGGAGCTGAAGGTGACGATCGTGATCGTCACGCACGATCTTTCCCTGGCAGGCAAAGTCGATCGTGTCGTCGCCATCCGTGACGGCATGACCAGTACGGAATTTGTCAAGCGCAATCCGAATCTGGATCTGTCGGGTCAGGAAGCATACAGATTGGGGGGGAGAAATAGCGGAATTCACGAGGAATATGTGGTGGTTGACCGCGTTGGCAGACTTCAGGTGCCGAAGGAGTTTTTACAGACGCTGAAAATATCCGACAAAGCATCCATGGAATTTGACGGAGAGAAAATCATGATACGGGCACCGAAATCATTGGAGGGGGAAACAAATGAATAACTTATGGACAGGATGGAAAAAGGGGCTTGCCGCCTCGCTCTCGCTCGTGCTTGTCGCCTCGCTGCTGTCGGCCTGCAGCAAGGGCAGCGCCAATCAAAAAGATCAGGAGCGGGTGCTGCGTGTAGCCACGACGATGGGAGCAGGTCCGAACGACGACTGGCTGCGCCAAAATTTTACGGAAATTTATGAATTTACGCATCCGAATGTGAAGATTGAATTTATCGCTACCAATGACGACCGCTTTCAATATAAAGCGTATGATATGAGCAAAGGCGAAAAGCCTGCCGATCCGATCGAGAAATTAAAGGAAGTCATGGACGGACCCACTCCGCCCGATCTGATTATTTCCAACGGAAGCGATCTCAAGGATCTGATTGCCGAGAATCGTCTGATGCCGCTTGATCCGCTGATCACCAAAGCCAAATTCGATACAAGCGATTATGTGCCGGCGGTGATCGACGGCATGAAGAAGCTGAGCCCGGACGGAAAGCTGTATGCGCTCGCACCGCTGTTTACTTCCAGCGCGCTGCTTTACAACAAACAGATTTTTGATAATGTGGGGGTCACGTATCCGCAGGACAATATGACCTGGGATCAGATCTTCGATTTGGCCAAACGTGTAACCAAGGATGACAGCGAAAATCCGATATACGGATTCTCCTTTAACCGCAACACCTTTACGAATGTATTCAATGATTTGAACACCTACACGGCGCCCTTGAATCTAACCATTTATGACGACAATGCGGAGAACATGACCGTGGATACCGATCAGTGGGTCAAGGTTTGGCAAACCATGATCGATTTGGTCAAAGCGAATGTTATGCCCGGCCTTCCCGATCAAAACCAGAGAATGAAAATGGCAGCGGGCGATGGCGATAACGGCCCCTTCGCCTACGATAATTTCCTTTCCGGCCGGTTGGCGATGACGATTGTAAATTACAGTGAGCTTGATCAGTTGATCAATGTCAACAAATCGGCCGCCGCCGGAAATATCGCCAATTTCCAACCTGTTCAATGGGATGTGGCGACCATGCCTACCCATCCGGAAGCGCCGGGGGTTGGGGGAATGATCTGGTACAACGGCGTGATGAGCATCAACGCGAAGGCACAGAATCAGGATGATGCCTGGGATTTAATCCAATTCGTCAACAGCAAGAAATGGATGGAGCTCAAAGCGCAAAGCGCCTATCAGCTGGTGGCGAGAAAGGAACTGAACAAGCCGAAGGAGGGCTTGGACTACAATATCGGAGCGTTCTTCCAGCTGACGCCGTCAGACAATCCGTACGATTCTAAAATTTATCGGGAAAAGCCGAATATCTGGAACATTCAAAACATCGGGCAGCAAAAATTCCAAGCGATCCTGCAAGGCAGCATCACCGTCAAACAAGCGCTTGGCGAATGGCAAACCGAAGGCAACGTGATGCTGAAAAAGATCAAGGATAACCCAAACGGTCCGCTGGATATCAACGTCAGCGAAAAAGCGCAAAGAGCCAACTAAATTTTCAAAAGGAGCTGTCTCGAAAGGTCCGAAGACCTTAGAGCAGCTCTTTTGATTATTCATAGACGCGGGGAAGCAAAGCTGAAGGAAATATCCGGACTGCGGATGCCGGCTGTTTTTGTGTGTCCGAGACGTTTTTCTGCGCATAAATTGGATATGCTATTGTCATAACGTTTGTAACCGGATGGGAGGTTGAACATGACCAAGTGGATTTACTGGGTAAGGCTGTACAACAGCAAATTTCAAGCGGGATGTTTGGCCAAAAGGATGGAAGAGGACTGGTGGATCTATGGATATGATTGTCCGCAGGAGGTGGAGGTGTTCCAATCGAGAAAAGGACGCTTCGGCGTGAGGTATCTTCCTTAATTTCTTTTATTTATTCCTTGACTTTGCCTTGCCATATGGTGTATATTTATCTTTGTCGCTGTCGTAAAAGCTTTCTGTCGGCAGGCAAACCCAATGACGCGGGGTGGAGCAGTCCGGTAGCTCGTCG
>CAZESH010000245.1:0-6754 GCA_964514665.1 uncultured Caryophanales bacterium
TAATATGTTTCAGGGGCATACATAGACAAAATTCCACAGTTAATTGCTTCCTATACTTCGATTATAGAAGAGGGTTCTTTAAAAGAAGATTTGGATCAAATTCCCGTACAACTTGCGATTCAAATGGAACTCGTGAAAGAAATGGCAGATCAACGTTTTTTGCAGGGGGTTACGAATCAACGTTACAAGGATTGCTACAAAGAAATGTTGATCGGTTTGAAATATATTACGGGTACTCCTTTCTCAGAAGTAGCTGAAACCTACCCGGAGATCTACCAAACTTTTTACAAACCGTTTATGGATGAGCATGAGTATATCCTGGAGAATTATCTCGTCAATTATGTATACAAAAATTTATTTCCGTTTAGCGGATTTCCTGCTCTATTCGACAACTATGTGATCCTCGTGATTTATTACGCAATCATTAAACTTCATTTAATCGGAATGTCCGGCTTCTATAAAGGATTAAATACGGATTTGGCGATCAAATTGATCCAATCATTTTCAAAAACGGTGGAACATAACAAGTTGTTCGTCAAGGGATTATTCGATCTCTTAAAAAAGAACGATTTTACGACGATGGCTTATATGACGATTTTGATCAAGAACTAATTTTGGAGACTGCAGAATCAAATTCAAAAGGAACAGGGAATCTATGTCTCTTGTTCTTTTTATATGGAATGGAGTGAATTTATGGAATCGGCATTGGAAGAAGAATGGACAAAGTTGCAAGAAGAAGTGCAGATGGTTAAAGAGCGGATACAAATCCTAGATCTGATCGAAAAAAAACTTTTTCGTATGAGGGAAATTTCGCAAAGTGTAGTGAAGGGCGGCTTGAATCCATTGCAAATCAAAGAAATCCAAAAGGAAATGAAGAATCTGACGGAGCAGATCAATCTGTTGAACTTGCCTGGCAATCTCCAATCGTAAATTCTATTTCAACAACCGCAATTCCTTCGCCCGTGCAATTGCTTGCGTCCTCCGTTTTACCCCCAATTTGCTGTACAAATTGACTACGTGAATCTTTACCGTTCCTTCCGTCAAACCGAAGGTTGAGGCAATTTCCTTATTGGTCAGCCCGGACGCTAATTCAGTTCGAATGGGGTACGCAGCGCTTCGAAAGTGCGCCTCGCCCGGGTCAGTTTTTCTTTCGCCGCTTGGACATCTTCATGCATTTTTCAAATAATAGAGAATGTAAGCATATTTCGAAGCCGTTTTCGGACTCAGCGCGCGTTTCCATGCGTATTCAAAATCTCCGGCCGTTACCGGGTCGCCGTTGCTCCATTTTGCATCACGCAGATGAAACGTATAGGTTAATTGGTTGTCGGAAATGTCCCAGCTTTTAGCGATTCGCGGCACGATTGACCCGTCTTTCGCATACTTCGTCAGCCCTTCATAAGCCCCCCACAGCACCGAAGAGGAAATGTTGTCAAAGGCTGTGGCCGGATCAAGCGACGGCGGATCTTGCACCAGATTCATTCTGAAGACTTGCTTAACATCGGAAAAATTCGAATGATCGGCAGGATTTATTAGAGGTCAACTATCATAACTTGGGAATAGGTTAATTTTCTGTGCACTATTATTTCAGTCTTTTGAACTAATTTTAAACCATAGGCAACAGAATACCAAGATGATATTTTATTGAAGTGTTGTAGGAAGATGCGTTTTTGGAAAAGCGACAATAGTCCTATTCTGGTTGACTATTTAGCTTTATAGGGAGGAGTGAAATAAATTGTGAATCTTGCCAAAGTCAGTTAAATTAATAATATTCGAAGCCTTAGAAACAGAGTCATTCTGTAATGGTATGAAGGGTTCTAAAAAGGGGGTATTGGTATGAAAAGACTTGTATCATTCGTAATCATTGGCGGTGGATGGAGATCGGAATTTTTTATGCGCATTGCGCAGGCGCTGCCGGAGCGGTTCGAAATTTGCGGCATGTTGGTCAGGGACGAGGGAAAAGGCAAACAGATCGAAAATCGATGGGGGATTCGCACCTACCGTGATCTTGACACACTTTTGAAAAACACGGATCCGGCCTTTGCTGTAGTGTCCGTTCCGCGGAAAGCGGCTCCAGCGTATATCCGGGAACTGGCCGAGAGGAAAATCCCGGTGCTCACGGAAACACCGCCCGCAGAGAATTTGGAAGAATTGCTCTCTCTTCAGGATTTGATCGACCGTGGGGCCAGGATTCAGGTCGCTGAACAGTACCATCTACAACCGCTGCATGCGGCCCGGCTAAGCTTGGCGGCATCGGGGCTTCTCGGGAACGTGAATTCTGTAAATATTTCCGTTTGCCATTGGTATCATGCTATCAGCCTAATGCGTAGATTGATGGGCATTCAATATGAGAATTGCGAAATCCAAGCGAAAACCTTTATTTCAACGATTGCCGAGGGACAGGGAAGAAATGGAGAGCTGCCTGAAGAGCGGATCGTCGACAGCGAGCAGGTCATTGCCACGCTCGATTTCGGCGGCAAGCTGGGGATCTATGATTTCACCTATGATCAGTATTTTTCCTGGATCCGCTCTCTACGCCTGCAGGTTCGCGGCGAACGGGGGGAAATCAATGATACAAATGTAAAGTATCTGCTGGATGCGAGCACGCCTGTTGAAATTGATTTAAAGAGGTTGAATGCAGGCGAGAATGGCAATTTGGAAGGTTATTACCTGAAGGGAATTTTATTCGGGGACGAGTATGCTTACCGGAATCCGTATGCACCAGGCCGATTAACCGATGATGAGATTGCCATAGCGGCATGCTTGGACGCCATGTACCGATATTCCGATGGAGGGGACGACTTCTATAGTTTGGCCGAAGCATCGCAGGATCATTATTTGGCCCTTATGGTTGATCAAGCAGCCCGCACAGGCAAAACGTTGATAACAGCAACACAGCCTTGGTCCACTTATCCTCTGAAATAGCAGAGAAATATTTGTCAGGTCAACCCCTTGATCCAAGGGGTTTTTTCTTTTACATGTACGTATTATCGGTAGATAATTTCAGGGTACTTTAATTTGATTGAAGTCAAAGACAGGATCAACATTGAAAAATACGAGTTGACGACTTCAAAAAAACTAAAGTTAATCTAGGTAGCAAGTGATTTTTTTAAATTTTTAAAAAAAATAAAATATTCTAAGAAAAATAAAGGGATATTTTGTTTGATAGAGAATAATTAACGTATAATACGTACGGACAAGTACATAAAAAATAACACAAAAAACATATATGTCCGTACGTGTAGATTTAAGGGGGTGCAGAAAGTTTGTTATAAAGAGTTAAAGTTATTGAGCATGCTTTTCCCGGAGAAGGAGATAAATAAGTTCGCAGAGGAAGATAGCGAACGAGTAGAATCCGTGCTGTAAGACTAATCACTTAGGAGGACGGGCATTTGAATAAAAAATGGTTTTCCGTATTATTAATTGTGATGATGGCGCTCCCGCTTTTATTATCCGCGTGTGGAGGAGGAAGCGGGCAATCTTCGGAAGGTTCTTCCAAGAATGAGAGCCAGAATAGTTCTTCACCGGCAGCAACGACTCAAGCAGGTTCGTCAGACAGCAAGACAGAAGATATAAAAGGGGAAATCGTGGTTGGCGGTTGGCCGTCTGGAGATACCGCGTTCAAAGCCATTATTCCGGAATTCAATAAGAAATATCCGAATGTCAAGGTGACGCTTCAGTTTCAAAAAAGTGAAGACCACCATAATAAACTATTGACGGCATTGGCGGCCGGAGCCGGAGCTCCTGATGTGGCGATGATTGAATCCGGATACGTCGGAAAATTCCGCGACAAAAAAGGCTTTGTGAATCTTTTTGATGCCCCGTATAATGCCAAGGATATGGAAAAGGATTTCGTGGATTACAAATGGCAGATGGCCGTTTCGCTAAACGGCAAACAAATGATCGGCCTTCCTTGGGATATCGGCCCGCTGACGCTGTTCTACCGCAAGGATATATTCAAAGAAGCGGGCTTGCCGGATGATCCGGAATCGGTACAAAAATTGATGAGCACGCCGGAAGGTTATCTGGAAGTGGCGCGTAAAGTAAGCATTCCGAACAAGCGTTGGATGATTGCCAATGCAGCCGACTTCTTCATGGCCAGATGGTCGAATCGTGATTACTATAATGAAGATTTAAGCTTTAAATTCGATAACGATGAATCATTAAAGCTTCTTGAAAGCGCTTCCGCAATGCGCAAAGAAGGATTGGACGCCAAAGTGAATCTTTGGAGCAATGAATGGACTTCCATGGTTAAAGAAGGGCAAATCGTGACCCAGATGGCCGGCGGATGGTTCGGGGGATTCTTGAAAGACTGGGTTGCCCCGGACACCAAAGGGAAATGGGGAGTCGTACGTCCTCCGTTCGGAGATGTCACCAACTGGGGCGGCTCGTTCCTTGCCATTCCAGAACAATCGAAGAACAAAGCGGCGGCATGGGCGTTTATCAAGTTCGCTCTGGCCGACAAAGAGTCTCAGAACACGATGTTCAAGACGGTGGATTATTTCCCGGCGTATAAACCGGCTTGGAACGATCCGTTATACAGCGAACCGGATCCTTTCTTTGCAGATCAAAAAACACGGGAGTTCTGGGTGAATGTTTCCAAAGATACGAAACCGAGTTTTGTAACCATTATGGACCGTCAGACGGAAAACACACTGAAAACCAGTATTTCCACCGGTCTGGATCAGGGGTTGTCGGTAAAAGATACTTTCGACAAAGCCAAGAAAGATGTATTGAAGGCAACCGAGCAAGATCGCAAGTTGATGCAGCAGTTGCTTGATGCAGCAAAAAAGTGACGGTAAATTGAAACAGGGCTAAGGGCCAGTTCAACTGGCCCTTAATCCGGTTAAGAAGAGGAGTTGGAAACACAGTGAAGCAATACAGCTCGAAAACCGACGTTCAAGCTCTCCCTTCACCCGTGACAATGAACAGATGGCAGGAATTGTGGAAAGAAATCAAACGCAACCGAGTGGCATATGCTTATATTTCCCCCTTTTATATTTTGTTTCTACTGTTCGGTGCATTCCCGATTTTGTATGCCTTCTATCTTAGTTTTCATCAATGGGACGGAATGGATGACAAGGTGTTTGTCGGGTTGGGAAACTATAAACAGCTGTTTTCCGACCCGATTTTTTGGAAAGCGGTTTACAACACGCTTTTTATAGGCATTATTGCTCATATCCCCATGCTGCTGTTTGCCTTATTCATTGCGTTTGTGATTAATTCCGGGATGATAAAATTAAAAGAGTTGTTCCGGACCATTTATTTTCTTCCTGTTATTACT
Organism: uncultured Caryophanales bacterium; assembly: GCA_964514665.1. Lineage (GTDB taxonomy): Bacteria > Bacillota > Bacilli > Paenibacillales > KCTC-25726 > CAZESH01. Next base: position 5,282 of record CAZESH010000245.1, read on the forward strand.
TCTTCCGTTGCCATTTCACTTGTTTTTTTGACCCTCTATGGAGTCAGGGCGGGCCTTATTAATTATGCTCTCACATTAATTGGCATTCCGCCGATTGATTGGTGGGGCGGCAATGGACAATGGGTTAAACCGGCCATCATCCTTCTGTTTGCATGGAAGTGGGTGGGATGGAATATGGTCATATACCTGGCAGGCCTGCAGGGAATCTCACGGGATATTTATGAAGCGGCCGAAATTGATGGGGCGAGTATGCCGCAAATCTTTTTCAGGATTACCTTGCCGCTGTTGAAGCCGATCATTTTGTTCACGCTGATATTGTCAACTATTGGTGCCATGACTATTTTTGATGAACCCTATATGTTGGTGGGAACAGGCGGGGGCACTGACAATTCGGGGTTGACTTTGATGGTGTACCTTTATCGTGAAGCCTTTGAGTATGTGCATTTTGGCTATTCTTCTTCCATTGCTTATGTGATCAGCATGTTCATTGTGTTTATTTCTATACTCAACTTGAAATTTTTCGGTAAAAGCGACACGTAGAGGAGGATCGACATGGCATATACTTCACAAATCAAAAAGTCGTTGCTTTATTTGGTTTTGATTACCGGCGGGATCCTGATGCTTGTTCCCTTTTACTGGATGTTCGTGCTGTCTACCCATTCCACGCCGGAAATCCTGAGCTTTCCGCCCCCGCTGCTGCCTGGTGGAGATCTCGTTAAGAATTATGTGGCGCTTGTCCACAATATGCCTTTTTACAGCAGTTTATGGAACAGTGTGTATTCTTCAGGCATGCATACGCTTCTTGTGCTTTTGTTCTGCTCAATGGGCGGATATGCATTTGCGATGTACGATTTTCCGGGGAAAAGAGTTTTGTTCGCGGTGTTGTTGGCCACCATGATGGTTCCCTGGATGGCGGGAATCGTTCCCTGGTTTATGCTGATGAAGACATTCGGATGGATCGATAATTTGGCAGCCGTCATTATTCCGAATGCGGCGAATGCTTTCGGCATTTTTTGGATGCGGCAGTATGTTATCAGCACGGTGAACAAGGAACTATTGGATGCGGCGCGGATTGATGGTTGTCCCGAATGGCAAATTTTCTTTCGGGTTGTGGCACCGATTTTGCAGCCTGCAATTTCCGCATTGGGCATTTTCTCGTTCGTCCAGAGCTGGAATAATTTCCTGGTGCCGTTGATTGTGCTGAAAAGCCCCGAGAAATTAACGCTTCCCGTAGCACTGAATGCTCTATATGGAGATCCTTCGCGGGGATTCGATATCGGCGTTTTGTTGATGGGGACTTCACTGGCTGTGCTTCCTCTTCTGATTGTATTTGTTTTCGCATCCAGAAAATTTATCGACGGCATGACGGCAGGGGCACTCAAAGGTTAATCAATCAAATGGACAGAGGTGGACCAATTTATGGATAAATTTTACTATGGTGCGGATTACTATCCGGAACACTGGCCTGAAGAG
>CAZESH010000246.1:0-6718 GCA_964514665.1 uncultured Caryophanales bacterium
GCTCTGCTCCTCTGCCCATTCCGGAATATCCAGCTTGAATTGAAGCTTTTCCTCGAAGCGGAATTTTTGGATGCGCAGATACAAATCGCAGATTTCCAGCTCCTGTTTACGCGCCACCGTGCTTGACGCCACCTTCAGATTATAGCGCAGCAGCCTCGCCAGCGAAGAGGTCATCACGGCGATATCGTCCATGTCCTGCTCAAGCGCCATGCCGCGAATCGTTTCCAGGGAATTGTACAAAAAGTGCGGATTCATCTGCATCTGCAGCGCTTTCAATTCCGTTTCCCGCTGTCTGAGATTCATTTGGGTTTCCCGCAGCTTGGAAAAGTAGATTTCCTCGAGAAGCTGCTGCAGATGATCGGTCATTTTATTGAATCCGTGCGTCAACAGCCCGATTTCATCCCTTGACTCCACCTCGATGCGCCCGGTGAAATCGCCCGATTCTACTTTTTTCATAAAAAGATGCAGCTTTTTAAACGGTCTGACAATACTGCCGACCATGCCGATTCCCAGTACATAGGCGATAACCAGCGTAATCAGGACAGTCAGCACAATCGTTCGTCCGATATATTCGGAACCCTGCGTAATTTCAGAGAAAGGCACGGATGTCACCAGTATCCAGTCCAAAAAATCGGAGTGGCTGTAAGTTAGTAATCTCTTGTTGTTCTGAGCCGTTACAAACGAGCCGTTCACGCCTTGCAGGATGCCGTTCAAATTTTCCAGCCGCGCCGGTTTGCCCAGCTCGGATAAATTCGGGTGATACACATAATGGCCTTGGGAGTCGAGAATATACATGTATCCCGTCCGGCCGATATTCACCTGCTCGGCAATATCCTGGAAACGCCTGAAATTGACGTCCAGGACAAGCGTTCCCACCGGCTTCAGGGTGGAGGGGCTGATCAGGCGTCTGGCTATGGAAAGCACTGGTTCCTGACGATTTCCATACTGCAAAAAGCGCGTCACTATTTTCGGATCCCCGTTTGCCGGCAAGGACTCATACCAGTATTCATCGGTTATGCGGTTTTGCGGATGCATGCTTTTGAACTTGTCGTCGAGCGCATCCACTGTCATCACATCGTTTAAGATCACGGTAATATTGGAGATATCCGAACGGGAGTAAGCGGCCGATCGCAATAGCTGCTTGATCGTGTCGCGCATGTGCATTTTTTGCGCCTCCTGTGCCGAGGCAACTTTCAGAAATTCACCCATTGACGGATTGTTGACGATTTTCAGAATGCTGATTTCAAAATCATTCACGTAATATTCGACGTGCGTGGTGACTTGTTTGATAATTTGCCAGCTGTACTGCCGGGCTTGAAGCTCCATAAGCCGGGACGAGCGCTGGTAGGAAATGAATCCGACGACCAGCATCGGAAAGACGACGAATATCGCGGTGAAAACAAGCAGCTTGACCCTAAGCGGCTGATCCCGCAAAAAGAGCAGATGATAGATGTTTTTCATGTTGTCCCTCCTCGTCCGATGGAAAAATCATACCACAAAAGGAGGATCGGATTGAAGCAAAAAAGGCTCGCTGGGAGCCTCCTTTGTTTGCCATACTCATACTTACTTGCGTGCTTTGTCGATCGCGTCCAGAATCGCTTTGTATTCTTCGCGGTGTTTGTCGATTACCGGTTTTACGGCAGCCTGCCAAGGCTTTGGATCGGCAACCTCGGTGATCGTTACGCCAGCCTCTTTGACTTTGGCTTCAGCTTCCTTTTCAAATTTCGCCCATTCGTCCCTTTCCGTTTGTACGGAATCGGCAGCGGCCTGTTTAATGATTTTCTGATCGTCCGGGCTCAATTTATCCCAGGTCACTTTACTGATCAATAGTGCCTCGGGTACTCTTTGGTGCTTATCCAAAATATAGTTTTTGGCTACTTGATAATGGTTGGACGTATAGTAGCTCGGATAGTTGTTCTCGGCTGCGTCGATCACGCCGGTCTGCAGGGAGCTGAACACTTCGCCGTAAGGCATCGGCGTTGCATTGGCGCCCAGCGCTTCGATCAGCTCAATGTTGATCTGGTTTTGGATGACGCGAATTTTCAAGCCTTTCAGATCGTCGATGCTTTTTAACGGCTTTTTGGAATAGAAGCTGCGGGCTCCGGAATCATAGTAAGCCAGACCTTTCATTTTCGAAGATTCAAGGCTGTCCAGAAGCTTCTGTCCGTCCGGACCGTTAAGAAAATTCCATTCGTGAACGTCGTTATCGAAAATATACGGCAAGCTGAAAACGCCGTAGTCTTTGTTGAACGAAGCCAAAACGCCTGTACTTACACGGGTAAACTCGATTGCACCAAGCTGGACCTGCTCGACGACCGCCTTTTCTTCCCCAAGCTGGGAGCTCGGGTATACATCGATTTTGATTCTTCCGTTCGTACGCTGATTGACCAGCTCGGCAAATTTTTTATCGCCCAATACGGTAGGATAGTTGTCAGGATGAGTATCGCCCAGACGAAAAGTGTATTTTGGACCTTCAGCGGCTTTTTTGCCGCTGTCGGCGCTCGGACTGGCGCTGCTTCCGCCTGCGCTGTCTTTGCTTCCGCAGCCTGCGAGCACGGTTCCCAACGTCAGCAGGAGCGCCAAAAATAAATGCGTGATTTTCCCTTTTCCCGCCATGCTAATCTTCAAAGTTTTTTCCCCCTTGATTGCTTTTTTAAGGTTACCTATTCATCATAGATTGAAAGCGCTGTCAGATGAATGGGACGATTTACAGTTTTTCTTGTAATAATTTTGGATCAACTCTTCATCAAGCCCGGCAGCCACATTACAATCTGCGGCACGTAGGTGATCAGCAGCAACACGCCGACAAGAACGGCGAAGAACGGCAGCATCGCCCTGGTTCCCTGCCCGATGGAAATTTTCCCGATGGCGCAGCCGATAAACAGCACCGTTCCGACCGGAGGGGTAATGAGTCCAAGTCCCAGATTCAGCATCATCACGATCCCGAAATGAACCGGATTCATGCCCAATGAGGTAACGACCGGCAGCAAAATCGGCGTCATGATCAAAATCAAGGGTGCCATGTCCATCGGCGCTCCGAGCAGCAGCAGCAGCGCATTGATGATCAGAAGAATGATGGCCGGATTGTGTGAAATATGCAGCAGCGTGTCGGTAATCATGCTTGGAATCTTCAAAAAGGCCAGCAGCCAGCTGAACGCCGCAGACGATGCGATCAGGAACAGCACCATGGACACGGTGCGGAAGGTTCGCTTCAAGATCAGCCACATTCGGCTGATGGGAATTTCCCGATAATAGAAAAAGGTTATCACAAAAGCATACAGACATGCCAGAGCCCCGGACTCCGTAGCCGTGAACCATCCTGAAAAAATACCTCCAAGGATGATGACGGCCGGCATGATCGAGAGCAAGCCGTCAAATAGAATTCTCGGAATATCTTTGCGATTGACGGTTTCCGTCATCTGATAGCCTCTTCTTCTGGCCATGAAATAGCTTGCGATCATCAGCGCAATCGCCATCACGATGCCGGGAATGACGCCCGCCATGAACAATGCGGCGATGGAGGTGCCTCCGGCCGCCAATGAATAGAGAATCAGATTGTGGCTCGGCGGTACGACAACGCCCTGCACGGATGCTGCGACCGTCAATCCGACCGTATAATCGTCGTCATAGCCTTTCTTCTTCATGGTGGGAATCATGATCGAGCCGATCGACGAAACGTCGGCCGCCGCCGAACCGGAGATGTTGCCGAAAAACAAGCAGGCCACGACATTGACCAAAGCCAGTCCGCCGCGGATTCTGCCAACCGCAAGCATCGCCAGATTGACCAGACGCAGGGCCAGTCCACCCTCGCTCATGATTTGTCCGGCCAAAATAAAAAAAGGAATGGTCAGCAGCGCATAAGCGTTGACGCCTTGAATCATCCTTTGGCCGACAACCTCCAGCGGCACCTTCAAATACATTATGGTCAATATTGTAGCCAACGACAAAGTCAGGGCCACCGGAAAACGAAGCATCAAAAATACGGCGAAGCTTAGTACAAGAATGATAATTGCGATTGTTGTCGTTCCCATTTAATGTCCACCTTCTATTCCCTGATGTCTGACCGTATCGATGCCTATCAGGCTCAATAATCCGTAAATGCAAATCATCGCTCCTGCAAGAGGCATTACCGCGTACTGAAGGCTATTCGGCAAATTGGTAGCCGGCAGGGTCGAGCTGTTCATCAGTACAGTGAATCTCCAGCCGTAAACAAGCAAATACAGCCCGAATGTAATCGTGGCCAGATCAATCACTTTATCGAGTATGCGATTGACCTCCTCTGGAAGAAGCCGTGAAAAAGAGTCGATGGCCAAATGCAATTTCTCGCGAAAACCGATCGCAATGCCCATGAAGGAAAACCAGATCAAGAGCAGCAGCGTGATTTCCTCCGACCAAAAGAATACATAATTAAACAACTTTCTTGTCGTTACCTGCAGCGTAACGATGAGAATCATGGCGAGCAAGGACAAAATCGCGAAATTCTCCAGAAAGCTGTCAACTAAAAGTATGAAAATGCCTACTTTCCTGCGCACTTCTTTCATTCTTTACCCCCTCATGCTTTGATAAGAACAGTGTAAGGGTTTACAAAAGGATTGGGTACGATACGCTTTTTAGATTAATTTGTAATATTTTTAGGTATTTGAATGTTCCCTCAGTTCATTTCAAAAAAAACCGCCGGAACTAAGCCGTTCCGGCGATTGTAATTCGATTACTATGAGAGCAAATCTTCAATGAGGATCGGCCGTTTTTCCTTGACCGAGCGCCACACCGCTTCGCCCGTGGCCACGGAATAGCTGCCGTCCATTACTCCGGATAAAATCGGATAAGGCCTTTTCGGATCGACGCCCATGAACATATCCTCCTGAATGACGGGGTCCCCGCCGCCATGGCCGCCCTCCCGCTTGACCACGTGAATCGTTTCCTTGGATCCGAACAGCGGGAAATAATCGATCGTCTGTTCCGGCACCGGGAAAGGAACACGGGAAGGCGCGTGATATTCCGTAGTCTCCAATCTGCCTTTCGTGCCGTTGATTGCCAAACGATAGCCTTCGTAAGGCAGCGAGAAATTGACCGAATAGCTGAGCAGAGCACCTTGATCGTACTTGACCGTTGCGGCGTAAGTATCCTCGATTTCAATTTGCGAATCGAAAATGCACATGTCCGGCCGGTATCCGGTATAGCCGTTTCTTTCGCGCATTGGGCCGATATGGTCGTCTTGTACGTCCAGATCGCCGCTGCGCGCGTTCCATCTCCTGTAGTATGTGCAATCGTCCTTTACATCGCAAGTACCGCAATGTCGCCCGTCGACTTTTTGCGGGTTTAATTCTCCATCCGGACCGAAGTAATTCAGAGCGCCAAAGGCGAATACCTCAACCGGCTTTTGATCCAGCCACCAATTGACCAGATCGAAATGATGAGAGCTCTTGTGGATCGACAATCCGCCGGAAAACTCGCGCATCCGGTTCCATCTCATGAAATAGCTCGAGCCGTGATAGGTATCGATATACCAGTTCAAATCCACCGAGGTGATGCGGCCGAGCTTGCCCTCCAGAATCATCTCTTTGATTTTGGTGTGGATCGGATTATAGCGGTAGTTAAATGTCACCGTAACTTTGCCTTTGCTGGCCGCTTCCGCCTGGATGATTCGCCTGCAATCCTCTGCTTTGGTTGCCATCGGTTTTTCCGTAAGCACATCCAAATCATGCTCCAAAGCACGGATAATGTAGTCGACGTGCGTGTCGTCCCGGCTGGCGACGATAATCACATCCGGCTTTGTTTCGCTTACCATTTGATCGAATTGATGCGCCTTATATTGGGGAACATGGTTGACGGCCGGCAATTGCGATTTGGCAATTTCATGCCTGCGCTCGTCGATATCGAGCAGTGCAACAATCTCGCTTTGAGTGGAATATTTTTTCACGATAGGCGTAATAAACATGCCAATCGCACGGTTGCTCACTCCGCAAACGGCAAATCGTTTCATTGTCAACAGCACTCCTTTCGATAACCGCAAAATAACAACGTTGTAATTTTAATTTTAAAAGATAGACTTTCCGCTTGTCAATGAAATTTTGCAAGCGTCACCATAAGATTTGCAAGGTTTCATCTACAGCAAGCCCAAACTTGACATTCGTGGATATTTGATTTTTCATTAAGGTATGTTGTGCATTTATGGAGGTCACTGCGAAATGACGGTTACAATTAAAGATATTGCCGAACAGGCCGGCGTCAGTTTTTCCACCGTTTCCAAGGCGCTGCGGAACAGTCCGCTCGTGCAGGAAAGCACAAAGCGAAAAATTCTCGAGCTCGCGGAGGGAATGGGTTATGTGCCCAACATTGCCGCCAGAAAGCTTGTCAGCAAGAAAAGCGGCGCATTCGGGGTCATTTGGCCTTCCGTGGAAAGAGCCACTCCGTCCGTGCTGATGACGAAAACTAATGAGCTGCTGGAAGACCTCGGCTATACGACGCTTTTTTCCATCAATCGCGTGAATTCGGCGATAGAAGCTTTCGTCCGCTTTCAGGTGGATGCGATATTGCTGTTTGATGACCGAGATCATGCCTTGGAAGACCACTCCCACATCCAGACGAGCATACCGATTCTTTACTATGGAGTGGCCAATACAACGGCTTATCCGACCATTGATGTGAAGCGGCGCAAGTCGATCGAATTGGCTGTCGATTACCTTTTGTCGCTGGGACATCGGAAAATCGCCTATAT
>CAZESH010000247.1:0-6693 GCA_964514665.1 uncultured Caryophanales bacterium
ATCGATAGTCTAAAAACTCACCTTTAAAATCGTAATCATGGTTCTGACAGTAGACAAACCTACGCCTAAGGAAGTCATCGAGGATCTCTCCCAGCTGCCGGAAATCATCACCGTGAAGGTGATTGCACTCTAATCTGAAAAAGGCAAAAAACGGTTTCCGTTATTTGACGGAAACCGTTTTTAGTTGATTACTGCGCCTGATTCACTCTAGGGAACAGAAATCCCTCACCGAACTTCCAAGCGGCATTATTGACATATTTCGCAGGAAATGTCGGCGATCAAGCCATTGTTCCACGAACAACAAGATTGCTCTGTTTTTTTCAACAAGTTGCAACAGCTTTCGTCCTCTCAGACGAAGGATGTATTCTTCACCTTTTGCGGATTGCAGGGAAGCTTGATGGAAAATGTAGTTCCCTGTCCTTCCTTGCTTTCTGCGGATACCACGCCCTGGTGAGCTTCGACAATATTTTTAACAATCGCCAAACCGAGTCCGGTTCCTCCGGAATTCCCTCTCGTTCTTGCTTTGTCCGCCTTGTAAAAACGTTCGAAAATATACGGCAGGTCATGAGCCGGAATTCCCTGTCCTTCGTCTTCTATTTCGATCAGCACCGCTTTCGCCCTGTTCAGGAATGCGCTTGACCCCCGCAGCACAATCTTCCTGCCGCTCGGCGTATGGCGAACGGCGTTATCGAATAAATTGGTCAGTACCTGCTCCAAACGATCTTCATCCGCGCTGTTCAACCAAAGTTCATCCGCATCCAGCATGAGCTCAAGATGGATGTTCTTCTCTTTGCATAGAACGGAAAATTTCCGCTGCACGCGGTTTAATAATACGGCAACATCGACTTTCCCCCTGCTTAATTCCAAGTGCCCCGCTTCCATCCTTGCCAAATCAAGCAGGTCCTTTACCAGACGCCCCATCCGCAGCGATTCATCGTGAATCACCTGAGCGATTTCTTTGCGATCATCGGCAGATGCGGCGATATCGTCCAACAGCGCCTCACTGTAGCCCTGCAGCATCGACAACGGCGTGCGAAGCTCGTGTGAAACGTTGGCCACAAAATCTTTGCGCAGCTTTTCCAGCCGATATTCCTCCGTAACGTCACGCATAACCGCTACGGCTCCCCTGACCAGGGATTCCGAATAAAGCGGAGCCATGACCACGGACCAAACGTCGTTTTGGACATGAACCTTTGCCGTCGTCTCCTTCGAACCCGAAATAACGGCACGAAAAAGCTGCTTCAAGGGTCCGGGAACCTGTCCAATTCTTTGTGAATCCGTCCTGTCATCCTCCCATTCGATGGCGTTCCACTCCTGCAAAATCCGCTCCCCTTGAGGATTGGCCAGCAGCACCTCGCCCTCCGCACTGAAAGTGATCACGGCATCGGCCATGCTGCGTAAAATACTGGATAAATGCTCTTTTTCCATACTGAGATCATTAATCGTATCCTGCAGCTTGGCCGCCATGTGATTGAGCGTTTTGGCGAGCTCGCCGATTTCATCCGCGGAAACGATCGGCACGCGGATTCCGTATTCCCCCATGGAAATCGTATCCGCCGCCTCTTTCATTTGGACTAGCGGCCGCGTAATCCGGGTGGAAAGAAAGAAGGCGAAAAAGGTGGTCAGCAAAAATCCGATGATGCCGACATATACAAATAGCCTCTTCACATCATCAGAATTGGAAAAATTCATATCGATATATTCAAGTAAAAACATGCCGAGAATGATCAATACCAAAGCAACCAAGACGATAATCGTCAGCCACAGCTTTCCAACTACACTTTTCCAAATCGCCACTTATTTCGGCACCTCAAGCTTGTAACCGACTCCCCAGACGGTATTGATCATCGCGGCGGCATCCGGCGAAACCTTCTTCAATTTCCCCCGCAGCCGTTTCACATGCGTGTCGACTGTGCGTAGATCGCCGAAAAATTCGTAATTCCAGACATCCTTCAAAAGATCCTCACGTGAAAATACTTTATCGGGAGAACAGGCGAGATAATGCAGCAGCTCATATTCCTTCGGCGTCAGGCTTACCTCTTGTCCGTCCGCGCTGACCCGATGGGCGTCATGCTCAATCGTGAGATGCGGGAATACGATAATATTGCTTGATCCGTCCTGCTTCGACAAAAATGCCGTTGCGGAGGAACGCCGGAGAATGGCCTTCACCCGATATATAACCTCTCTCGGGCTGAACGGCTTCACCACGTAATCGTCCGTACCGACTTCAAAGCCCTGCACGCGGTTGGCTTCCTCACCCTTGGCCGTGAGCATGATCACGGGCGTGGATTTGACTTGACGCAGCTTGCTGCACACCTCGATGCCGTCCATGCCGGGCAGCATCAAATCAAGCAAAATCAAGGCGAAATCCTCTTCAGACGCTTTCTGGAGTGCGGATTCACCATCTTCGGCTTCCTCGATTTGAAAGCCTTCTTTCTCCAAATACATGCGAAGCAGACGACGAATTCGCTCTTCATCGTCCACGACCAAAATCCGGTTCAACTTCTCTTCCGCCATAAACAACAACCCCTTATCCAGATCATATAAAAAGATGCAGAGGCTAGTCCATCCATATGCGATCTGCAAGAAAATTCGACTTTAATGTATTCCATGCAAAGGCTCTAAACTCCTGCATAAGAATGCAATCCCGCAATCACCAGATTGACACCGATCAGGGTAAACATGACGATAATGAATCCGATCACGGTAAGCCAGGACGATTTTTTCCCCTGCCAGCCGCGGGAAAGCCGCAAATGCAGGTAGGCCGTATAATACAGCCAAGTGATCAGCGCCCAAGTTTCCTTTGGATCAAAAGCCCAAAATCTGCCCCAAGCCTCAGCTGCCCAGATCATGGCAAAGATCAAAGCGCCCAGCGTAAAGATCGGGAAACCGATCGCTATCGAACGGTAGCTGATTTCGTCCAGATCCTCGGCATCCATTCCTTTCATCGAGCGGCCTATCAAAGCTCCGATGGGACGGCGCAGAATCAGACGAAGCAGCCAGTAAAGCACAATGCCCGATAAAATCGACCAAATAATCGTGTTCAGCTTTCTCGCCGCATTGATTCCATTCATCCATTGAGGAGCGGCGAAAAGTGGTTTGTCGATGCCGAGAAACGCATTCATGCTTACGAGTTCGCTATCGTACGGCTTGACGATCGGCGGCAGCGTGTACTGCACGGCTTTTTTCACCTGCTGCTGCTGGCCGTTAGTATCCTGCGTCATGACTTGTTGGGTAAAGACAGCCGAGTAATTGGCCGCGCGAAATGCCGAAACGTCGGCGATAAAGCCGATGACGATCAAAAATACGAGCATCACTAGCTCGAGCCAGCGCTGCTCCTTTCTCCCCGCCTTGCTGCGATCCGTATAATCAACCGTCCGCAGCAAATACATCAGCCCCGTTGCGAACCCGACTGCGAAAAACGCCTCGCCAAGTGCGGCCGTCGTCACGTGGATATACAGCCAATAGCTCTTTAATGCAGGGATCAGGGGTTGTACCTCGCTGGGAAAAACCGATGCGTAAGCCAGGATAATTACGCCCACAGGAGTAGCAAACGCTCCGAGAAACGGAGAGCGGTAGATCATGAAGATGACGATAAAGGCAGCCATAATCATCATGCCCAAAAAAGTCATAAACTCAAACATGTTGCTGGTCGGCGGATGCCCGCCTCCAATCCAGCGGGTTACGAAATAAACGACTTGCGATATAAAACCGATTACGCTCGTAGCGAAAGCGATACGGCCCCAGCGCTGAAGATGGCGCTGCGGATCGCGATGACTCCAGCGTTTGCCTGTCACCGCCACCACGAAAAGCAGGAAGGAAATACAATATAATGCAAAGGCCGCAAGCAGCGCATGGCTGCTGAATGCTATCAAATTCATGGTTTATTCACCTCATTTTCTAATGACTTCGGTTCGACGGCAATTCCCATCTTGAAAAGAGCGTCCGCCACATCTTTTTTCAGTCCAAACCAGTTTTTATTCGTATGGGCCCCGAGGGACAGCCGATTTCCTTCATCGATACGCAGCCATATGCGCCGGTGCTGCCAATAAAGCCCCATCACCACGCCGATCATAAAGATTCCCGCGCCTGTAAAAATATACGGCAGCGCGCGGTCGACGCGAATATTGAGATAGGAGGTATAGTTGGCTAACTCCACATTTTGCATCGATCCTGCGGAAATATCAAATTTCTCGCCGAAAGCTCCGTTGAGCTTATCCTGGCTGAACTTCTGCTTGTCGATCATTTTCGGGAAATAAATGTAAACCTCGCCTTTTTGCGGAATGTCGGGACCCTTCACCAGGAAAATATATGCCGGTGTGTTGGGATCATTGGATTTCGTATAGGGATCTCCCTTGTCGTTCAGCGCAAAGTCGGGAAAATAGCCCTTCAGTTCAAGATGGTAAGGACCGGCGTCATAGTCCGGTTTCGGGTTTTTCGTTTCAAGCTTGAAGCTGCCGAATTTTTCTCCGCTCTGCTTATTTTTAAGCGAGACGGTCACGCTGACAATTTGCGGCGTTTGTCTGAAATCAAACTGATAGAAAGAAAAACCGTTGTAGATTAGTGGCTTGTTGACCTCGATGTTGTGCCTTGCCACTTCATTCAAAACCGGATCCTTGCCGGGATCATTGCAGTTTTGCGTGCACTCATAAAGCACCGCTTGCGTCTGGAACAGCTTCGGCATCATCCGGCCCTGCCCGCGGAATTTATCCGGCAGCTCCGCATCCGAATAATATTCCACGGTGAATTTCTCATTCTTTAGGTAATAAGGCGTATTCTCGATCGGACTCAATGCCCCTTCGAGAAACCCTTGGTATTGGTCCATATACCAGCCGGGAATCCCCCTCATCAAAACGGCAAGCAAAAAGATGATCAGGCCGATGTGATTGATGTATGGTCCCCAGCGGCTGAACCTGTTCTTCTCGGCCAGCAGTGCGCCGTCGTCGACATGAACCTTGTAGCGCTTCTTTTTCAGCTGCTCAGCCAGTTTTTGCACCCATTCACCCGCATTGTTCCCATTCTTTTCATTGAACTCAAGCGTTCCCGCATAAACGGCACGCTGCCTGCGGATAAAGTCGAGATGCTTGCGAATTTTCTGTTTGCTGAGTGCACGATACAAAGGGAGCACCCTGTCGAGGCTGCAGACGATGAGCGATGCGCCGATTAAAACAAGCAGCAGCTTGAACCACCATGAGCTGTATGTATGGGACAAGCCCAGATGATAATAAATCGAACCCAATTGTCCATACCGGCTTGCATAATATTGTGCCGGATCGATGTTCATAAAAGTGTTCTCTTGCGGATAAACGGTACCCAGAACCGCACCGATCAGTGTAATAAAAATAATAATTACAGCATTTCGTACGGAAGAAAGGAAGTTCCAGGCCCTGTCGATCAGAGACGGATTTTGCTTCTGCGAGCGTCTGGCCACGCCGTCATATCGCATTTCAAGTATTTCATCGCCTTCATTCTCAAAAAGCGGTTTTCCGCATGATTCGCACAGCACGGTTCCAACCGCATTCTGATGTCCGCATTCGCATTTTGTGTTTTCCAGGAACATGTGCCGTTCAACCTCCTTATGAAGAAACGTCCTTCAAAAATCCGGACAACGTCTGCCGCAAATAGGCTTCGTCCATTTCACCAATGTGCTTGACGATAATTTTCCCCTGTGGATCGAGAAAAAAAGTGGTCGGGTACGAATTTACTCCATATTTCTTGCGGATCGTGTTGTGATCCAAAAGAATCGGAAAGGTCAAATGAAGACCGGAAACGAAGTTTTTAACCGTAACCACGCCTTCGTCCAAATTGACGCCGATGACTTGCAATTGTCCCGCTCCGTATTTTTCGTATTGCTTCTGAATTTCCGGCATCTCCCGCACACACGGCTCGCAAAAGCTGCCCCAGAAGTTTAACAGAACGTATTTGCCGCGGTAATCACTCAAATGATGCTGCGCTCCGTCCAACCTGCTCAAGACAAAATCCGGCGCAGAGTCCCCCTCCTCGGGAAGCGTGCTGCCGGACAGCAAATTACTGCCGACAGTAAAACCGCCGACAGTCAAAATCGCCAGTAGTATAACGAGCTGCATCCATCGATTCCTATGCCACATAACCCCACCCTATTAACAAAAAGCATTATAAATATTCCAATCTTCGTCACAACTATTCTCATTATATCGAAAAAATGATCCTAGCCCAATTTGCGATTGTGAACATTGTGTGTCATGAAAAACGGGAAATCCCCGCCAAGAATCATTTGCCGCTTTTTAGCTCTCGAAGCTCCTCTTCCGATAATTCGCGGTACTTCCCCCGGGGCAGCCCCTGCAAATAAAGCGGCCCGAATTGCACGCGTTTGAGCCTGACCACGGGATGTCCGATCGCTTGAAACATCCGCCTCACCTGACGGTTCTTTCCTTCATAAATCGTGATCGCAATCACGGATTGCTTGCCGTCCTCATCGACATCGTGATACTCCACTTCCGCAGGGGCCGTGACCCCATCCTCCAGCTTGATGCCTGACTTCAGCCTGTCCAGCAGATCGCCATGGGGAACCCCCTTCACCGTAGCCAGATACATCTTCGGAATGTGGCGGCTCGGATGCAGCAAATTATGGGCAAGTTCACCGTCGTTGGTGAGCAGCAGCAAGCCCTCCGAATCATAGTCCAGCCTGCCGACGGGATACACGCGCTCCTTGAT
>CAZESH010000248.1:0-6598 GCA_964514665.1 uncultured Caryophanales bacterium
CTTTTTACTGCGGGAACAAGTCGGTTGGCTGCAATGGTTTGGTGTGATTTTGATTGTGGCGGGGATCGTCGTTTCTGAAATGAAGATCGGCCATATGAAAAAACCCTTGATTTCAAATACGCAGGGGGAAACAGAGTGAATAGCATGGACGCAAGGCTTGCCAAGCTGGCAAGAAAAGGGGATCGCAGCGCTTTCGGCGAATTGGTGGATCTTTACAAAGACAAAATATTTCATTTGGCGTACCGGATGCTAGGCAACAAACAGGAAGCGGAGGATGTTATGCAGGATACCTTTCTTCGCGTATATAAAAATCTGGACAAGTACGATGCCAATCAGAAATTCTCCACCTGGATCTACCGCATTGCCACGAATCTTTGCATTGATCGATTGCGCAAAAGAAAATGGAACTTTTCACTGGACGCGGAAATATCCGACGCTGAAGGCCTGGACTGGTATTCGATGCTGCAAAGCGAGGAGCCGGGGCCGGAGAAACAAATCCTGCTGTCGGAGACGCAGCGGCAGATCCGCAGTGCAATCGGCGCGCTGCCGGAAAAATACAGATCGGTCGTCGTGCTCCGTTATTTGCAGGATTTGTCGCTGCAGGAAATCAGTGAGGTGCTCGGCATGCCGGTGACCACGATCAAAACAAGGGTGCATCGGGGCCGGGAATTTTTGCGTAAAAGGCTGGAGAAGGACAAATTAATATAAATGAGCTTTTTTTGAAACAAACCCGACTCTCATGCGTATGGTATTACACGAACCAGAATGTACGAAGAAAGGAGCGGCTTTTTGTGAATTGTAAAGAAGCCATCCCGTTAATTCATGAATATTTGGACGGCGATCTGGAAGCCGGACGGCTTCAGCAGCTGCACAGTCATCTGCAGAGCTGCGGAGATTGCAGGCTGCACATGAAGCAGCTCGAACAAACGGATGCGCTGATTCGTTCTGCTGCAGGAGCTGAAATTCCGGAGAATCTTGCAGAACGCATCATGGCAGCCGTTCCACGGCCGAAAACGAGAATTCCCGTGCTTTCTTGGATTAAGCGGCATCCTGCCGTTTCGGTGGCTGCGATGTTCTTCGTTGTCATGCTGGGCAGCTACCTTTCGCTTTGGAATCAGGACACCAGCCTGGTCGTCAAAGGCAATGATCTGGAGGAAGTCGAAATAAAAGGAGATACGGTTGTAGTTCCGGCCGGTCACAAGGTCCATGGCGACTTGTTCGTGGAGCACGGGTCGCTGCAGGTTGACGGTGAGGTTGACGGCAATTTGGTCGTGGTTGACGGGCGCTTGAATATGGCCTCGACGGCGGTGATTTCCGGCCAAGTGACGCTTATTGACAAGACGTTGGACTGGTTGTGGTACCGGATGAATCGATGGTTTGTCGCTTTTGCCCAATAAATGCGGATATCGCCTCTCCGGGAAGCCTAACGGGGAGGCTTTTTCCTTCCTGCGGCCGATTTTTGCAAAATATTTAGACAAGCCGTCAGGAATTGGTATAATAAAAACAGCAGCGGGTTTTGAATAAAAGACAGATAAGGAACCGCGGCGCTCAGGCAGATGGGGGGGCTGGTCTTGATCGACTTTATCAAGCAAATCACGATTTACGATGTTATAGATATTATGATTGTCACATACGTCATTTATAAACTGATCCTCCTCGTTCGCGGGACCCGCGCCGTTCAGCTTCTCAAGGGGATTTTTGTGGTTATCATCACTTGGCTCCTGAGCATTTGGTTTCATTTGAATACGCTCAAATGGATGATGAATCAAATGTTTACGTTCGGTGTGCTTGCGATCATCATCATTTTTCAGCCGGAGCTGCGCCGCGCGCTCGAGCAGCTTGGACGAGGCAAGCTTTTCAGCCGCTCATCCTCGTCTATGGAGGAAGAACAGGACTTCACTTTCCGCATCGGTGAGGTGATCAAGTCGATCAACTTTTTGTCCAAACGCAAAATCGGCGCTTTAATCGTGTTTGAACGCGACACGGGCTTGACCGATTACATCGAATCGGGCATTCATATGGAGGCGCAGGTGACTTCCGAGCTTCTGATCAATATTTTTATTCCCAATACTCCGCTGCATGACGGCGCGGTCATTATCCGCAAGCACCAAATCATGGCGGCCGGGTGTTATTTGCCGCTGTCGGAAAATCCTTTCATCAGCAAGGAACTGGGCACGCGCCATCGCGCCGCCATCGGAATGAGCGAGGTATCCGACGCGATGTGTATTGTCGTGTCGGAAGAAACCGGACAGGTTTCGCTCGCGATCAACGGTCAGGTCGTTAGGGATATCAAGGAAGAATCGCTCATCTCCAAATTGTTCGAGGAACTGCGACCGAAGTCCAAAATCAAGGAAAGGACCGCTTTCTGGAAGTGGTGGGGGAACCAGCATGGATAAATGGCTGAGCAATGTCAACGTCGTTCGCGTGATTGCGCTGCTGCTCGCTGTCCTTTTGTGGGCTGTCGTGCATATGGATATATCACGAACCGTTCCGCAGACTCCGGTTACGGTGACCACCTCATCAGACACGACGCAGGCGGTGACCATTCAAAAGTCAGGTCTGGATGAATCGCGGTATCATCTGATCTCGATCTATCCAGCTTCCGTTACCTTGAATACGAAAGGCAAGCAAGCCGCTTTAAAGCAGATCAATACGACGAATGTGCGAGTTTATGTGGATCTGTCCAATGTCATTGAGGGAGCGCAGATCGTGCCCGTCAAGGTGGAGCGGCTGAAAAATTTCCCCTCCGGCGTGGAATCCGTTACGGTAAACCCAACAAGTGTCACTGTGAAAATAGAAAAAATCCTGAAAAAAGAAATGCCGGTAACGATTAATCTGGTGGGTACTCCAGCTGAAGGATTGCAGGCAGGCACGCCGATCATCAAACCGAACCGTGTACACATCGCGATGCCGGAAAGCCGCCTGGATCTGATACAATCAGTCAGGGCAAGTGTGAATATCGACGGGGCGAAAGAGCCGGTAATGAAACAGGTGAAGCTGACCGCATATGATGAAAACGGCAAAGAAATCATAACGAGCATTTCGCCGGCGGTGGTGGATGTGGAGGTGCCGATCACCAGTCCGTTCAAAACGATGCCGCTGCAAATTCAACTGGTCGGCGAGCTTCCGGAGGGCTACAGCATCGCTTTCATGAGCCAAAGCGCCAATCAGGTGACGGTATATGCACCGCAGGACGTGCTGGATCGGACCGATTTCTATAACGGTTTGCAAATCGATTTGTCGAGCATCACCAGCAACAAAACCTTTACCTTGGAAATTCCGCTGAAGCCGCAGGTCAACCGCATCGAACCGGGTACCGTGGATGTGACCCTGCAGATCGTTCCTTCGGAAACGCGCAAGTTCGACAATATGGATATAACCCTTAGCGGAGAGAACAACCAATACGAGACGAAGGTTGTCAAGCCTCCAAGCGGCAAAATCGGGATTACCCTGGAAGGAGCCCCGGGTGTGCTGGATAAAGTCCATTCCGTGGATATTCAGGCGATCGTCGATGTCAGCAATTTGCCTGTCGGCAGCTATGATCTTCCGGTTATTCTCAACCTGCCGCCGTTTGTCCG
Organism: uncultured Caryophanales bacterium; assembly: GCA_964514665.1. Lineage (GTDB taxonomy): Bacteria > Bacillota > Bacilli > Paenibacillales > KCTC-25726 > CAZESH01. The sequence goes on from CAZESH010000248.1 coordinate 3,579, forward strand.
CAAGGCGCCGGGGCAGGACATTAAGGTTGGCGTGGAAATCAGCGACAAGTCGAAGGCCGCGGCCGTTCAGACGGATCAGGGCACGGGCGCGCAGCCCTCGCCCTCTCCTTCTCCCGCGCCGCAGCCTTGAAGGTGATCCGAAAGTCGGTTAGTGGGGCAGGAAAAAATTATTGTAGAGAGATAGGAGATTTGGAAATGGGGAAGTATTTTGGAACCGACGGCGTCCGCGGGATTGCCAATCGTGAATTGACAGCGGAGCTTGCTTTTAGGATCGGCCGCTGCGGCGGTTATGTACTGACGAGTGAAGTGAAACGGCCGAAGGTGTTGATCGGTAAAGATACGCGAATTTCCGGCGAAATGCTGGAAGCCGCGCTTGTCGCCGGCCTGCTCTCGATGGGAGCCGATGTCGTGCGCTTGGGCGTGATTTCCACGCCCGGCGTTGCTTATTTGACGAAGAAAATGGAAGCGGACGCCGGTGTGATGATATCTGCCTCCCACAATCCTGTGGAGGATAACGGGATCAAGTTTTTCGGCCGTGACGGCTTCAAGCTGCTCGTTCATACGGAATTGGAAATCGAGAAGCTGCTCGATGCCGAAGTCGATGAACTGCCCCGCCCTATCGGCGCGGAGATCGGATCGGTGAGCGATGATGCGAAAGCGAAATGGCTGTATGCCGATTATCTGAAGTCAACCGCAGGCAATTCCTTCAGCGGCTTGAAGATCGTGCTGGATTGCGCCAACGGAGCGGCTTATGAGCTGGCACCAAGAATTTTCCGCGAGATGGGTGCGGAGGTCATTGCCATTGGGGCGGAACCGAACGGCGTGAATATCAACGATCACTGCGGCTCCACGCACCCCGGTCATTTGCGGGCGGAGGTGGTTCATCTCAAAGCGGATCTGGGCTTGGCTTTCGACGGCGACGCCGATCGCCTGATCGCCATTGACGATACGGGAGAAGAGGTTGACGGCGATTATATCCTCAGCATCTGCGGACATGCGATGAACCAAGAGGGCAAGCTGAAAAAGCATACGATCGTCACCACGGTGATGGCCAACCTCGGATTTTTCAAAGGGGTGGAGGAACTCGGATTGAAGGCGGCGAAGACCGCTGTCGGCGATCGGTATGTGATGGAAGAAATGGTGAAGGGCGGCTACAATCTTGGCGGCGAGCAGTCCGGACATGTGATTTTCCTGGATTACGCGACCACAGGAGACGGCATCCTGTCGGCGATTCAGCTCGTGGATACGTTAAAGCACTCGGGGCGAAGCTTAAGCGATTTGAAGACGATCATGAGCAAATATCCGCAGGTGCTGATCAATGTGAAGGTGGCCGACAAGAGCAAGTTCGGACATAATGCAGTCGTCAAGGAAGCCGTGGAGAAAGCCGAGCTGCAGCTTGGCGACAACGGCCGCGTGCTGGTGCGCCCTTCCGGTACGGAATCGATGATTCGCGTCATGGTGGAAGGACCGGATAAAGAAGGGATTAAAGCGATGGCCGAACATTTGGCCGAAGTGATCCGCACCGAGCTTGTGTAGATCATTGTAAGTTAAACAGGGTTATCGTCGGACGGTGTCGAGTCCGCGGAACTTTCGTTATAAAACGGGGGTTTTGCGGATTTTTTGCTTAACTTTTTGTTGCGCCGCGAGGGCAAAATGAATATGATGAGAATATGTATTCAAGAATGGAAAGGTGGATCGGGGTTGTAAAGCCAGATAAGCGCCAGAACTTTTTCGGCCCGAGTGAGCGGATGACGGCAAGACGGTCTGTTTGCGGACATCCTTGCTCCAGGGCGTGAAAGTTGACGAGGTGGAGGTGTTCGGACCCTTCGGCGGGGACCTCCCGGTGTATGCATCGCACCGCAAGTTGGGGACAAAACGGCAGGGCGACCGGCTGAACAATTCCCCTGACAGATGAATAAGACAGCGTAACGAAATAACTTGCACTAAATTGCTGGCGAAAATCACTAACCCGCTGATATTTCGCCAGCAAAAGTGACAACTAATTTCATTACGCGTCCTAAGCATTTATTTTACAAAAACGATCCGGGAAGTACGAAAGCAAGGGATGCTACCTGCGAGAGGTCTGTCCGAAACTGCCAAGGTCCGGGCGGCACCGGTGTGTCCGTTAATGAATGAAGAGACCCTGGGTCATTTCGTTTGTCAGCAAATCGGAACTGGTTGTTGTCCGCTTTATTTTCCGGCGGTTTCGTAACTCGCTTCAAGCCGACCTCCCGGACGGATCATATGGAGGTCATCATTAATTATGTGTGGAATAGTCGGATATATAGGATCCAAGGATTCACAGCAAATTTTACTGAACGGATTGAAAAAGCTTGAATATAGAGGCTATGACTCGGCAGGCGTAGCCATTTACACGGAATCGGGGCTCAAGGTCAGCAAATCGGAAGGCCGGCTCAGCATGCTGGAGCAAAAGCTCGGCGCCGCCCCGCTCAAAGGCTCGGCAGGGATCGGACATACGCGCTGGGCCACGCACGGCAAGCCCTCCGATCTGAATTCGCATCCGCATGCGGACAACGAGCTGCAGATCTCGGTGGTGCATAACGGAATCATCGAGAATTATGCCCCGTTGAGAGCGGAGCTGATTGCCAAAGGGCATCATTTTGATTCCGAGACGGACACCGAGGTGATTCCCCACCTGATCGCCGATGCGTATCAAGGGGATATCGTCAAGGCGGTGCAGCAGGCGGTGAAAAAGCTCCGCGGCGCTTTTGCCATTGCTGTATTGAGCAACAACGAGCCGGACAAATTGGTTGCAGTGCGTCTGGCCAGCCCGCTGATCATCGGCGTGGGCGTTGGCGAGAACTTTATCGGTTCGGACATTCCCGCGCTGCTGGAATACACGCGAAATGTTTATATATTGAACGACGGCGAAATGGCTGTTTTGACACGCGACCATGTCGAATTGAAGACGTTGGAAGGGAATTTTATTTCCAGGGAAATGCTTCATGTCGATTGGGATCCGGTCGCGGCGGAAAAAGGTGGCTACGAGCATTTCATGC
>CAZESH010000249.1:0-6561 GCA_964514665.1 uncultured Caryophanales bacterium
GACGCTGTTGCTTCTGGTTCCCACATACAAAGTGTTGGCATCGGTCAGAAACGGATATCCGCCGATACGTTTAATGGATTCCACAATCTTTCGAATAAATACCGGCCGAATAAAGGCGGTATTCCCCTTTTCTCCAAAATGAAGCTTCACCGCCGCAAGCTCCCTTTCTTTTACGGTCTCGGCAAGGCCTGCCGTATCCAGAAGCCTTGCCAGCTTGTTTACAAGATTTTCTTTGGCCGACGCCCTTAAATCGATAAAATAGACGTTGCTTTTCATGGAATCCTCCCTGTAGGGTAATCCTTCGAGTTTTTACGATAAATTGTGAAAGGTTTTTACTTTTGTAAAATTACCGATTGCCTTTGTCAAAGTCAAGATGTTTGGCTCAGATGTAATTAGATACCAATTCAAAATCTCCCGGTGGGTGATTTGAAAACAGATTCTATCCCATTTTGATAGATATATGTTTTTGATTTTGCAAGAAGCCTATTCGTCATCCCAAAAATCTTAGGTTAAATAAGCTGTTATATTGACCGAACCGTTTTTTAAAAAATGGCATAGATTTTGCTTTTACAATTCTGTTATAATAATGTTAATCAAAAGCGTAAACCGGAATTCAATGAGGATAATGCAAGAAGGGCATCGAAACCCGTATTTTTTCCAAATATTGGCAAACCGACAATCTTGAATTTTGGATAAACCCAACTCGATATAACGAGTTCTTATCATTGACCTGTTATGAACGAAAAAAGCTCTGGATTTTTTTTTGATAAGCGCGACCACGAACTGATCCGAATCGTCAACGACGTGTTGCAAGGAAAAAGCAGCACCGAGTACGCCCGTCGATTTTACTATCCGTATTTTCACTCCCACGGCATCAAAGAAATGACCGAAGCCAGAGGGTTGCGGATCGCCTACGCGGTTGTCCACCTCTTAAGTTCTCTGGAAGTCGGTGGGGTTGAAGATCGTATCAATGCTTTGCGTTTGTTGCGCAATGAAGTGATCGATACGGCCGAAGGCCCAATGCCCAAAAATACCGCCAGGGTGTTACTGCAAATCATGAAGGACTTGGTGCGGGTTCACGGCGATTACCAAAAGCAACTCCAACTTGCCCATGACTTCCGGATAACGGCATCCGGGAAGCCGAGCGTCATTCGGCGGCAGCTCAAGCGCTACCATCTTTTGGAAATGCCCGAAGATTGGAATCAAATTGCATTTGACGATCACGTACATGATGTCAACACAAAAGGGCGCAAGTCCTCCACCCATCTTATCATGGATGCATGGATAAAAGGGATCCAACGCCTGCGGGTGATCTACTACAACTTTATCGAGCCGCGTTTTGCGGCCGAACTTCTCGAAGCCGCCAAAATTCTAAAAATCGACATTCGAATCGGTATTGAGTTTTTCGCACGATTCCGTGACAAAAACGTGCAGCTGATATGGGTTCCTCGCGGGTTTAATGATGCACAGGCATTCCTTTGCTTTCTTGCCGAACCGACGGTCATGAAGATCATGGAGGCCGGCCGTAACGTGTCGTTGTATCAACAGAAATATGTCCCGGCGCTTCTAAAGAAATTTAATGAAAGCCATCGGCTGGAGATTAATCGGATTTACGGAATCGAGTTGCCTCCGATTAACGAACAGGAATTTCTGGTGTATGTGGGTATCGGGCAGAAGTCGAGTTTGCATCTGGCGAAATTCATTCACGACCAGATGTTGAAGGTGTTGCAGGCGGAAACCCAGCGAAAGAGGGCAGAGTTTCCCAAGGCAAGCCCTGAACGATGCAACACCATTACCCAATGGATCGAATCAATGAACACGCTGGATCTCGAATCCGTCATCGACGATTATCTGAAACCCGGAAAAAATCCTGAGATCAAATATCCCGAGATGCCCGACGATGGTCCGGGTGTGCCGGAACTGTTGCGGTTGAATCCGTTTGAAATTTTGGGACAGCTTACTCAGCTCCATTCCGGGTACCGGGTGACGCTGAATTTAACCGACTTGCAAGCCGGGGATGTCCTTGAGCTTCTATACGATTGCCAAGGGATGATCACCCGGCTTGAGATATTCAATCTTAAAGATCATGCTGCGGGCAAGACCACCCATATTGCCGAGATAAGCCGTTTGCAGGAGGCGATCAACGAAGGGAGTCCGATTCGTCTGAAACAAACAATTCTTGAGATTATTGAGGATCTCAAGCGGTCCGGAACTTCGGCTAATACTCAACAAATAGACAAATTGGTCACGATTCTCTACGATATCGATATATTGAAGTCTTACTACGCCGGGAAGCCGCTCAAAGCAAGGATCGGAAGCGACTCAACGGGCCGCTCCCCAAAAATTCACGGGATGGGGCTGGCGATCAAGGAAACGCTGCCGAAACGTGCGCAGCAGCAGATTGTGCTGGATTGTCGAACTGATATTCGTGAAACCATTCCCATTAGAATCAACGCTTACAAATACACGATTTATGTTCCACATGAATCGGGCAGGCCGTTTGACAAATTACTGTCGGGAATTGCAAAGATTCTTCCTGTTTTCGGATTGTTGGGAGTGGCTCGGCGGACAGGCTGGCAGGTCCAGCCCACTTCTACCCGAATGGTCCATCCCGGCAACATCATAACCCTTGGCGGCGCTCAAAAGAAAATTGTCAACGGACTCTATCTTAAGCCGCCGGAATCGCAGAAAAGATGGCAGCGATTGCGCTGGAGCAATTTGAACTCCAATCTGAAAAATGCGCTCAAGGTACTGGTCGGATTTATCCCGGCTTTTCTAACCTTTGCCCTGACCAAGGACTGGTGGGTGTTGGCCTATCTGGGGGGCTTTATCTGGTTCGGAATTACCGGATTGCGCAATATTCTTCAATCTGTCTTGGGAGGCGGCGGCTTTCGACGCTCACCACTTTTGAATTGGAATGATTACATCAGCTGGACGCGCATCACGGATTCTCTGCTGTTTACCGGTTTCTCCGTACCGTTACTGGATTACGTGGTAAAGACCGTGATATTGCATCGGGGGTTCGGCATCACGACACAGACCAGTCCGGTGCTTTTGTATACCTTTATGGCGCTGGCCAACGGTATCTATTTATCCAGCCATAATATTTTGCGGGGATTACCCAAAGGCGCGGTTTATGGAAACTTCTTCCGCAGCCTCCTGTCAATTCCCGTGGCCATAATATTGAATGCCGGTATCGGCGGCATCCTCACCATGTCCGGTACGGTGGGCGTCAATGATATTCTACAAAAATGGGCGGCAATCATATCCAAGGCTGCATCGGATTTAGTTGCCGGTTTCATAGAAGGAACGGCCGACCGGTACAAGAATATCCGGACGCGTTTGCGGGAGTACAAAAACAAGTTCAGAGAACTTCTAGACATTTATGCTCAACTGGAACTGCTCTATCCGGATGTGGCGTCTTCCAAAATCCTTGAGTGTTCATCCGATGTGAATCGAAAAGCAAATGCAGAGGCTCGGGATCTGGAAAAAATTATCATGATCCATGCCATGGATATGCTATACTTCTGGATGTATCAGCCGCGTTCACGTGTCGCTCTGCCGCAATTCTTACGCACGCTTTCCGAAGATGAGCGTCACATCCTGGTCAGCTCACAATTTACCCTTCAGCGCCACCGTGAAATTAGCCAGATGTTTATAGACGGCATTCTGGGCATCAACTTTCCTCGGCCTCTGTCATTTTACCTCTCACGCTATGAAGAGTACCTTGAACAAATCAAACGTTTAGTGCTCAGCGAAGAATTCAGCGAAGCGTATAATGCAAATGGGTTGAACGGTCTTGTCAACCCGGAATTTTCGCCGCACGTTGACTTGAAATGAGGTGCTTGAGGGCATTCGCCGACGTTTTCGATGTTATCTCGAAATCTTCAATACGACTTACTCCTAATTGCTCTCGTTTGTCATTGATGATAGGATTTTTTTCTGCATGTATCTTCAAATGGCATAGCGGTGATTCGATTTTTCTTGATAATCGCTCTGTTTAGGATATCTTTTCCGGGGTCAGATACAGATTTTCATGGTAACAGTATGGTTTCTTTATACCAGATGGATGAAGTTTATTCTCTGAGAGATTTCAATGAAAAATTTTGTGCATAGAAAGTGGCGCCCCCTATCTTATGGTACGTTACTGTTTATTTGCTGCGGTGTGGCTTTTGCCGGTTATCTGGGTTCCAATATGCGCCTTCCCGTGGTCCCGCTTTATGCAAAATCTGTCGGGGCAGATACCGTTCAAATCGGCATCATCAACTCTGCTTTTTTACTTATGGCCGGAATATTGTCTTTGCCATTGGGCATCCTCTCTGACCGCTTTGGACGAAAACTGTTTGCGTCTCTTGGCCTGGTCGTGCTGACAGCCACTTCATTTTTGCTCTATTTCAGCAGGACTCCAATGCAACTCTTGTGGATCTATCTTTTTTTCGGTGCCGGAGTGGCCGCATTCGGTCCGACGATGATGGCCTTTGTCGCTGATTTTTCTCCTACCACTCATTTAGGACGCTCATATGGTTGGTATACAACCGCCCTTTATACTTCAATGAGTTTGGGTCCCGCCATTGGCGGATTTGTTGCTGAAGAAAGAGGGTTTCTTCAGGTGTTTTTCATTTCCGGCATCATTATTTTCTTAACCTTTTGGGTGGTCGTCTTTTTCTTGCCGCCAACCCATCTTATTATCGCTGAAAGACCCAAAAAAGAAAAAACGTCGGTCACTATGAAGAGGCTTTTGAAAAATCGTCCGCTTTTGAGTTGCTGGCTGGTGACCATAGGAGGGTGTTTCGCCCTTGGAATGTTCATTACGTTTCTTCCCCTTCACGCTCAAAACCAAAACCTGACCGTATGGCAAATCGGCCTTGTTTTTGCAGTTCAGGGAATTTTTAATGCAATATCTCGAATTCCTTTTGGTCATATAAGTGATAAAGTAAAAAATCGAAGCACTCTAGTTGTGATAGGGCTTATTGGATTTGCCGCTTCCATGGCGGGTTTTGGAATATCCACGCGGGTGATTCATTTTGTATCGTTTGCTGTTGCATTCGGAATCAGTATGGGACTGGCATTTACGTCCATCGGCGCCCTTATTGCGGAAGTCGTTCCTGTTGAATCCCGAGGACTTGCAATGGGCGGATATAATACATGCATCTATTTTGGGATGATGATAAGTTCGGCGTCCATGGGACCGATAATTCGGAAAATCGGCTTTGAAAGCGGATTCTTGATCACAGCGATGATAAACTTGTTTCTGGTGGGATTTTTCTATTTACTTATGAAAGAGTTTTCCCGTACACGATAATGTGATATCGATTTGTTTCAAGGACTAAATTATTATAAATTAAGGAACCTTGTTTATGAACCACCTGAATCCTCGGACCGTTCACAGAAATCTCATCCTTCGCATTGGCGTGACTGCATTGATTATATCCGTTTTATTTGGGTTGGGTGTCTGGCAGTATGGAAAAAAAGACATCGGCCGGGAAATCTTGCTGAGAACGGAAAACGGCTTCAAGATGTTGAACAATCAAATCCGAGACTTATTCGATGATCCAAATGATTTAAAACCATCCGCGATCCAGCGTCATTTGGAACAAATCATGAGTGAGCGCCGAAATATTGATCTAGGTCTGTTTGTCTGGATCGGTATTTATGACCTTAATGAAAAGTGGATTGCACATGTCCGTGATGATACATATGAAAACATCGAATGGGTTGAAAAGTTGACGGAGCACGCGCAAGGTCATCTTCGTAGCCACAACAACCTGAAATTCAATGTTGTTAAGCTAAAGGGTATCCCGCATATACAGATCATTTCACCCATCAGGAACAGTTTGGGTGAACTGTCCGCTTATGGAGAAACCGTTTTTGCCGTATTTTCCGACACTTTAAATCGTCTTCGAAAACGAGCAGTTAATTTAGCACTATTGGCCATGTTTATCGTGGTGGTGACGACGGGTTTGCTTTATCCGGTTATTATCCATCTCTTAAACCGTGTGTCTTCATTGTCGGCGAGATTGTTTGAAGCCAATCTTGAAATACTGAAAGTTTTGGGAAGTGCGGTTGCTAAAAGGGACAGCGATACAGACTCTCATAACTACCGTGTCACCATCATATCTGTAAAGCTTGCCGAGACATGCGGCCTTCCCAAAGAGGACATCAGGCGATTGATAAAAGGCGCTTTTCTTCATGACGTGGGGAAGATCGGCATTGAAGATGACATTTTACATAAACCCGGGCGGCTTACAACAGATGAATTCCAATTGATGAAAAAGCACGTCGCCTATGGAATTGATATTGTAAATAAGGCCGAATGGATTAAAGAAGCCGTGGATGTGGTGGGTTATCACCATGAAAAGTATGATGGCAGTGGTTACAATAGTGGAATAGAAGGCGGAACGGTTCCCATTATTGCCAGGATTTTTGCAATAGCCGACGTGTTCGATGCATTGGGTTCCCGCCGACCCTATAAAGAGCCGCTTTCTTATGATGAGACCATGGAGATAATCCGGGCAGGAAGGGGAAATCACTTTGATCCTGTATATGTCGATGCGTTTGAAT
>CAZESH010000250.1:0-6554 GCA_964514665.1 uncultured Caryophanales bacterium
CCTTTATGTTGAACAATGGCGGCGGACTGTTTGACAAAGACAAAAAAGTCGATCTGATGAATCCCCGCAATGTAGAAGCAATAACGTATTTGTCCACTTTGGTGAAAGACGGCTCTATCAATCCCGCAGGAGCCGGATTTATTGGCGACGATGCGACCAAATCCTTCGGTCAGGGCGATGCCGCGATTATTATCAAAAACCCGGGATTTCCTCTGTCGCTGCCCGATCTGAAAGATAAAATCGGCATCATGGATCCTTTAACCGGCTCTCATGGAGACAAGGGAACCATCTACTGGATCAATAACATGATGATCTACAAACAGTCCAAACATCCCAATGAAGCGAAAACGTTCATGAAATGGTGGTCTGAAAACAACAAACCGTTGTGGATAAAAGGAAATGTCTCCCAGCTCCCGGTCAGAAAGTCGTTCACCGATGACCCTTTCTTTACAAACGATCCCTTCCGAAAAGAAATTCTGGACAAATGGATACCGATCGGAAAGACGACCGCCTATCATTACCCTGCCGTATTTCCCGAACTAAACGAAATTGAAGGGGAAGGCGTCATGCAAACCATGACACAGGAAATTATGCTTGGCAAAGATCCGAAAGCGATACTGGAGAAAGCCGATCAAACCATCAAGTCGATCATGAAGCAAAAATAAACGCATCATGAGAAGAGCGATTCTACTTTTCGCTCTTCTTCTCCTAATAGGGGGTGAGCCTTTGTGCAGAGAAGATTCGATTGGTTGCCGTTTTTCTATCTGCTGCCGTCGCTGCTGCTTATTTTAATGATCAATTTTTATCCGTTTTTGTCGGGACTTTTCTATAGTTTGACAGACGGATCCCTGATTCAAAAAGGAACATTTGTCGGGATGGAGAATTACTTCCATTTGTTCTACATGCCCGATTTTATGCATTCTCTTTATTTCAGCGCCGTCTTTGCGTTCTTTTCCGTAGTTGGAAGCTACACGATCGGACTCGGATTGGCCATTTTGCTCAATAAGGAGGTGCCTGGAAGAGGCTTTTTCCGGGTCGCCCTTCTCGTTCCGTGGATTGTGCCTTCCATTGTGTCCATTATCAGTTGGCGGTGGATGATCGGGACTCAGGAGGGACTGATCAATTCCATTTTGGCATGGTTCGGAATCCATCCGATATTGTTTCTTGCCAATGAAAATTGGGCCATCTTCTCAGTGTGTCTGATCAAAATATGGAGGAGTTTTCCCTTCATGATGATCTCCTGTCTTGCCGGACTTCAAAGCATCGATCCATCCTTGTATGAATCTGCGGAGATAGATGGAGCCGGCCGCTGGAAATCCCTCATCCATATCACCTTGCCGCAGCTGAAAGCCATTTCGATCGTATGCTGGATTTTAATGACGATTTGGTCCTTTAACGATTTTGATACCATTTGGCTGCTAACGCAAGGCGGGCCTGCTAACGCTACCGAAAATTTAATCATTCTGGCGTACAAATACACGTTTACCAAAAATAATGTTGGGGTTGGTTCTGCGATGGCCATCGTAGCCTTGGTGATTCTCATGATACTGGCCACGCTGCTGTTGCGGAAGCAAAAAAGTGACGAGTCCTAAAGGAGGGATTGCCTTGTTTCCGAAGCGTCTGCGAAAATGGGGGCTGTTTTGCACCCTTCTGATCATCGTTTTTCTTGTGAATTTGCCGATCATCATGATGATCTTCAATTCTTTCAAACCGACATCCGAAATTTTATCGTCGAAAAGCTTTTTTCCGAAGCATCCCTCGTTTGATAACTTTATCTATTTAAATTCACGTGCAAAATTCTGGGTGTATTTTAAGAACAGCCTGATTGTAGCTGTGATAGGGACGATAGCCAGCATCGTGATCGCCGCTTTTTCCGGTTACGCATTATCCAGATATCGCTCCAAACTGATCTCCGTCTATTCAAATTCACTCTTGCTGCTTCAGATGTTTCCACTGATTCTCGTGCTGATCCCTTTATTTATCATGTTTCGAAATTTGAATCTGATCAATACTTATTTTGCCGTATGCCTTTTATATATTACGGCTCATCTACCGTTTGCCATTTGGATGTATAAAGGTTTTTTTGACGCCATCCCCAAAGATTTGGAGGAGGCTGCCTGGATTGACGGCTGTACGCGGTCACAGGGCTTTGCCAAAGTCGTGCTGCCGATTTCCGGTCCGGGCATCGCGGCTGTGGCAATCTTCTCTTTTATTTTTTCCTGGAATGAGTATCTGATTGCCAATGTCTTCTTGAGAAAAAATGAGTTGATGACCATCCCGGTCGGCATTCAGATGTTCATGCAGCAATACGCTACGGATTGGGGAAGCTTGAGTGCGGCAGCCACTTTGGCTATGCTTCCCGCTTTCATCATCTTTCTATTTGTCCAAAAGTATATGGTGCATGGCGCGGTTGCAGGATCGGTCAAGGGCTGATAAAGAAAATGTGAAAAGGAGTGGGTCGGATGAGGATAGTGAAAGTGGGGATTATTGGTTTAGGCGAGGTTGCCCAGATTATTCATTTGCCTATTTTGGAGATGCTGGCTGATCGATTTGAAATTGCGGCTTTATGCGACATTTCCCCTGCATTGCTGGAAACGATGGGAGAGAAATATCGAGTGTCCCGTTTGTACCCGAATGCCCTTCAACTCGTCTCACAGAACAATCTGGATGCAGTGTTTGTCTTGAACAACGACGAGCATCATGCCGAGTGCGTGATTGCCGCATTAAAGAACAAGAAGCATGTCTTGGTCGAAAAACCGATGACGCTGAACATCAAAGATGCCAAAGCTGTGATTCAAGCGAGAGATGAAGCCGGCGTACAGGTGATGGTCGGCTATATGCGGCGTTTTGCACCGGCTTTTGTCCAAGCTGTGGAAGAAGTCAAAACCATGGAGAAAATACTTTATGCAAGGGTAAAAGACATTATAGGGCAGAATCGGCTGATTATCGAACAATCAAGCCATGTTCACAGGTTTATGGATATCCCCGGGGAAGCCGTGAAGGAACGCGCGAAAAAAGCAAAAGAAATGGTATTTGAAGCCATTGGGGAGGTGCCTGAGCCGTTAATATCGGCTTATCGCTTAATGTGCGGATTAAGCAGTCACGATATTTCCGCCATGCGGGAAATTCTTGGCGTCCCGCTCCGGGTCAAATCGGCCGCCCAGTGGAATGGCGGAAGAAACTTTACTGCAATTTTTGAATATGAACAGTTTTTCGCTTCATTTGAAACCGGTGTGGATTTGCAGAGGCGCTTTGACGCCCACATTGAAATTTATGCTCCTCAAAAATCTATCAAAATTCAGTATGACAGTCCTTATATCCGTCATTTGCCCACGCGTCTCATCATTAATGAAACGGTTGGAGATGCTTACAGCGAGACGCTCATACGGCCCAATTTCAAGGATCCCTACACCTATGAAATTGAATTTTTCCACGATGTTGTCACAAAAGGAAAAAAACCGAAAACCACACCGGAAGATTTTATCGAAGACTTAAAAATCTTCAAAGCGATTATTAATGGTCTAAAAGAATAGGCTTTCAAGACAGAATGGCCTGCTGAGCTGCTACCGGATTGAAAGGAGTGATCCCCGGGGATGAAAGCAAGCATACTGACGGGTCCTGGACAAAGTTGCATTGTGGATAGGCCAAAGCCTGAAATTGGTGCAGCTGAAGTGCTGGTCAAATTAAAGGTTTGCGGGGTATGCGCTTCGGAGTTATATTCGTGGAGCCGAGGCGCGGATCGCAAATCAAGCTTAATCATGGGGCATGAGCCTATGGGGATAATTGAAGAAACAGGAGATCTTGTTGAAGGTTTTGAAAAAGGAGATCGGGTAACGGGGCTGTTCAACCAGGCCTTTGCAGAATATGCAAAAGCGGATTTTCGCAATTTGGTCAAGGTTCCGGACGACCTCGAGGATATTGTCGCGATTGGCGAACCACTTTCTTGCCTGGTCAGCGGAGCAAACCGCACCCCCGTTATGTTAGGCGACACGGTTGCGGTTGTGGGTGCCGGTTTTATGGGTCTTGGTTTCATGCAGTTGATGAAGCTGAAGGGATCCGGAAAAATCATTGCTGTCGATATCCGAATGGAAGGTCTGGAGCATGCATCCCGATTTGGAGCCGATATTGCCTGTTTCCCTAACGATGTAGACGCCCAATACAAAGTTATGGATTGGAATGAAATCGGTCAGGGTGTGGAGGTTTGCGTCGAGGCAGGAGGCTCCCAGGCCTCATTGGATCTGGCGGGTGAAATGACCGCTGCGCATGGTGTGCTCTCTATTGTCGGATACCATCAGAGCAACGCCGGCATCAGGAATGTGAAAATGAATTTGTGGAACTGGAAAGCCTTAACGGTCATAAATGCCCATGAAAGAAGAAAAGAGGTCCATCTCAAGGCGATGGAAGCTATTTTTCCGTTAATTCAATCCGGTAAATTCAACATGAAAGCCATGGTCACCCATGTCTATAGCTTGGATGAAGTGGATCGGGCATTTGAAGACTTGAAAAACAAACCGGAAGGATTTATAAAAGGTGTGATTAAATTCTGATGGAGTCCCGCACCTTCAACATTACGGAATTTTATTCCGTCGTAAGGATAAAGAAGTGATGTTCCAAAAGCGACATTATGCGTTAGCAGTAACAACACAGGCTTCTACTGAAATTCTACATTCTCATGCATCTCATTCATGGGGTAGTACCAGCGTAGCTGTCACCAAGGGCAAAGTGGATGGAAATATTTAATAATTATTATGCTGCGTCTTCGATCTCAATCGCTTGACTACTCGGGCAATACCATCGTAGCTGTTACCAACCGCAATGGAATGAATCTAATGGTATAGCTACAATCACCTAGAACGTTCTATACTTTTTTTCTTGATATCGCTGATAAAACCAAATCGAAACGGCTAACCAACATCCGCTAGCTAAAAATCCCCCGAGCACATCGCTCGGATAATGGACTCCCAAATAAATTCGACTAACCCCAATCATGAGTATCATCGCAGAACTACATACAATCAATATGCCTCGACCCGTGAACGTTGAAATATGCCGCCAAAGTAAAAAAGCGAGTACTCCGTACAAACTAAAAGCAGCCATAGAATGTCCACTGGGAAAACTAAACCCATTTGCATTAACAATACGGTGCAGAGTAGGTCTTGCACGATGGAAAACGAGCTTTAATGTTTCGTTCAAGAGTGCTGATCCGATGACGATCCAGATAAACAGGATCAACTCTCTTCGGTGGTGCAGTATCTGGTATAGAAAGAACAGAACAATGATCGAAACAACCACGACCGGGATTCCACTCCCGATAAAAGTAAAAAATCTCATGATGCTCGTCAAAGTCGGTGATTTCAGCCCTTGAACAAGGTTAACGATCACGTTGTCAAATTGAGCAATTTTTTTATCCGATACTAAGAGCGCAATAATTCCGAAACCAATAGCACACAACAAGCTTATGAATAAAGCGCGGGTAAGCTGCACTTTCAGATTCATTTACATGAGTCAATCCTTTCCTTAAATGCGGAAGATCATCATTAACAAGGCAGCTAGTACAGCAATCATACTGCTTGTGCTAAATGCAACTACAGGGCCATACGTCTGCCATAAAAACCCTGCAAGCATACTAGCCGGTAATGCGGCGATGCCGGTCATCGCGTTGTACGTGCCCATAGCGATTCCTCGCTGCCCTTCAGGTACAATGTCGGCAATATAGGCCTTTTGTATACCTTCAGTAAACGCATAATAAAGCCCATACAAGATGAACAGTATCCAGATCCATGTGACGTTCTTTACAATGCCAAATCCAAAATAAATGAGTGCAAAGATCACAAATCCCGAAATCAGCACCGGCCGACGACCGATGCGGTCCGATAGTATGCCTACCGGCATCGAGAAAATACTGCTGCTCATATTAAACGTGAAAAAAGCGAGTGGAATGAGCGCTGGAAGCATCCCTACATCTTGTGCACGTAAAGCCAGAAACGCATCCGAGAAATTGCCCGTGATTACTCCTTCATTTCGCCATCATTTTCTTAGCTTTGGCCGTTCTTATGTACCATAAAGCGAGCCCCACAACAATCAAAATAACGGCCAGTATCAGCAGGTACCGATGTATCGTCTCGGTCACGATGCGCCAATGCTCGCCTACATATGTGCCTAACGTGATAAATGTAACCGCCCAGAGCATAGCTCCGGGCGCTGCAAATAGGCTAAAGCTTCGATAAGACCATTTGCTGATACCAGCGCTGTAAGCTGTTAAATGGCGGACCCCCGGAATGAAATATCCGATCGTGAGCGCGAATTTTCCAAAACGCTTAAACCAGATTTGAGTGTGGTCCAACTTTTCTTTTGTGATATGAATTTTTTGGCCGTATTTTTCTAAAAGCGGATACCCGAACTTGTGTCCAATAAAATAACTGACAGACATGCCGATAAAGCTGCCTACTACCGAAACCATGACAGTCTGAATATAATGAAGCTTTCCTTTTGAAATTAAATATCCCGAGAACGTCATTAAAATCTCGTCCGGTACCGGCAAGCCTACAATTCAT
>CAZESH010000251.1:0-6538 GCA_964514665.1 uncultured Caryophanales bacterium
GATTTACGCTGACGAACGAGACGGAATACGAGGATTGGATGGTCCAGCTTGGCAACCCCTTCTTTGATCGCGTTTCCTTTTATTCTCCGCGAATGGACGGCACATTTGCCGAAAGCACCGCAATTGTAAATAAACATACGTATTTGAAAGAAATCGATCACCGTTTTTTTGTTTTTAACGCCCATCTCCCCAAAGGAGAGACCCGTACATTCTATATGCGCGCAGAGTCGAATTCCTATGAGATGGTGCTGCCTGTCACCCTGCTGGAGAAAAAAAACTTTGAAAGCAAAACGCATCAAGAAATGTTATTTGTCGGCGCTTATTATGGCATTATCATCGTGATGGTTCTTCACAACTTGTTCCTGTTTTTTTCGCTGCGCCTGAAGGGTTATTTATATTATGTGTTGTATGTACTGGTGTATGCTTTGCTTCAGTCCTTTTGGCTGGGGCATGGTTACCAATACTTGCACTTCTTGATGCCTTATCTGCCTGACAGCGTATTGTCAGCGCTCGGTAATCTTTCTTTGTTTCTGGTTTTGTTGTTTATCAACGATATTCTTCAACCCAAGCAGTACAGTTTGGTTGTCTATCGCATTTTACAAGTCGGCATTGGCGCTACACTAATTGTATTTGCCTTAAGCTTGCTCCCGAACAGCAAGTCGTCGATCGCCGACATCTTGATCTTTTATCCTTTCGTGATGTTTCCCTTCATCATATTTTTATCTTTATACTGCTGGATAAAAGGTTCGCGGCAGGCCATATTCATGCTGTCCGGCTGGATCATGCTGATGCTTGGGAGCAGTGCCACACTCCTGATGTCCTTTGGTTTATTGCCCGAAGGAATGCTTACGAAATATGCAATGACCGCAGGATCGGCAATAGAAATCGTTCTGTTTTCTTTTGCATTGGCAGACCGCATTCACGTGTTGAGACAAGAACACGACCGAACCCAATTGGTTTTATTCGAAACCCAAAGAAGGTATGCCGAAGACCTTGAGGAAACCGTAAAAGAACGGACAACAGAACTTCAAAGAAGCAATGAAAAATTAATCGTCGCGGAACAGGAGCGGCAGCGTTTATTGTCCAATGTATCGCATGATTTGAGATCACCTTTAACGCTTGTTCAAGGCATATTGGAATCCTTGGCAAACAATCTCTTTCAAGACAAACCAACGATTCGAAAATACAGCGAGATGGCTTATAGCAGGGTGCTTGGCATCAATCGCTTGATCGATGACTTGACTGAACTCAGCCACCTCGAAGTCCAACAAATCCAATTTTACTTCAAGCGAATAGCGGTTAGCGGATTGGAAAAAGATTTGCAGCAATCGTTTAAACACGAAGTGGAACTGGCAGGCTTATCGTTTGAAGTGACAGCTGATGAGAAGGTTAAATCCCAATCAATAATGATCGATATAGACCGCATGAAGCAAGCGCTGTATAACTTATTGTCAAACAGCATCAAACATACGCCGTCCGGCGGGAATATCCGATTGGCAATAACAGGTGAGGAGGATCATGTCCTCATTACGCTTTCGGATACGGGAGCGGGGATATCGGAAGAGGATTTGCCCCATATTTTTGAGCGTTTCTATCAAGGAAGCCATGGACAGGAAGGAACGGGGTTGGGACTTACGATTGTAAAGGAAATTGTTGAGCAGCATCATGGCCGAATTTCTGTGGAGAGCAGTCAGCATGAAGGTGCTTCTTTCACGATATACCTTCCTGTTTCATACGAGGATAAAGCTTCGTGACATGCTCACTTGCCAATAAAACGGTATCCGAGTCCGCGTACTGTTTCTATAAAGATCGGCTTGGACGGGTCAAGTTCAATTTTTTTTCTAATATTTCTAATATGCACTTTTACAGTGTCGAGGCCGCTTGAACTCATATCCCCCCAGATCAGTGAGTGTAATTGTTCTTGGGAAAACAATCGTTGCGGCTTTGAAGCCAATAAAATCAATAACTGCGCTTCTTTCGGCTGCAAATGCACCACTTCTTGATGAGCCGTTATTTGATACGTCTGTAAATCAATGGTCAAATCTTTGAATTTAAGTATTTGCTTCTTGTCTTGGGCATCGCTTCCGCGCCTGATTTGTTTGCCCCACCGTAAGTTGGCTTTAATTCTTGCAAGCAGCTCCCCAAATTGAAAAGGCTTCGTAATGTAGTCATCCGCTCCGGCATCAAAGCCTTTAAGTCTTTCCTCATCTTTGCTCAAGCCGGTCAAAAAAAGAATGGGAATGTGGTGATGCTCCCTGATTTGCTTGCATAATGTAATTCCATCTGCTCCCGGCATGAGAACATCAAGAATAACGAGATCAGGCTTCTCCTTCTCGACAAGATCCATCAATTGATCGCTCTTGGAAGTGGTTACGGTTCGATAGTTGTGCAGTACTAAATAGTTGCTTATGAATTCACATAACTCCGCATCATCATCACAAATCAAGATCTTGTCTTGGTTCATTTCAAGCCCTCCCTTCACTCTCGACAGAAATCATATCATAACAAACAAAACCTAACAAATGTATTGTTTACCTTGAATTAACCTGGGACTGTTAAGATGCAGCATAGTAGGGTTGTCCAAAATGCTGTGAGGAGAGAGGTTTATGCTGGTTCTAGGGAGAAAACCCGGGGAATACGTCGTGATAAACGAATCTATTACGGTTAAAGTAATCAAAAGTGACGACGGCCAATTGCGTCTTGCCATCGACGCACCGCATGACGTGAGTATCGTCCGAGGGGAATTGCTTCAAACCGATGTTCATTCAAATAAAATGGATCAAAAAAATAAAGATATAGGATGACTCGCTGCGACTGCAACTCTGTCTGGAACCGATTATAACTCGTCTCACTCCGCTCAATCCAAGCATCTGGCCAAAAGATTACATATCCGCTTTCCCCTCAAGTCTCAAACCTTACGGCAAAACTTCCCAGCCATTTGCTGCGTCTGCCCGCAGCCACTCAAGTTTACAGGGTTAGCTCTTGGCGACTTCGGATTTCGTCATGTCTTGGTGACTCATCCAGCTAACCCTGCCTCGAATTGAGTTCGTGTACCCATAATTTCTAACCTATCTATCATGTCGCTATGAATATTTCAGGTTCTGTGTTATAATTTTTTCAATTACATATTTGGAATAAATGAGGTGCCCTTGCGAGCAGCAAGGGGTAACAGGGAATCGGGTGAAAGTCCCGAGCGGTCCCGCCACTGTATTCGGAGAGTTTCTTTCAACACGTCACTTGATGAGCGATCAGGGAAGGCGAAAGAAGACGATGATCCGAGAGCCAGGAGACCTACCTTCATTTATGCACCCATGAACCTTCGCGGAAAGGAGAGGTGTACGTCATGAGCATACTGTCTATTCACGCGTACCCACGATCAATCCAATAGGATTGGTCTTTTTTTATTCACATAATAACGAAGAGGGGGGCTTAATAAGAACATGTCAACAAAAACAATAAGAAAAACTAAAATGACTAGACTGACCCGTTTCTTACTCGTAGTGTTGGGGTTCACACTCTATCTTTTAATGAATGAACCGGAATCTGCTTATGCCATGCACATCATGGAAGGATTTTTACCCGTCGGGTGGGCGATATTCTGGTGGGTCGCTTTCCTCCCTTTCTTCTTCCTCGGTCTTCGGGCATTAATCAAAATCACCAAAGAAAATCCAGAGTTAAAAATCATGCTCGGTCTTGCTGGCGCATTCACTTTCGTGCTTTCAGCTTTGAAAATCCCGTCGGTAACCGGCAGCAGCTCGCATCCAACAGGCACAGGCCTGGGAGCCGTGATGTTCGGTCCACTCCCTATGAGTGTGCTAGGATCCATCGTCTTGCTGTTTCAAGCGATTTTGCTTGCACATGGCGGCTTGACGACACTTGGTGCCAACGCCTTCTCAATGGCCGTTTCCGGACCTATTGTCGGTTATCTTGTCTACAAGTCAATGATGAAAACAACAGGCAAACAAAAGTGGTCCATTTTCCTTGCTGCTGCACTCGCGGATTTATCCACCTATGTCGTAACTTCCCTTCAGTTAGCGCTTGCTTTCCCGGCTTCGCAAGGCGGATTTATCGCTTCTTTTTTGAAATTCGGCGGTATTTTCGCCATTACCCAAATCCCGCTTGCTGTCAGTGAAGGGATTCTTACGGTATTAATCTGGAACTGGCTGCAATCTTATAGCCCTGACGAGCTGTCCATTCTTCAACGTAAAATGAAAGGAGTGCACAAGTCTTGAAAAATGGCACTAAAAATATACTCCTGTTGACTAGCGTTATTTTATTAGCTGTATTACCCCTTATTTTCGTCCATGGTGAATTCGGTGGAGCCGACGATGCAGCTAAAAATGTCATCAAAACGATTCAGCCTTCCTATACACCTTGGTTCTCTTCCCTATTTAAATTGCCGGCAGAAACCGAGAGCATGTTGTTTGCTCTGCAGGCAGCTATTGGAGCTGGATTCATCGGGTTTGCCTTCGGATTATTCAAAGGGAAAGCATCAAGAAGCAAAACACAATGATTAAAATTATCGATACCCTTTCTTACAATAATGCCATGCGTTCTTTCTCACCGATGTGGAAATGCGGCTTTGCCATAACGATGTTACTCCTGTCTTACCTCTCCCACCCAGCTGTACAGATGATACTGGCTATTTGGATGATGGGTTGGACGATGGGTTATGCGCGTATTCCGATCAAGTATTATTTCGCTGTTATTGGCGTTGCCAGTTTGTTTTTTGTCGGGAGCTTACCCGCTCTAATTATTGAAATCCGACCTTTATATGAAACTTTGCAGCCTGTCAATGAAGTGCTCTCTTTTACCTTTCTGGATTGGAAAATATTCCTCACTTCCTCCGGCCTCTTATTAGCAGGGAAATTGTTCATTCGGATTATCGCGAGCCTCTCTTGTATGACTTTCATAATGTTCAGCACCCCATTCTCGGAATTGCTGCAGGTTATGAAAAGAATTGGCATACCGACTCTCGTTTTGGAAATTATGCTCATCATGTATCGCTTCCTGTTTATCTTATTCGAAACAGCCCATGACATGTTTGTGGCGCAGCAATCCAGAGGCGGTCAGATCGGCTTCTCCAGCAGATTGAAAGACTCAGCCATTCTGATCGTACAAATGTTTATGAAAACGATGCAGCGATATCGCTTTCTCTCGAATGGACTTGTCTCAAGAGGCTTTACGGATGCCATTCATATGGCGCCTTACCAAGCAAAGCCTGTACCATTCCGTTATAAATGTGAGAGTATCGCCGGATTTGCAATACTACTGTTATTTGAAATATGGATACGTTGGAGGAACATCACATGACTTCGATTCTAGAAACCTTTGATGTAAGTTTCAGCTATCCCGGTACCCGGACAAAGGCTTTACATAAGCTAAACATCCGTATACCTGAGGGCAAAAAGACAGCGATCTGCGGACATAATGGTTCCGGCAAATCTACGTTATTTCTTCAAGCGATTGGCATACATGCGCCTGCAACCGGAAACGTGTTATGGAAAAATGCACCTTTAACCTACCATCGCAAAGAACTTAAACAATTACGCCAAGATGTCGGACTCGTATTTCAAGACCCCGAGCAGCAGCTCATTCTGAATACGCCATATGAAGATGTTTCTTATGGTTTGCGGAATGCCGGCATGCCAGAGCAAGAAATCAAGACGCGTGCGGAAGCTATTCTGCTTGCGATGAGACTCGAACACCTGGCCCATACCCCCATTCATCACTTAAGCCTGGGTCAAAAGAAAAGAGTCGCACTTGCGGGTGTACTCGTGCTGGAACCAAAGCTTCTTCTGTTGGATGAACCGACGGCTTATCTGGATCGCATATCCGAACAACGGCTGGTGGAGGAGCTGGATCGCATTCATACTCACGGCATCACATTAGTAATGGCTACCCATGACATGAATCTCGCCTACTCATGGGCAGACTGGATCTTGGTTATGGATCAAGGACAGTGTGTCATGGAAGGAACACCTCATGATATATTTAACGATTCAGCGGCTATTAAGGCCCTTGGCCTAGACATGCCCATGTTATTGGAACTATGGCTCGCTTTGCCCGAAACCGTTCGTGAGGGGAATTCGCCACCAAAGAATGTAGAAGAATTCAAATGTCTCATTCAAAAAAGTTTTCAGCAATTTGTCTAGTTATACTCTATTCCCACTAATCACACAGTAAGGTTAGACAAGGGATTACTCCCTCGGACTCCCCGTCTGGCTAAAATTCATTATCTTCAATAAAAATTAACATGAGCGTGAAATCATTGAAAGAAACTATCACTCTTGAATTGGGCATTGCCGGCAAAAACTCGTCTTTGAATTAAGAGAGACTAACTTGGAATTAGTCCAAAAGCTGCAACTCCCTTGCTTTGGAAATCGCTTGTACCCTTCTTTTGACTTGCAGCTTTCCATATATGTTGAAGGCGTGTATCTTGACGGTTCCTTCCGTTATTTTCAAACGCACAGCAATTTCCTTAGTAAGCGTCCAATAACTCGGTGGATAGAAAAAGAGCAAGAACTCATGTAAACTG
>CAZESH010000252.1:0-6515 GCA_964514665.1 uncultured Caryophanales bacterium
GTCCATTCCCGTTGGACAGAGCAGCGCAATTCCCCCGTGGATTGGCCGTTTCTATACCGCATGCTATGGTGGCGAAGCTGGGCTCATCCGCAGCTTGCGGAAGCCGAAGCGCTTCGGCTCTCGGCTCTTGCAGAAAACTTCCGCCGCGAAAAGCTGATGGCTCTCGCCCATCTCGATGTGCTGCTCAGCCGGGATCAAGACGCGCTGGATAAATGGTCCTCAAGCGGAGGCGAGGCGGATTTCCGGCCGCTGTTTTTTTATTTCCTCCAGTTCAGCCGCTCCGGACAGTGGCGTCGCTTGCAGCTTTGGCTTACTGCCGCCCTCGATTATGCCTCCGGGCTGGACAATGCGCAGTTCGACCGCTACATCCGGCTTTGGCTGGAATTGGACGAACAGCTTGCGGACAGCGCCGCATTAATTGCGGCTTTGAACACGCTCCTGCCGCGCAGCTACTCCTATTATGCGGAGTATCTGCTGCTGCACAAGCAATACGAGCAGTGGATCAACCTGCATTTGCTGCACCGCATCGCCCCCGAGCAGATCGCGCCGGCCGCGCTTGGCACCGTTCATGCCGAAAAGCCGGAGCTGCTGCTGCCGCTTTACCATCAGGCGCTCAATGTTGCGCTTGCGCAGCGCTCGCGCCAAGCTTACAAAAGGGCGGTCGCTTTGCTCTCCGAACTGAAAAAGCGCTATGCGGAGCTCTCTATGGGAGCCCGTTTCGACCTGTTTTTAACCCGATTGATTCGACAGCATCAGCATCTGAATGCTTTTCAAGAAGAACTGCAGAAAGGAAAGCTGCTTGTATGAAATCGGCGTTATCTCTGTTTTTGGACGGCAAATGGCGGCCGCCGCACATGCTCATCTGGGCCCGGCGGTCAAAAGGCAAGACGATGGATGCCGATCTGCTGAAGGGCGATCTGTTCGCCTGGCACAAGCCTTCCTATTACGGCACATTCCTTGCAAGCACGCTTGAAGAAGGCTTTCATGCTGTAGAAGTTCCCGCCAAATGGCTGTTTGAGCTGTTTACCGAAGCGGTGTCCAATCCGCTGATCGATATTGAGCCGAGCGGACAGCTGCGAGCCGTGCAAGCATTGAGCCGCGGGCTTCAGGAACGCCTGCGCGAGGACTTGATCCATCCCGATTTTGCCGCATGGCAGAACGGAAAGCTGCAGTGGAAGCATGGATTGGACAGCCCGCTGCCGTATGCAGACGAGCTGATTCAGATCATCATGGAGCAAATCCTTCTGGAGCAGCCGCACTATTACAAGCGCGGACAGCTTTGGCTTGCCTCGCTGCAGGAAAACCACAATCTGCGCCAGCTGTCCCGCGGGTTCTGGCAGGACGAGCGCGAATGGCTGGAGGACATCGGTTGGGAAAAGCCAGCATCTCCTTTTCCCCTTTCCTTTGTCTTATCCGAGCCTGAAACACCTGAATCCCGTTGGGAGCTTAAGATCGAAATGCCGCAAAGCCCGGAGCTTATCCCCGCTTCAGCCGTTCGAAAGCTGCGCCAATGCCTGCAGCTGCTGCCTTGGCTCGACGACGGCACAGGCGCTGTTCTGCGTGCTTTGGATGACGAGACGGCCTGGCGTTTTTTGACGGAAGGCGCTATCCTGGAACGCATCGGCGTATCCGTCAAACTCCCTGGTTGGTGGCGTTCCATGGAGGCCGACGCTCCCGTTCTGAGAATCAGGTGCGCGGAGAATCATGCGGCCGGAAAATCCACCGGCCGCTCCACCCCCCTCGATTTATCGTTTCATGTTGCCATCGCCGGCCGTGAGTGGACAGAATCCGATTTTCGCCGCATTACCCGAAACGGCAGGCCGCTGTTCCATACGGAAGACGGTTGGATCGCGATTCGTCCCGATCGCTTCCAACAGCTGCAGGCCACCATTTCCAGAATGAAATTGAGCGGCATCGGGCTGCTTGATGTGCTGAAGCAGCTGGCGGTTGCACAGCACGACCTTATAAACGGTGCACTCAATCCCCAAGAAAACCCTGCTTTGAACGATTCCATTGAACTCGAATTGGACCTGGAAGCAAGCTTGAAAGCCTCGATTGAGCGGCTGCAAGGGGGAACTGCCATTTCCTTGCTGGAGCCTCCAAAGGCTTTCAGCGGTTCGCTTCGCCGTTATCAGCAAACAGGCATGTCCTGGCTGATATTCCTCCGCGGACTCGGACTCGGCGCCTGTCTGGCCGATGATATGGGGCTTGGCAAAACGATACAATTCATCTCGTATCTTTTGAAAAAAAGAGAAGCTGGAGGCGAATCGGACAAACCCTCTTTGCTGATCTGCCCGACCTCCGTACTCGGCAACTGGCAAAAAGAGCTTGGACGCTTTGCGCCCGATCTGAAGCTGTTCGTTCACTACGGCGCAAATCGTGAGAAAACGGCGGAGCATTTTTTTGATAAAGCTGTACAATCAGAGCTTGTGCTTACCACTTATACGTTGGCGTTGAACGACCATCCTTTGCTGCAAGCTGTAGCTTGGGATGCGCTATGTCTGGACGAAGCCCAGAACATCAAAAATCACGGCACCCGCCAAGCCGCTTCCGTTCGAAAACTGCACGCGGATCATCGTATCGCCATGACCGGAACGCCGATGGAGAATCGATTGAGCGAGCTGTGGTCGATTTTCGATTTTCTGAATCCGGGTTATTT
The DNA here is from genome assembly GCA_964514665.1 of uncultured Caryophanales bacterium. GTDB lineage: Bacteria > Bacillota > Bacilli > Paenibacillales > KCTC-25726 > CAZESH01. Next base: position 2,660 of record CAZESH010000252.1, read on the forward strand.
GGGGAGCCTGCATGACTTTTCCAACCGCTTCGCCTTGCCTGTGGAAGCAAAAGGAAACCCGCAGGCTGAAGAACGGCTGCACCGTTTGATCCGCCCGTTCGTGCTGCGCAGAACCAAAACCGATCCCGATATCGCGCTTGACCTGCCTGAAAAAATCGAATCCGACGTTTTCATTCAGCTTACGGAGGAGCAGGCAGAGCTGTATGAAGCGACAGTCCTTGATTTTCTGCCGAAGCTGGAGCAGACGGCCGGCATGGAACGCAAAGGACATATCCTTGCTGCGCTTACGCGGTTAAAACAGCTGTGCAACCATCCCGCTTTGCTTAGCGGAGAGTTCGACGCCGTCATGCGCAGCCGCAAAGCGGATGATGTGCCCGAAGCCTTCTATGAACGCTCGAACAAGCTGCGTCGGTTGACGGAAATGATAGCGGAGCTTCGCCTAAGGGGAGAAAAATGCCTGATCTTTACCCAATATGTAAAGACCGGTCATCTTATCCGGGCGGCGTTGAAAAAAATATTGGCGGAGGATGCCTTGTTTTTGCATGGAAATGTAAGCCAGGCCGAAAGGGAACGGATGATTCGGCAATTTCAGAATACGGAGCATGGTCCGGGGATTTTCATTCTTTCCTTGAAGGCTGGAGGCGTCGGCTTGAATCTTACGCGTGCCAACCATGTGTTTCACGTCGACCGCTGGTGGAATCCCGCCGTGGAAAATCAGGCGACCGATCGGGCGTTTCGTATCGGACAGCGGCAGAACGTGCAAGTCCATAAAATGATCACGCTCGGCACGATCGAAGAACGCATTCGCGACATTCTTAACCATAAACGCAGCATCGGGGAGTCGGTGCTTGGCAGCGGCGACCGCTGGATGACCGAGCTGGACACGGATGAACTGCAGCAGCTGTTCAGGCTTCGTGCAGAATGGATTTAAATCAACCGCACGACAAATACGGTTCTTTCCGCATTCTCCACCGTAATCACATGATGTTCCTTGTCATAAATTACGGTTCCTTCACCGATTTGCAGTCGGGGGTCCGTCCCCAAGCCGTAGAATACATCATCCGCCAGCGTGCCGACACAGTCCGTTTTTTCCGTTTCATCCAGAGACAGCCAATCGGATTCCTCCATCTCAAAAAACTCATATACTTTTCCGACCTGCAGCAGCGCCTGCCGCAAATCTGCGTTAATCTCCGGATATTCTCTGGCAAATCTGACGCCCATGGAAATTCATCCTTTCTTTTCACGCCAAATGCGGGTCTCATCTATAAACTATCCGACCCTTCAAAACGATAAATATTAGTATACCATAAAAAATCGGCACATAGACCCAGCCGGTATCCCGACCATCTGAATAATGGTAAACAAACCTTCACGATCATAGTATAATGAAAATCAGGTTGTGAATTTGCTGAATGCTGTCATTTGCTGCAAGAAAAACTTTCATTTCTACTAATTGAACCTAAATGAGGTGCTTTTCATGGAAAAATCCACCGTTATCGGTATTATACTCGGTGTGGGGGCAGTTGTTGTCGGCATGATTTTAAAAGGGGCCGATCCGCTGTTTCTTTTAAAGGTCCCCGCAGCATTCGTCATCATCTTTGTCGGCACCGCGGCGTCTTTATTCATCGGGTTTCCGATGTCGGAAATCACAAAGTTTCCGACCTTGATCAAAATTATTTTTACCAAACAAAATTTGATTCCTAAAGCCGAAATCATCCAATTGTTCATGGAATGGGCTTCCATTACCCGCAGGGAAGGGCTGCTTGCTTTGGAAAGCAAGGTGGAGGAAATCGACGATCATTTCCTGCGCAACGGCATGCGCATGATCATTGACGGAAATGACCAGGATTTTGTCAGAGATGTGCTGCTGGAGGAAGTGTCCGCCATGGAGGAGCGCCATCGGGCAGGCTCGCTGATCTTCTCGCAGGCCGGCATGTACGCGCCGACGCTTGGAGTTCTCGGTGCGGTTATCGGACTGATCGCCGCACTTGGCAATCTGGCTAATATGGAAGCTCTTGCCCATTCAATTTCCGCAGCGTTCGTCGCAACCTTGCTGGGAATTTTCAGCGGATATGTACTGTGGCATCCGATTGCCAACAAATTAAAGCGGATCTCAAGCAAGGAAGTGCAGATTCGCATGATGATGATCGAGGGATTGCTGTCCATCCAATCCGGCGTTTCTACGGTGGCGATCAATCAAAAGCTGTCCGTATTCCTGACCCCGTCTGAACGTTACGGAAAGGACAAGGAGGAAACCGCAAGTGAAGAAGAAGCACAAAGCGCATGAAGAGGAGCACGCGGATGAGACATGGCTGATTCCGTACGCCGATTTGCTGACCCTGCTTTTGGCCTTGTTTATCGTATTGTTCGCATCCAGCCAAACCGACTCGAAGAAGTTCGAGAATATGATGGCTGCGTTCAATTCCGTGCTGTCCGGAGGTTCAGGCATTTTTGACAAAGCTACGCTGATTCCGGCGGGCAGCGAATTGTCGAATAAGACAAAGCAGGCCTCGCAGGATCAAACTTCGAAAAACAAACAGACGACAGAGCAGCAGTTTAAGCAGGAAACAGAGAATTTGCAAAAGCTGAAAAAACAGATCGATGAATACATAAAGAAAAACGGACTTTCCGCCAAGCTGGAAACCGGGTTGAACAGCCAGCAGCTCGTACTGCGCATCAGCGATAACGCCCTGTTCGCTTCGGGAAGCGCCGATGTCAAGCCGGAAGCCAGAAAGCTGGCCGAAGCGATATCCGGATTGCTGGGAAAATATCCGAATTACCAGGTGGTTGTTTCCGGACACACCGACAACATGCCGATCAGCAATGCCAGGTTTCAATCCAACTGGGATCTCAGCACGGAGAGGGCATTGAACTTCATGAAAATCCTGCTCGGCTACACCAATCTGGATCCCGCACGATTCAGCGCTGTCGGTAACGGGGAGTATAAGCCCGTCGCTTCCAACAGCACGGAAGAAGGACGCGCCAAAAACCGCAGAGTGGAAATTTCCATCCTGCGCAATGTCAAGACCGATGATACTTCCATTGATATCGGCAAGTGAACAGCATCCTTGCACGCCAAAAAAACCCGCAAAAGCATGCGGCCATGCCTCATTGGAAGATTCGGATAATAAACGCGATCTTCATTCGAGGCCGCCTCATGCCTAGCGGGTTTCATTTTGGTCTGTCATTCAAATTTCCGGCTCCGGTACGATCACAACGGGACAATCGGCCGTATGCAGAACGCCGTAGCTGACACTGCCAAGAATTTTACCGACAAAAGGATCCATGCCTCTTGAGCCCATCACGATGCAGCGCGCCCGTGAATCCTTGGCTTCCTTGATAATCTCCTCTTTGGCTGTTCCCGTCCTCACCTTGCTGAGATATGAGACATCGGTCTTCGCGAGAATATCCAACCCACTCTGAAGCACTGCGTTTCCCTTTTCCTGCTCGTATTCGTGGATTTGCTGCAATGAGAAAAATTGCTTGGTATTGAAGGAATCCAAACTCGCTTGAACATTAAGCAGCACAACCTCATCACCGAACGCAGCGGCCATTTCGACGGCAAATTTCACCGCGCTCTGTGACGATGCCGACCCGTCGTAAGGCACCAAAATCTTGGAATGACTCATATTTACTCAACCTCCCCTAAGGTCGATAAACCGCAAATTATAAGTTCAAGATGCCTTCCTGGAATAAACTATTGCAATCCCTGTTAGAATTTATTGTAATTCGAAAGAATCCGCTGTTGATGTACAAATATCACTGCTTGCCCAACAGGATTTTGGTGTAAGGCGAATCGATCGGCATCATGATGACCGGTTCGTTTTTGAATGTGGTAATATAGCTTTCCAACGTT
>CAZESH010000253.1:0-6513 GCA_964514665.1 uncultured Caryophanales bacterium
GATAAAGGGTCTGGTATTTATTCATAAAGTCAGGAGGGGGCTTTCTGTTTCGGGTAAGTTTGCTTTTCCGTCGCTTAGGGTAGAACCTGAGAGACCTAGAATCATGAAAGTCGGAGACCTTCGTTTTTAAGCATATGCTTTGATGGTTCTTGGTCTGTCAGGTTCGGACCGGACATTTTCGCATCTTCGCCGGAAAGCAAGCGAAACCCCAAACCGAAAGCCCCCTTTGGATAGGATATATACCTGAACCGTTCAAAATCCAAATCAATGGCGCCGTGCATATCTTTTTATTTCTGCAGCTTGTTCTGACTGTCGGAGAGCATCTTCCTGAATTCAAGCTCGGTTATTGGCGGACTGTAGAAATATCCTTGCACTTCGTCGCATCTTTGCTTGATCAGGTATTCCGACTGATCGCAGTTCTCCACGCCTTCCGCAATCACCTTTAAGCCCAGATGATGCGCCAGCGAGATGATCGTGGATACGATGCTCGCGTCGCTTTGGTTCGTGAGCATATCCCTGACAAAGGAACGATCTATTTTAATTTTATCGAGCGGGAAACGCTTCAGATGGTTCAAGGAGCTGTATCCCATTCCAAAATCGTCGAGATTGATCTGCACGCCGATATCCTTGAATTGGCGCAGGACCTGCGAAGCCCGTTCCGAATTCATCGTCATGCTCTCGGTAATTTCCAACACCAGATATTCAGCAGGCATTTCGTTCTTTTCCAGCTCTGCTTTTACGACATCCAGAATATTCTGCTGCATGAACTGCCGGATCGATAGGTTGACCGCCAGCGGAAGTGCCGAAAAACCTTGATCACACCAGCTTTTGTGCTGCTTGCAAACGGTCTTGAGCACCCATTCTCCAAGCGGAATGATCATGCCGGTTTCCTCGGCGACAGGAATAAACTCTCCGGGCGTAATCAGCCCTTTCTCGGGATGCCTCCAACGAATTAACGCTTCGGCGCCGATAATCCTGCCGGTTTCGAGACTCAATTGAGGCTGGTAAAACATTTCGAATTGATTGTGCAGCAGTGCTTTTTTCAAGTCGCTTTCGATGATCGCCGCCTGACCGGTACCGGGATTCATCCCCGGCTCATAAAGCTGAAAAGCGCTGCGGCTTTCCATGGATCGATACATCGCGAAATTGGCGTTGCGGCACAGCGTAGCGATATCCTCCCCGTCTTTCGGAAAGATTGAACCGCCGATGTGGACCGTGATATGAATCTCGTATCCGTCGATCAAAAAGCCTTCATCAAAGCTCCGATTGATCGTTTCGGCCAATTCGGTCACTTCCGACACTTCCGCAATGCGGGGCCACAGCAGCTTGAAATCATCCCCGTCCATTCTTGCCAGCAGGTCCGAGTCGCGAATCACCCTCTTGATCCTTGCGGCTACTTCGCAAAGCAGCTTGTCTCCCACCACTCGCCCCATCGTATCGTTGATGACGCGGAAATGGTCAATATCAATGATGATGACCGCTATCATGCGGCCGGTGCTTTGTGCCTGCCGCAATTCGTGAAAAAAACGTTCCTCAAACAGGCGGAAATTGGGCAAACCGGTCAAATGATCATAATAGGTCATCTGCCGGAGCATTTTTTCCGAGCGCTTGCGCAAGGAAACATCGCGAAAAATGCACAGGATCGCATCGATATTCCCGAACAAGATCGGTTTGGCATTGGCTTCGTAAAGAAATCTTCTTCCGTTCTTTGATTTTAATTCCCACTCGAAATTACAGTACTCCTGCTTCGACAAGCATTCCCGCATAAACTTTACCCTGTCCGCATACTGATCGGCCAGGAGGCCGTTTTGCAGCGAGCATACTTCCACTTTGGACAGCTCCAATTGCCGGCAAAAAGCTTCGTTTACATCCAGTACCGCCTGAAGCTTCCCGTTCTTATCCACATCCATAATCAACATGCCGTCATTGGCGTTTCCGAAAAGCTCGCGAAATTTATTTTCGCTGTCAAAAAATGCAGCCCGCCATCTCCATATTTGAACCCGGTATGAACGCAGTACTGCAGCAAAAAACAATCCGCTCAGCAGAACAAAAGCAATCCCCTTTCCGCTTTCGATAAACACAAGATGGGAATTCCATTTGAAATAGGCAAACCAATCCGACCCCATTACCCAAGCAATCCCTACAGCAAGATAAAAAACAATAAATGAAATGAAGGAGGCTCGATCTTTTAATTTAGCAAACGGTAACGGTGGGGTGCGCATCAAGACATTAATACCCTCCTTTATAAGGTGAGATGAAGTTTAAAAAATATGCAGAAACTAGCAATTTTAAACTAAAATTCTACATCATTCGATAAAATTCCTTTTTATTTCCCAAAAAAATCGGCTTTTCTGCGGTCGTTAGCAAAAAAGCCGAAAATATTTTATCTATTCTCCACGACACCGTCAGTGTCAGATTTCCTTAATCGTCTGCACGATCAACCAGATGTTGAGCAGCAAAATGACAGAAGCGAACAGGGTGGAAAAAACGGTAGTCCGCGTTTTATTGACCAGCGCACCCATCAGCTGTTTCTTTCGCGTGAAATAGATCAATGCAATCACCGGGGCAGGCAGCACCAGACTCAGCACTACTTGGCTGAGCACCAAGGTTGTGGTTGCATTGAGGCCGAGGCCGATTATGATCAGCGTGGGCAGCATCGTCAGCAGCCTTCGCATCCAGATCGGAATGGAGAATCCGACAAAGCCCTGCATGATCACCTGACCGGCCATCGTTCCGACCACCGAGCTGGAGATTCCGGAAGCCAAAAGGGAGATCAGGAATACGCCTGCGGCAGCCGGACCCAACAAAGGCATGAGCGTTTTGTAAGCTGTGGAAATATCGGCAACCTGCTCATTTCCGGAAAAATGAAACACGGAGGCGGACATATACATCATGGCCAGATTGATAAAGCCGGCAAAGGACATGGCGATGATCACTTCCTTGGTGCTGAAGCGATGAATTTTCAACGCTTCAGCCGCGTTTCTCGGGCGAATCCGATTTTGCGTCAAGCTTGAGTGCAAGTAAATGGCGTGCGGCATGACCGTTGCGCCGATAATTCCGACTGCCAGCATAATGCTCGACTTGTCTCCGATCCAAGGAACCACACTGTGGTAGGCAATCTGCCCAAAATCGGGACGCGACAGCACGGTCTCGATCACATAGCAGGCTCCGATCAACAGCACAAAAGCTGCAATGAATTTTTCCATCGGGCGAAATCCTTTTTGCTCCATCATCAAAATCAGATAAGTGACCACCCCGGTCAGCAGAGCGGCATAAAACGGCGGAATATGAAAGAGTAAATTAAGCGCGATCGTAGCACCGAGAAATTCCGCGAGATCAGTGGCCATCGCGGCAATCTCGGAAAATATCCACATCACCAGATTGATTTTTCGGGGAAAATGGTCCCGGCACATCTCCGGCAAATTTTTGCCGGTAGCAATTCCCAATTTGGCCGACAGGTTCTGCAGCACCATCGCCATGATATTGGCCAATACAACCACCCACAGCATTTTATAGCCGAAGTGGGCGCCGCTTTCGATATTGGTGGCAAAATTGCCGGGATCGACATAAGCAATCGAGGCGATAAAAGCCGGACCGAGAAAAGGCCATAACGCGCGAATGCCTTTGCTGCGGCCTTCTATCGCATCCATTGCTCCCTTTTCGAATTTATTCTGATTATCCTTCAATGAAGGTTTCATTTTCATCTTAGTACGGCTTAACATCTCCACTTTGCATACCTCCTTTGTACTTCTACCGTCTTGGACTATTTATTTCTATTGGGCAAACATTTTTCATGAGGGACTATTTGTTTCCCTAGTGCAACTTTTAGGATAGTTTTATTATATTACATTGTTTGCAATTCGTGAAGATTATTTTATTTTATTTTTTTAAGACGGCTCCCGACTCTTGAGCTGGCATCTTTCGTTGAAAAATGTCTTGACGCCGAAATGTACAAAGGAAATAACGGTCAGCGACACGCTGCCGACGATCCCCAGCATAATGGCAATTTGGTAAGCGATCGAAGACAAAGGTTCGGCTCCGGCTATGATTTGACCGGTCATCATCCCGGGCAAAAAAACGATGCCCATCCCTACCATGGAATTAATCGTCGGCAAAATGGCCGCATCGAACGCTTGATTGACCGTCTTTCGGGAAGCCTCCACAGGGGATGCACCCAGCATGAGAGCCGCTTCGATCTGTTTGCGGTAAGCCTCCATGCCTTCGGTCAGACGGCTGACTCCAAGCGTTATTCCCGTCATCGAATTGCCGATGATCATGCCCGAGATCGGTATAAAATAGCGCGGTTCGTACCATGGAGTAAGCCGCAGCACAACGCCGATAAAAAACACCAGCGAAATGAAGGTGCCGCCGACCATGGAGAAGAAGATCGTTTTCTTTAATTGGGGAGTGAGTTCCTGCTTGATGCGTTTGATGATGTTTTGTACCGCAAAAATTTCCATGACGGTAACAATCAGAAGCGAAAGCCACATCGATTTAAACTGAAAGACGTAGGTCAGAATGTAACCGATCAAAATCAGCTGCAGCGTCATGCGTATGGAGGAAATGAGGATTTCCCGTTCGCGGGCGATTCCTCTGATTTTTACAATGATCAGCAGCAGCACAATAAAGACATATCCTGCTGCAAGCTGCCAAATGCCAAGCTGAGGCATTGCATTCATGCTTCCACTCTCCTGACTTCGGCAACCGTTCCATGCTGCAAGACAATCACCGTACCGCCCAAAGACTCGGGCAGCTCCGTATTATGGGTGACGATGACGGCCGAGGCGCGATCTTCCCGAACGGTATGCAGAAAGGTTTCGATTACAGCGTTTTCCGTATGTTCATCCAACGCCGAAGAAGGTTCATCCAGCAAATAGGTCTCCGGCCTGCACAGCAGCACACGCGCCAGCGCCACTCGCTGCTGCTCGCCTCCGGACAACTGTTCCACGGAATCCGCTAATTGTTTTTTCACCTGAAAACGCGCCAGCATTTGCTCAAGGGCATCATCCTGAACCTCCGCCCTGCCCGACAAGTTCAGTCCGATCAGCAGATTGTCCCGCACCGATCCTTCGAACATCACCGGAGTCTGCGGCACCATCATGACTCTTCGCCTTAATTCCAGCGGATTCCATTGTCCGACGGATTCGCCGCGATACATCACGCTGCCTCCGTCGCAGCTGATCATATGGTTCAGCAGCTTCAAGAGGGTTGATTTTCCGCTGCCGCTTTCACCGACAATCCAGGTCACCGCCTGCTCCTCCAACCGAAGATGTGCTATGGAAAGGATCCTGCGATAAGTCACGTGCTCCAACAAAAACATCCCTGTCACCCCCTACTGTTGTTCCTTTCCGGACCGATCGATCAAATCAACAGATTGAACAGCTGCGGGTCCTTGTTGATTTCAATATAGGAAATATTCTTTTCCCGCATCCGTTCAATTAAAGCGTCGTAATCGTCGCTGTTTTTTAATTCAATGCCGACCAAGGCCGGTCCGTTGTCGCGGTTATTCCTTTTCGTGTACTCAAACCTCGTAATATCGTCCTGCGGTCCCAGCACTTCGTCGATAAACTCGCGCAGAGCACCCGCCCGCTGCGGAAAATCGATAATAAAATAATGCTTTAAGCCTTCATAGATCAAAGAGCGCTCCTTAATCTCCTGCATTCGCTCGATATCGTTGTTGCCGCCGCTTATGACGCAGACGACGGTTTTGCCGCGGATTTCGTCCTTGAATTGATCCAGCGCCGCAACAGGAAGCGCACCCGCCGGCTCAACGACAATCGCACTGCCGTTATACAGCTCCAGTATCGAACTGCATGCCTTCCCTTCGGATACAACCGCAATCTCATCCACGACCTGCCGGCAAATTTCAAAGGTGGTTTGACCGACCTGCTTGACCGCCGCGCCATCAACGAATTTGTCGATCTTCTCCAGAGGGACAACCTTTTGCTGCTCGAACGAATGCTTCATTCCCGGCGCGCCCGCCGGCTCGACACCGATGATCTTCGTCTCAGGACTGACGCCCTTGATATAGCTTCCCACACCGGAGGCCAGTCCTCCCCCGCCGATGGTAAGAAATACGGCGTCAAGCGGGTCCGATATCTGATTCATGATTTCCAGCCCTACCGTGGCTTGGCCGATGATCGTCCGCAAATCATCAAAAGGATGGATGAACACCATCCGCTTTTCCATACCATATGCTTTCGCTTCCAAATAGGAGTCGTCAAAGGTGTCTCCGGTCAATATCACTTCCACAAACTGCTCGCCGTAAAGCTTGACTTGGGAAATTTTCTGCCGGGGTGTCGTCGTCGGCATGAAGATTTTGCCCTGAACACCAAGCAGCCTGCAGGAATAAGCGACTCCCTGCGCATGATTGCCTGCGCTTGCACAGACGACCCCGTTTTTCAGCTCCTCTTTGGACAGGCTTTTCATAAAATGATACGCCCCGCGGATTTTAAACGATCGCACCACCTGAAGATCTTCCCTTTTCAAATAAACGCTGCATTCATAACGGCG